>NZ_JAADJW010000029.1:0-64915 GCF_010092875.1 Vibrio sp. LB10LO1
GAGGGGGAAGTTAATGTTCCCAACGTGGACTCCGAATACATTAGCGCAAACCAACTCCGTTATTACTAAATTGTAGTTGCAATAACGGGGCGGACCATACATTTTTATTATCCGTTACTCAGAAAGAGTGAAGAAGAATAATTGGCTAAAATTTAATCATTAAGATTTTAATGCCTTAGCGAAGTCAGGGT
Organism: Vibrio sp. LB10LO1; assembly: GCF_010092875.1. Taxonomy (NCBI): domain Bacteria; kingdom Pseudomonadati; phylum Pseudomonadota; class Gammaproteobacteria; order Vibrionales; family Vibrionaceae; genus Vibrio; species Vibrio sp. LB10LO1. The sequence goes on from NZ_JAADJW010000029.1 coordinate 192, forward strand.
CTTACAGCCCTTGTTGTAGCTGCATAAAGGCTGTACAATTCGCGCCCTTATTCTTGTTTCAGTCATTGAGAGGCAACATGACCACTGAAAAAATCAATCTACTCGACTTTGATCGCAAGGGCATGCGTCAATTTTTCGCGGATGAGCTAGGCGAAAAAGCGTTCCGTGCTGATCAGGTTATGAAGTGGATCTACCATTTCGGTGTTGATGACTTCGACAACATGACGAACATCAACAAGAAGCTACGTGAAAAACTGCAGCACAAGTGTGAAATCAAAGCACCTACCGTGGCAGAAGCTCAGCACTCTTCAGACGGCACAATCAAGTGGGCGATGAAGGTAGGTGACCAAGACGTAGAAACGGTTTACATCCCAGAAGATGACCGAGCAACCTTATGTGTGTCTTCTCAGGTAGGTTGCGCGTTGGAATGTAAGTTCTGTTCAACAGCACAACAGGGCTTCAACCGTAACCTAAAAGTATCTGAAATCATTGGTCAGGTATGGCGTGCAGCACGTGAAATCGGTTTGCAGAAAGAAACAGGCCGTCGTCCAATCACTAACGTAGTGATGATGGGCATGGGTGAGCCACTTCTTAACATGAAGAACCTAATCCCAGCACTAGAAATCATGCTTGATGATCTGGGTTTCGGTCTTTCTAAACGTCGTGTAACCGTATCAACTTCAGGTGTGGTTTCTGGTCTTGATCAGATGACGGGCAAAATCGACGTCGCATTGGCGATTTCTCTACACGCGCCAAACGACGAACTACGTAGCCAAATCATGCCAATCAACGACCGTTGGGATATCCAAGACTTCCTAGCGTCTGTTCGTCGTTACATTTCGTCTTCAAATGCGAACCGCGGTAAAGTAACCGTTGAGTACGTACTGCTTGATCATGTGAACGATGACATGGACCACGCACGTGAATTGGCTGAATTGATGAAAGATACCCCATGTAAGATCAACCTGATTCCGTTTAACCCGTACCCAGGTTCTCCTTACAAGAAGCCAAGTAACTCGCGCATTGACCGTTTCCAGAAAACGCTAATGCAATACGAGCACACAGTAACGGTTCGTAAAACGCGCGGTGATGATATCGATGCAGCATGTGGTCAGTTGGTTGGTGATGTTATTGACCGCACAAAACGTACCGCAGCTTTAAAAGCAGCACGTGGTGCAGAAACCATCGACGTAAAAGCGGTGTAATTCGCAAAGAATAGAAAAATAGCCAGAGCCTTTTGCTCTGGCTATTTTGTTTTTCGAAGGTGGAATGTAATCTGACACTGACAATCGTATCGGCGATTATTTCGCGTTACTGTGTCAATTTTTGGACAAAAGCTTGAGCTATCTGTTAATTTGAGAGCAAAGAGTTTTTGTCTTCGTTAAACATTCGCTTATCATGGTAAGTGAAATAAAACTACGACACTGACGATTCTCAGTATTTTTCCAATACGCTTTGCTGAACCATTGCAAAACGAGCATTCTTACTCTGACTACTGAGAATTTCTAAAAGATTATTTTGGTTAACGCGTTTAGGCTAGCTATCTTTAAGTAAGGCTTAATTAGAACAAAAACGAAAATAAATAACTGCGTTAGCCACCAAACAGATTAAATACCGCCATTATGACAGAACACGAAAATACGAATGAAGTGCCACTTTCGATGGAAGCGGGCACGTTACTTAAAAACAAACGCGAATCTCTAGGCATGACTCAGAAGCACGTTGCTGATCGCCTTAGACTTCGCGTTTCTGTTATTGAAGACATTGAAAACAATCGATTTGAAGAGCAACAGGTAACAACGTTTACACGTGGTTATTTGCGTTCGTATGCCAAGCTTGTTGGCCTTGATGAAAAGATTGTTTTGGCAGCTTTAGAGCAGACATCTGAAGTGCATGTTAAGCCACAAGAGACAGAGATGCAGAGTTTCTCTCGTAAAACCAAACACGAGAAACACAACAGCCGCATCATGTTGCTCACTTGGGCGATTGCTATCGTGATCACCGGTATTTCGGGGGCATGGTGGTGGCAGAACCAACAAGAAAACAGCCTTGCGCAGTTAAGTACAGAAACTGCTGAAACAGAGCAAGTTGCTGATGATGCAGACATCGATCAAATGAGTGCCGATGAGCTTATTGCCAGCACTCCTGCTGAGATTGCGCCAGTATCGGCTGCGCTAACCGTGGTTTCTGAGGCTGATACGGCGATGAGTGCGGCGGGTGATGTGACTGAGCCAGTCGTTGCTGCAGTAGCGGCAGAAGTGACAGAAGAAGCCGCTCAAGAACCTGTCGCGGTGATTGAAGATGCGCAAGAGGCAGAAGAACCAGCAGCCCCAGTTGTGCCAGAAGGCATGACACTGCTAACTATGAAATTCAAAGCGGATTGCTGGATTCAAGTCAAAGACGCGAATGGCAAAACGTTAGTAAGCGGTACTCGGAAACCGGGCCAAGACGTAGAACTTGCCGGAAAAGCACCGTTTAAAGTGATATTAGGCGCACCTGAAGGCGTCACAATGACATTTGCAAGTGAACCTGTCGACCTTTCTGGGTATACTTCAGGCAAAGTAGCTAGATTCACTTTACCGTTATAAATATTATGCAACACGAATCTCCAATTATTCGTCGTAAATCGACGCGTATTTATGTGGGTGATGTGCCAATTGGTGATGGTGCACCAATTGCAGTACAGTCAATGACAAACACTCGCACGACTGATGTGGAAGCCACAGTCGCACAAATCCGAGCATTAGAAAAAGTGGGTGCAGACATTGTACGTGTTTCTGTTCCTACTATGGATGCTGCGGAAGCCTTTAAGCTCATCAAACAGCAAGTGTCTGTGCCGTTAGTTGCGGACATTCACTTTGACTACCGTATTGCCTTGAAAGTGGCCGAGTACGGTGTTGATTGTTTGCGTATCAACCCAGGCAATATCGGTAACGAAGAGCGTATTCGCTCTGTTGTTGATTGTGCCCGTGACAAAAACATCCCTATCCGTATCGGTGTAAACGGCGGTTCTTTGGAAAAAGATCTGCAGATGAAATACGGTGAGCCAACGCCAGAGGCATTGGTCGAGTCGGCGATGCGTCACGTGGATCATCTAGACCGTCTTAACTTTGACCAGTTCAAAGTCAGTGTGAAAGCGTCAGATGTGTTCCTAGCGGTGGATTCATACCGTCTATTGGCCAAACAGATTGACCAACCTTTGCACCTTGGTATCACCGAGGCGGGTGGTGCTCGTGCTGGTGCAGTGAAATCATCGGTTGGTCTTGGTATGCTTTTGGCTGAGGGCATCGGTGATACGCTGCGTATCTCGTTGGCGGCAGATCCGGTAGAAGAGATCAAAGTTGGCTTTGATATTCTTAAGTCTCTGCGTATTCGCTCACGAGGTATCAACTTTATTGCTTGTCCAAGCTGTTCACGTCAGGAATTCGACGTGATTAATACAGTGAACGCACTGGAAGAGCGCCTAGAAGACATCATCACACCTATGGATGTGTCTATCATCGGCTGTGTCGTAAACGGCCCTGGTGAAGCTGAGGTTTCACACCTAGGCCTAGCTGGCAGCAACAAGAAGAGCGCATTCTACGAAGACGGCAAACGTCAGAAAGAGCGTTTCGACAACGATGATCTAGTGAACCAGCTAGAAGCGAAAATCCGTGCGAAAGCGTCTGTATTAGACCAAGCTAACCGCATCGATATCAAACAAGAAGATTAATCTCATAGCTTGAGCACGCTAAGTGTGCTCGAGTTACTAAGCGACGGTAATAATTGTGGCAAAGAAAATCCAAGCAATCCGAGGCATGAACGACTGCCTTCCAACTCAGTCTCCGCTGTGGCAGAAACTTGAAAACGCAGTAAAAAGTACTGTGAGCGCATACGGCTACAACGAAGTGCGCATGCCAATCGTTGAAGAAACAAACCTATTCAGCCGCGCGGTTGGTGAAGAGACAGATGTCGTTTCAAAAGAAATGTACACCTTTGATGATCGTAACGGAGACAGCCTAACACTTCGCCCTGAAGGTACGGCGGGTTGTGTACGTGCATGTATTCAAAACAGCCTGATTAACCGCGACGAACAACGTCTATGGTACATGGGCCCAATGTTCCGCCACGAGCGTCCGCAGAAAGGTCGTTACCGTCAATTCCACCAGTGTGGTGTTGAGGTGTTCGGTCTAAATGGTCCAGATGTTGATGCTGAGCTTATCATGATGACAGCACGTCTATGGCGTGAGTTGGGTATCAATGAGCATGTTCGTCTTGAGCTTAACTCTATCGGTTCTCAAGAAGACCGCGCAGACTACCGCACGGCACTGGTTGCATTCCTTGAGCAACATATCGATGTGCTAGACGAAGATTGTAAGCGTCGCATGCACACGAACCCACTGCGAGTTCTAGATACGAAGAACCCGGACGTTCAGGCTATTTTAGGTGATGCACCTCGTCTTTCTGAGTACTTAGGTGAAGAATCTAAAGCACACTTCGCAGGTCTATGTGAACTTTTAGACGCTGCAGGTATCGAATACACAGTTAACGAGCGTCTAGTTCGTGGTCTGGATTACTACAACCGCACGGTATTTGAGTGGATCACTGAGAGCCTAGGTGCTCAAGGCACAGTATGTGGCGGTGGTCGTTACGATGGTCTTGTAGAGCAATTAGGCGGCAGTGCAACACCAGCTGTTGGCTTTGCTATGGGTCTAGAGCGTCTTGTACTGATGCTAGAAACACTAGAGCTAACAGACGTTCGTCGCAGTGTAGATGTTTACGTTGTGACAGCAGGCGAAGGCACAATGATGGTGGGTATGAAGCTAGCAGAACAGCTTCGTGAAGCAATCCCAGGCGTTCGCGTGATGAGCCACTTCGGTGGTGGTAACTTCAAGAAACAGTTTAAGCGCGCAGATAAAGTGGGTGCTGTAGTAGCATTGGTTCTGGGCGAAAATGAAGTTGCAGAAAACACCGTAGTACTAAAAGACTTGGTGGGTGGTGAGCAAGAGACTTACAACCAAGCAGAAGTTGCTGAGAAGATCGCAGCACTGATTTAAGTCTTTTAATAAGCTAAAGATTAAATCCTAATTCGTAATAGTAAGGCTCCCAAGATAGGAGCCTTTCGACGAAATAGGAACAATGGCAGCCTCGCTGTCATTTACATGTTTTAAGAGGACAGGAAGTGGAACTTTACGATACTGAAGAACAACAAGTTGAAGCCATTAAAGACTGGTGGAAGGAAAACGGCAAAGCCGTCATCATCGGTGCGGTTGTTGGTTTAGGTGGTCTATTTGGCTGGCGTTACTACCAGGATTCTGTGATTCAGGCGAGTGAAGCAGCTTCTCAAAGCTACACAACAGTAATGAACGCTCTGCAAACCAAAGGTGCAGACGCACAAGCGGACATTCAAGCGTTCATCGACTCAAACGAAGTTAAAGAGTACTCAGTACTTGCAGCACTTCAACTAGCGAAAGTACAAGTGGATGCGAAAGATCTTTCTGCTGCACTTGAGCAACTGAAATGGGCTCAAAGCAACACCAAAGATGCCGCGCTATCTCCACTTATCAGCTACCGTATTGCGCGCATTGAAGCTGAAATGGGTAACTTTGACGCAGCAAACGCTGAGTTAGGCAAAGTGACTGATGCAGCATGGACTGGTCGTATTGCTGAGCTGCGTGGTGATATCGCTCTTCGTCAAGGTGACAAAGAAGCAGCATACGCAGCGTACACTGAAGCTCAACAAGCTGCAGACGCTAGCCCAACGCTACAAATGAAATTGGACGACTTGGCGAAATAAGGACCGCATTGGATGAAAAGAGTCTTTAAGAAAGCCTTGTTAGGGGCATTAACAGTGGGAATCCTAGCTGGTTGTGCTGGCGAGGAAGATACCATTGTCATGGCTCCACTACCTCAGGTAGACAGCGAGTTTACGCCAAGCGCGAAATGGTCGACGTCGATTGGTGATGGCGTAGGGCACTATTTCTCAAAACTGTCGCCTGTTGTGGCAAATGACACTTTGTTTGTTGCAAGCCGTGATGGTCTAGTTAAAGCGCTGGATCCAGAAAACGGTAAGCAAAAATGGCAAATTGACCTAGAAGAAGATGTGATTGCGCGTCTTTCTGGTGGCATCACTGCCGCTTACGGTAACCTGTACATCGGTTCTGAAAATGGTGAAGTTATTGCGCTTAGCCAAGAAACTGGTGAAATCATTTGGCGTATCGAAGTTGGTGGTGAAGTTCTAGCTCGACCGGTTGCGGATTCGGGCATGATCATCGTAAACACGAGCCGTGGCACGTTGATTGCGTTAGATGAAAGCACGGGTGAACAACGCTGGGCACTGAGTACCGAAGTACCAAACCTAACGCTACGTGGCGATAGCACGCCAACGGCGATCGGTGGTGGTGTATTCTGGGGTACGGCAAACGGCCGACTGGCGGCAGCGATTGTTGAACGTGGTCAGCTTATTTGGCAACAACCAGTAGGTACACCAAAAGGTGCAACGGAAATCGATCGTCTGGTAGACGTAGATTCTTCACCGGTTGTTCTAGGTGGCACTCTTTTCACCATCGGTTATAACGGTCAGCTTATTGCTATCGACTTACGCAGCGCAAACCCAATTTGGAAGCGCAACTACTCATCGGCGAACGATATCGCGACAGATGGTAGCCGTATTTTCGTGATCACTGAGAAAGATCATGTAGTGGCAGTCGATGCTCGCAGCGGTACTGAGCTTTGGGAAAACAGCAAGCTGGAATACCGTCAGCTTACTGCTCCAGTTATCGTTGATAACTACCTAGTGGTGGGTGATACATTGGGTTACCTACACTGGATCGATCGCTCAACGGGCGAATTCGTTGCACAACAATATGTCGATGACAGTGGTTTTGCTGTTGGTCCGACGTTATTGTCTGATGGTTACGTGATTACAACTCGCAATGGCGATGTAAAGAAACTAACCATTAACGAATAATATCGTGATATAATTCACATTCGGCTCCTGGCTGGTAACAGTTAGGAGCCGTTTTGTTGTTTGAAATTATTATTTATTAACCGTTATTCCTGACGTGGTTATAGGTAAAAAGCTGGTTTGATTTGGCATCGAGCAAGTCGTTACCTATAACTACAGAAGAAAGATTATTGTAGAGGTTGTTATGGTACCTGTTGTTGCTCTAGTAGGGCGTCCGAACGTAGGTAAATCTACACTATTTAACCGATTGACACGCACACGTGACGCGTTGGTTGCGGACTTCCCTGGCCTAACGCGAGACCGTAAATATGGCCAAGCTCGCCTTGGTGAAGAACACGAATTTATCGTTATCGATACCGGTGGTATTGATGGCACAGAAGAAGGCGTAGAAACGAAGATGGCAGAACAATCGCTCGCTGCGATTGATGAAGCTGACGTAGTACTATTCCTTGTTGATGGTCGCGCTGGCTTAACGCCATCGGATGAAGCGATTGCTGCGCACCTGCGCAAAATCGAAAAGCCAGCAATGCTGGTAGTAAACAAGATCGATGGTATTGATGCCGATGCAGCTTGTGCCGACTTCTGGCAACTTGGTGTTGACGATATGTACCAAATTGCTGCAGCACACGGCCGTGGTGTGACGGCATTGCTAGAACGCGCATTAGCGCCATTCTTTGATGATCTGCTGGCAAGTGAATCTGAAGAAGGTGAGATTGAAGATCTGACTGAGTTCGAAGATGAAGAGCTAGCGGTTGAAGATTACACCGAAGAAGACGCAGAAGCAGAGTTCAAACGTCTGCAAGACCAGCCAATCAAACTGGCGATCATTGGTCGTCCAAACGTTGGTAAATCAACACTGACAAACCGTATTCTTGGTGAAGAGCGTGTTGTGGTATATGACATGCCAGGCACTACGCGTGACTCAATCTACATTCCAATGGAACGTGATGGTCGTGAGTACGTATTGATCGATACTGCTGGTGTACGTCGCCGTGGTCGTATCAACGAAACAGTAGAGAAATTCTCAGTTGTTAAAACACTGAAAGCCGTAGAAGACGCAAACGTAGTTCTATTGGTTATCGACGCACGTGAAAACATTTCTGATCAAGACCTGAGTCTACTTGGCTTCGCATTGAATGCTGGTCGTTCAATCGTACTAGCAGTGAACAAGTGGGATGGTCTAGATAACGAAGTGAAAGAGAACGTGAAGAAAGAACTCGACCGCCGTTTAGGTTTCGTTGACTTCGCTCGCATTCACTTTATCTCTGCGCTTCACGGTACAGGTGTTGGTCACTTGTTCGAATCGATTCAAGAAGCGTACAAGTCGGCAACGACACGTGTTGGTACCTCTGTTCTGACTCGTATCATGAAGATGGCAACAGACGATCACCAACCACCAATGGTTCGTGGCCGCCGTATTAAGCTGAAGTATGCGCACGCGGGTGGTTACAACCCACCAATCGTGGTTGTTCACGGTAACATGGTTCGCGATCTACCAGATTCGTACAAGCGCTACTTGATGAACTACTTCCGTAAGTCTCTGGAAATCATGGGTACACCAATCCGTATTAACTTCCAGAACAGCGACAACCCGTACGAGAACCGTACAAACAAGCTAACGCTATCTCAAGAGCGTAAGCGCAAGCGTATGATGTCTGCAGTGAAGAACCGCAACAAGTAATCGCCTAAGATTTTATGAATACCCAAGTTTCGACTTGGGTATTTTTTTATCAGCAGAATTTTGTTCTAAGCAATGTATTAAAGTATGAAGACCATGACCATCACAGCTACCAAGACGCGCTTCTGTCATCAAACTTGGCGACTGGAAGCGCCAGTGCAACTTGTTCACTCTACAGAAGAAGTGACTTATGTACTTACAGAAATCACACCTTTCCATCCTGTCAGCCACATTTGGCCTGATCATCCAGCAGACAAAGGTACGCTCACTATCAAGGGCATAAGCTATGAAGTAGCGGATTGCCAAGTTGGAGCGGTAGAGCTTGCAAGTGGAGAATTGCATGTCGGTACAGCAATTCCTGTAAAACGCGATACGGAAGGATGGGCGTTTGTGGTGGTGCACGTATTGTCACGAACTGATGCTATTAAGGTTGGTGATACTGCATTATTGGAAGTCGACAAAGAGTACCAGTTGTCGTTAAGCCGTGGACATAGCGCAGGGCACATTGCATACCTTGCGCTCAATAAGGTGCTAGCGCAAAACTATTGGCGTAAAGACGCTGACCGCAAAGACCCACACGGTAATTACGATTTCAATAGCTACGCCCAAGAGACCAGCTTTGTTACCCCGGATAAATGTCTGGATACCTATCGTTTAGGCAAAACTCTTCGTAAAAGAGGGCTAAACAGTGCAGATATGCTGTCTGACTTGAAAAGCATCGAACAACAGGTGAATGTTCTGTTGGAAGATTGGCTAAAAAGAGACATGGCGATCACCATCGATTGTCATGGTGAGCACCTTACCGATTCACGTTACTGGCAGTGTGATTTAGGTGAAGGTGAAATCGCGGTCATCCCTTGTGGGGGAACGCATGCGAGCCATTTAAGTGACTTTGGTTCTATCCAAGTAACACTGGTGGAAATAGACCCACAGACAATTGAAATGCACACTGATGTAATACGCTAAATTTAGATTCTGATCTTTTTATTAAATCCTGTTTTGTTTGGTTTTAAATTGAACTTGTAGTTTTTAGTTCTGTTTTAAATTGAAGGACAGAATATGTAACTTATGCTTTCGGTATGTGGTTATATAAATATTCTTTTAGGGGGTGATCGCTGATCAAAAGGGAAATATCCGAAGATCAGCATACGATCTTTTATAGTGTCGCGTTCGTATATTGTGATTTAGTTACCTGTGCCATATTTATAGATTTATTATATTGCAGGCTAACAAACATAATAACGATGTGAATACACCACAATGGACAAAGATAGACTGTTAGATGCTCACCGAGCAGTCAATCGTCTTTTAGGTAAGCTTGCTCTGGGAATGGAACGCGATAGTCTCAATCATGAAGTTATCAAGTTAAGTGAACGCCTATTTGGGAAGAGGCAAGCTTCCATTTTACGATTGCACCCCGATACCAACACATTGCATTTGGAATTTGCCCCGCATTTACCTGATTTCTACAATCAAGCGATTGAAGGGGTTGCGATTGGGCCGCAAATCGGTTCATGCGGCGCTGCCGCGTTTTTGAAGCAAACCGTCGTTGTCAGCGATATCGATCACCATGTTAACTGGGCACCTTTCCTTGAACTGACTCAGCAGGCTCAACTCCGGGCTTGTTGGTCTGTTCCGATCATTGCTTCGGATGGCTATGTGTTGGGGACATTCGCTGTATACAGCAATACGCCTTCTGAGCCGCATCCCTATGAGCTCGAAGTGCTCGAAATGTTGGCTGCTTTGTATGCGGTAGCATTAGAGAAGTATCGTTTAGAAGAACAACTGCATTTTCATGCCAGTCGAGATCCACTCACGCACTGTTTCAATCGACGAGCGTTATTGACGGAAGTTGACCGAAAAATTAACGGTAAATGTGGTCGCAATGCTGTGGTTGGATGTTTCTTTGTTGATATTGATGAGTTTAAGTACATCAATGATCGTTTTGGTCATGAGACAGGTGACCAAGTCTTGGTGCTAGTGGCTGAGTACTTGAAGCAGGCGTTTCGCTCATGTTCCGTAATAGGGCGGTATGGTGGCGATGAGTTTGTTGGTTTCTGCTGTTTCCCAAACCAGCATACTTATCAATCTTTTGTCGAGCGCTTAGAAGATGAGCTTAACCAAGTGTGTCAACTTGAAGAGTATAAAGTAAAAGCCAGTATTGGTGCTGCTTGCAGTACTGCCAGTGAGCGAGCAGTATTACAGCAGCTTATTCAACAAGCCGATGTTGCTATGTATCAGAACAAACGCGCCAAACGAGCGTGATTAAGATCAAGGCACTAAGCTGGCTTATGATTAGACTGTAAGTCAATGAATTGCGTTTTTTTAGGGGTAACCATGCAACCGAATATTTGCCCAACATGCGACATCGAATTGGAATGGACAGGGCAATACCATTGCAATAAGTGTGAGTCGGATTATAAGAAGGTGGGATTTTGTCCAGATTGCGACGCTGAATTGGAGAAACTACAGGCTTGTGGTGCAGCAAACTACTTTTGCAACAGTTGTAATGAACTCAAATCGAAATCACGAGTTCGATTTGAGTTTCAAAAAATCAGTTAACGGTAGAGCGAAGCTCACCATCAGATAAGCGGGTGACCAATACGTCGCCCGTTTTTACATCTTTCGCCTGGGTAACAACCTGACCTTGCTCAGTTTGAGTAATCGAGTAACCACGTTTTAGCGTTGCCAGTGGGCTTACCGTATCTAACTTCTCCGCTGCAATTGCCAGTTGATGGCGCATGGTCAGTAACTTACGGTCCATCGCATCCAGCAATTTTTGCTCGACTCGATCAAGCTTCGATTTCTGCTCTGCCAAGCGTTTTACAGGTGAGTTCAGTTGTAGGCGATGATGCTTACGCTCCACCGCTTGTTGGCGTGTCGTGATAAATCGTTGCATTGCGCGTTGCAGGCGCATCTCCAACTCATCAAGTTGTTGCGTCTGACGCTGTAATTGATAGCTTGGATGCTGGCGCTCTAAACGGTGCATCAGTTGAGCCGATTGCTGCTTTTGTTGCGCTAGGTAGTAACGCATTGCACTGGCTAGCTTATGTTGGCGAGTCACCAAAGCTTGATCTTTGTGGCTGTTATCGCGGCTTACCAATTCAGCCGCCGCTGATGGCGTCGGCGCTCGCATGTCCGCAACAAAGTCAGCAATTGTCACATCAACCTCATGACCAACGGCACTGATGATCGGAATTTGGCTTGCAGCAATAGTGCGAGCAAGGATTTCGTTGTTAAAGCACCAAAGGTCTTCTAACGAACCGCCACCACGACCAACAATCAATACATCACATTCGTCACGACTGTTTGCACGGCCGATTGCCTGCGCAATTTGAATCGCGGCTTCTTCACCTTGCACCATGGTTGGGTAAACCACCACGGGTAGGGAAGGATCACGACGTTTCAATACGTCTAAGATGTCGTACAGTGCTGCACCGGTTTTTGAGGTGATCACACCAACGCGTTTTGGGTGCTCAGGTAAAGGCTGCTTATTAGTTTGAGCAAACAAACCTTCTGCTGCCAGTTTCATCTTAAGGGCTTCGAACTCTTGCTGCAGACGACCATCGCCTTCTGGCTGCATGCTTTCAATAATCAATTGATAGTCACCACGCGGCTCATACAGAGACAGACGTGCTTTAACTAGAACTTGATTACCGTTAGCAGGTTTGAAAGTGACGCGACGATTGTTACCACGGAACATGGCACATTTAACTTGAGCGCGAGAATCTTTAAGAGTGAGGTACCAGTGACCAGAGACGGGAGCTGAGAAGTTGGATATCTCTCCGACAAGCCAGACGATCCCCATTTCGTTTTCGAGCAGCAGACGCACTTCGGCATTGAGACGAGAAACAGTGAAGATGTTTTGATTGGTCTGGGAGAGCACAGCTAATTCCGTAGACGTGAGTATGGAAATTAGCGGCAATATAATACATATCAAGGGGGTAATTGCAAGAAAAAAATTAAAAAATTTGTGGTCAAGCGATTGCGTTAACCGTATAATCCCTCCGCAATATCTAATCCAAATGTAGCCAACAACCTAAAACTGGTTACCCTCATTATGCGAAACGATGAGATTGGATTGTCTTTTTACTCCTCTAATTGTGAGATATTGCAAATGCTAAGAATTGCCAAAGAAGCGCTGACATTCGATGACGTACTACTCGTGCCAGCTCACTCCACTGTTCTCCCAAACACAGCTGATCTTCGCACTCAGTTGACCAAGAACATCACCCTAAACATCCCAATGATTTCAGCGTCTATGGACACTGTTACTGAAGCTCGTCTAGCTATCGCGCTAGCGCAAGAGGGTGGCATTGGCTTTATCCACAAAAACATGTCTATTGAGCAGCAAGCTGCTGAAGTTCGTAAAGTTAAGAAGTTTGAAGCTGGCGTTGTTTCTGACCCAGTAACGGTAAACCCTGAAGCGACAATCGCTGACGTGGTAGCGCTAACTGAAAAACACGGCTTCGCTGGTTTCCCTGTAATCACAGAGAACAACGAGCTTGTAGGCATTATCACTGGTCGTGATGTGCGCTTTGTTACTGACCTTTCTAAGAAAGTGTCTTCAGTAATGACAGTAAAAGAAAACCTTGCAGCAGTAAAAGAAGGTGCAACTCGTGAAGAAGTGCAAGAGAAGATGCACGAAGCACGCGTTGAGAAAGTATTGGTTGTGAACGATGAGTTCCAACTAACCGGTATGATCACTGCGAAAGACTTCCACAAAGCAGAGCGTAAACCAAACGCATGTAAAGATGAGCGCGGTCGTCTTCGTGTTGGCGCAGCCGTTGGTGCAGGTGCTGGTAACGAAGAGCGTGTTGCTGCTCTAGTTGAAGCGGGCGTTGACGTTCTACTTATCGACTCTTCACACGGTCACTCTGAAGGTGTACTAAACCGTATCCGCGAAACTCGCGCTGCTTACCCAGATCTAGACATCATCGGCGGTAACGTTGCGACAGGTGCTGGTGCTAAAGCACTTATCGAAGCGGGTGTTAGTGCAGTGAAAGTGGGTATCGGCCCTGGTTCAATCTGTACAACTCGTATCGTAACGGGCGTTGGTGTTCCTCAAGTAACAGCAATCGCAGACGCAGCAGAAGTGGCGAACTCATTCGGCATTCCAGTTATCGCTGACGGCGGTATCCGTTTCTCTGGTGATATCTGTAAAGCAATCGTAGCAGGCGCATCTTGTGTGATGGTTGGTTCAATGTTCGCAGGTACAGAAGAAGCACCGGGTGAAGTGATTCTTTACAACGGTCGTTCTTACAAGTCTTACCGTGGTATGGGTTCTCTTGGCGCGATGTCTCAAGGTTCATCTGACCGTTACTTCCAGTCTGACAATGCTGCAGACAAGCTAGTACCAGAAGGTATCGAAGGTCGTATTGCATACAAAGGTCGTCTAAAAGAAATCGTACATCAACAAATGGGTGGTCTACGTTCAAGCATGGGTCTTACTGGCTCTGCAACGATTGAAGATATGCGTACTAAAGCTGAATTTGTTCGTATCTCAGGTGCGGGCATGGCTGAATCACACGTACACGACGTTCAAATCACTAAGGAAGCGCCAAACTACCGTCGCGGTTAATTTTTACTGTTGTAAAAATAAAACCTATATACCCGACGTAAACGTTTGCTTTTTTCCTTGAAGCATTAATAAGAGGCGAGTACACTCGCCTCCGTTTTAATAACCTAGCTTATAAGACTGCTCAAAATGACTAAAAATATTCATGACCAACGTATTCTGATCTTGGACTTCGGTTCTCAGTACACTCAGCTAGTAGCGCGCCGTGTACGTGAAATCGGTGTTTACTGTGAACTGTGGAGCTGGGACGTTGAAGAAGCGGATATTCGTGAATTCAATCCAGACGGTATCATCCTATCTGGTGGTCCAGAAAGCGTAACGGAAGATAACTCTCCACGCGCTCCTCAATATGTATTTGACTCTGGTGTGCCAGTTCTAGGTGTATGTTACGGCATGCAAACTATGGCTGAGCAGCTAGGTGGTAAAGTAGCAGGTTCTACTGAACGTGAATTCGGCTACGCACAAGTTAAAGTTTCTGGTGAATCTGCACTGTTTAAAGATCTTGAGCTAACTCAAGACGTGTGGATGAGCCACGGTGACAAGGTAGTAGAAATTCCTGCTGACTTCGTGAAAGTCGGTGAGACAGACACATGTCCGTACGCAGCAATGGCGAACGAAGAGAAGAAGTACTACGGCGTACAGTTCCACCCAGAAGTAACGCACACGAAAGGCGGCCTACAAATGCTAGAGAACTTCGTTCTTGGCGTATGTGGCTGTGAGCGTCTGTGGACTTCTGAATCTATCATCGAAGACGCGGTTGCTCGTATTAAAGAGCAAGTAGGTGACGACGAAGTTATCCTAGGTCTATCTGGTGGTGTTGATTCATCGGTAGTTGCGATGCTGGTTCACCGTGCAATCGGCGACAAGCTAACGTGTGTATTCGTAGATAACGGTCTTCTTCGTTTAAACGAAGGTCAGCAAGTAATGGATATGTTCGGCGACCAATTTGGTTTGAACATCATCAAAGTTGACGCTGAAGAACGTTTCCTAAAAGCACTTGAAGGCAAGTCGGATCCAGAAGAGAAGCGTAAGACAATCGGTCACGTATTCGTAGACGTATTTGATGAAGAGTCTAAGAAGCTGAAAAATGCGAAATGGCTAGCTCAAGGTACGATTTACCCAGACGTTATCGAATCTGCTGCATCTAAGACTGGTAAAGCGCACGTGATCAAATCACACCACAATGTGGGCGGTCTTCCAGATGACATGGAAATGGGTCTTGTTGAGCCACTACGTGAGCTGTTCAAAGATGAAGTTCGTAAGATCGGTCTAGAGCTTGGTCTTCCGTACAACATGCTTTACCGCCACCCATTCCCGGGGCCTGGTCTAGGTGTTCGTGTTCTTGGTGAAATCAAGAAAGAGTACTGTGACTTGCTACGCCGTGCAGACGCTATCTTCATTGAAGAACTACACGCAGCAGACCTATACAACAAAGTATCTCAAGCGTTCACGGTATTCCTACCAGTTCGCTCTGTAGGTGTAATGGGCGATGGTCGTAAGTACGATTGGGTTGTTTCTCTACGTGCGGTAGAAACTATCGACTTTATGACTGCGCATTGGGCACACCTACCATATGACTTCCTAGGTAAGGTTTCTAACCGTATCATCAACGAAGTTGACGGTATTTCTCGCGTGGTTTACGACATCTCTGGTAAGCCACCAGCGACAATCGAATGGGAATAATTTCCTGTTAGATATACCAAATTGAAAACCAGCCTTCGGGCTGGTTTTTTTATGCCTGAAAAGTGTGAACGCAGATCTCAACTTTTTTATTAGCAGATATATACATGTGTAATTATTGAATGTATATTCATTTTTAGTGTTTAAATATTAAAGTTGGTATTGCTATGGAACAGGCAGAAGTTACCTCCCTCATCCCCATCATTATTACGTTAGTTCTTGCGCTAACCACAAGAAACGTTGTCGTCGGTCTTTTTGCCGGCGTTGTTAGCGGTGTGGCTATGTTAGAAGGCACATTCGTTGACAAAGGTCCGCTCGATTCGTTTAACGCGCTGATGAAAAGTTACCTGTTGCCGCAACTGACTGACAGTTACAACGCGGGCGTCATCCTTCTTTTGGTTTTCATTGGTGGCTTTGTTGCTCTAATGGAGAAATCTGGCGGTGGCGTGGCGTTCGCTAAAAAGGTCACACAGTGGGTTGCCAGTAAATGCCAAGCACAGCTTTCTGCTTGGTTTGGCGGCGTTGTTATTTTCTTTTCAGACCTTGGTACGCCGTTGATTGTCGGCCCTGTTTTTCGTCCTCTTTTTGATAAACTGAAAGTCTCTCGCCAGAAGCTTGCCTTTATCATCGATTCCACTTCTTCACCTGTTGCTATCCTAATTCCTTTCATCGGTTGGGGTGTTTACATTATGGGACTGATTCAGAAAGAGTTCGCAGCACTAGGCGTGGGTATCAGTGATTGGGATGCCTTTATTGGCGCGATTCCTTATCAGTTTTATGCCTTTTTAGCGATCGCGATTGTGCCGATTGTCTCTTTCTTCAAACTGGATTTTGGTCCGATGGCGAAAGCCGAGCAGCTTGCCGAGCAAGGTTCTGATTTTGGAAAAGTGCAAGATTCATTAAATGTGTTTGAGCATAAAAATGCAAAAACAAGTTTTGTTTGGGCACCGCTGATCGTCATGCTAGTTGTGCTTTGTTCAATATTGGTTCCTCACGGTTTTCCATTTCAGAAAGTGGCAGGCTCCACCTTCCGTGCTGCATTGTCGTCGGCGTATTTCTTTGCTGCAATTACCCTAATTAGTTTGATGGCGTTTTATGGCGTGAGAAAGCTCTCTGATGGCATTCAGGTTTACCTAAAAGGGATGTCGAACATGATGTCTGTTGCTGTGATTTTGGTGCTGGCTTGGGCATTAAGCTCCGTAGGTAAAGAGCTGGGCGCTGCGGCCTACATTGCAGAGCAAGCACAAGCTGGCTTCCCATACTGGCTATTGCCTGCCGTGGCGTTTTTATTGGCGGGTATTATCTCTTTTGCCACAGGGTCGTCGTGGGGGACTTTTGCCATCATGATGCCATTGGTCATACCAACCGCAGTCGCGATTGATGCGCCATTGCTGGTGTGTATCGGTGCGGTGTTATCTGGTGGTTTATTTGGTGATCATTGTTCGCCAATTTCGGAAACTACCATTTTGTCTTCGACTGGTGCGGGTTGTGAGCAGTATGAGCACTTTAGAACCCAGTTGCCTTATGCGGTACTCAACGGCGCTATCGCCCTGACAAGCTTCCTTGTTGCAGGGGTAATGGCTTCTCCTTTGATTGTGCTGGTGGCAATAGTGGCGCAGTTTGCCATTTATTTGGTGCTCTCTAAGCAGCAATCTTCACTCATGTCAGAGCAAGTAATAGCAGAGCAATAGCAATAAATGAGAGCGGGGGATTATCCCCCGTTTTCTTTTGAGTCGAGGTAACAGTTTTTGTGATACTCGCTGTGTAACAGTATTTATTTATGAAATTTGCGTCGCAGAATTAATTCACTCCGCTCGGCGTTTTTTATACATGATCCACTATGTGTCTAGTTATTCCTTATATATTGTATTGTTCAATACGGAGATTAGACATGTTTGCACTCAAACATCTGCCTCTTGCATTAGGTTGTGTACTTGCTGCACAAGCTCATGCCAGCATGAATATCCAACCTGATCCACAAAACCCAAATGGTTACGTGATTGCTCGTGGCGACATCCAAGCTATGGAGCAAAGTAAGACTTCTGACCCTATGTATGCTATCTGGTCAAAAGCGCTAGAGACTCGTCCAAATACGGTTGTTGAAGCGATTGTCCCAGGCGCAGCAAGTAACCCAGAAAACGTTCAACGTGTTGAGCGTGTTTTTCCTGAATCTGAGTGGGACTTCTTAACTCAGATGGCTGCACCAGAGTACACATATACTCGCTTCCTACGCGCGATTGGTAAGTTCCCTGCATTCTGTGGTGAGTATACAGACGGGCGTGATTCAGACGCGATTTGTAAGAAATCCATCGTGACAGCATTCGCGCACTTTGCTCAGGAAACCGGTGGCCACATTGCGGTTGATAACGTATCGGACAACCCGCTTGCACTGGAAGAGTGGCAACAAGCATTGGTTCACGTGCGTGAAATGGGGTGGTCTGAAGGTCAAGAAGGCTACACGACAGGCTGTGGTCAGAACGATTGGCAAAACAAGCGTTGGCCTTGTGAGCCTGGTCAGGGATATTTTGGTCGTGGTGCAAAACAGCTTTCTTACCACTTTAACTACGGCGCGTTCTCTGAAGTGATGTTTGATGGCGATGCATCGGTATTGTTGAAAAATCCGGGCTTAGTCGCTGACTCATGGTTGAACCTAGCTTCTGCAATTTGGTTCTTCTTAACCCCTCAAGCGCCAAAACCAGCAATGCTGCACGTGATTGATCGTACTTGGGTACCATCGCAACGTGAAATTGATGCGGGCATTGGTTACGGCTTTGGTACTACGATCAACGTCATCAATGGCGGTATAGAGTGTGGTGAGCAGAACAAAGACAAAGGTCAGCCAGTTAACCGCATTCGTTACTGGGAAGGTCTAGCGGCGCACTATCAAATTCCTATCGAAGCTGATGAAACCAATACCTGTTGGCAACAAACGCCTTACGGTAGCTTAAACCTTAACGGCGCGACTGACGTGCTTTACACCAACTGGGATGGTAACTGGAAATACTACTCAGATCGCCCGGGCGGTCACTCATTTGAATGTGAGTTGGTTGGTTTCCAAACCGCGTATTCGGCACTGGTTGCTGGTGATTACGAGAAATGTGTTACCAACTTCTACCAATCTCATGCTGGTTGGCCTGAAGTTCGCGTTGTCGATAAATTAGATCCAGTCGATCCGGTTGATCCGCCAGTGGATGGTATCGCTGCTTGGGATTCAGGCAAGGTATACAACACGGGTGATCAAGTTTCTTACCAAGGTGCTGTGTATGAAGCGAAGTGGTGGTCACAAGGCAATGAGCCTACGAAAGGAGACCCTTGGAAGTTAGTTTCAGGTACACCAACAGAGCCGCCAGCAACAGAACCACCGGTCACTGAGCCTCCTGTTACTGAACCGCCTGTGACAGAGCCACCAGTCACAGAACCTGAACCACCAGTATCGGGTGACTTTATTGCATGGGAACCGGGTGTCACTCAAGTAGCGAATGGCGACAAAGTGACTTATCAAGGTAAATGCTTTATTGCGAAAAATGGCCCAGGAGTATGGGAAACGCCAACTCAGAGCAATTGGTTCTGGGATGAGATCTCTTGCCAGTAATTGAACAATAAATAGTCTAAGTAACTATAAAGACTCTGCTTTTTAGCAGGGTCTTTTTTTATTCGTTTGCTTGCCTGTTTATGCAATCTAAGTTTTCAATAACGTCTTTTCTCTTTTGATTTTTTGTCCATTAAAATTCGCGCGCAATTTTTATCAACATCTTTGAAAACAGGTACGCTTACATGTCTACTAAACTGGCTAACCCAGCGCCGCTAGGCCTAATGGGTTTCGGTATGACCACGATTCTGCTTAACATCCATAACGCAGGATTCTTCCCAATTGACTCAATGATCCTAGCAATGGGTATCTTCTACGGTGGTCTTAGCCAAGTTATTGTTGGCATGATGTGCTTCAAACGTGGTGATACTTTCGGTACAACTGCGTTTACTTCATACGGTCTATTCTGGCTAACATTAGTTGGTCTAATCGTAATGCCATACATGGGCCTACCAGCTAGCCCAGCACACTTCATGGGTTGGTACCTACTACTATGGGGTATCTTCACTGGCTTCATGTTTATTGGTTCTCTATGTTACCCAGTAGCGAAGCAAGTTGTGTTTGGTTCTCTTACTATCCTGTTCTTCCTACTTGCGGCACGTGACTTCACTGGCAGCACACTTATCGGCACTATCGCAGGCTTCGAAGGTATCTTCTGTGGCGCGAGCGCAATCTACTTTGCAATGGCTCAAGTACTGAACAACGAATACGGTCGTACAGTGCTTCCAATCGGCGAAAAGCAAAAGCCTCAAGTTGCAACGCAAGAAATCGCAGCTTAATCGCTCTGATTTGAATGCAAAAGAAAAGGGTTAGCCACTGGCTAACCCTTTTTTAATGTCCGTTATTCGGACCACTGCTTTTTCTTATATACCTGCCAACCTGTTGGGGGAGGACGCTAAGTGAAGCATTAGGTAGATGGTTGCTCTACCGTTTCTGTTGCATCGCTGTCCGCAGTTGGTGCTTTGCCTGTCTTACGTTTGTACTTCTCTTCCCAGTAATCCGCGCCTTTAATGCCCAGTGCTACAGGGTTGAATGTGTATTCAGTCACACCGCGTTTTTGTTGTTCTTCGTAGTCAGCGAGTGCTTTTAGGGCTGGTTTCGACATGAAGAAGATGATCAGAATACCGACAATGTTCAGCCATGCCATTAGACCAACACCGACATCACCCATTGCCCATGCGAGATTGGCTGTCTTAACCGTACCGTAGAATACGGCTGTGATAAGCACGAGCTTCAAGACGAACATTAAGCCGTTAACTTTGAACGTACGGCGGATGTACGCGATGTTGGTCTCTGCAATGTAGTAGTAAGCCAGAATCGTTGTGAAAGCGAAGAAGAACAGTGCAATAGCAATAAATGGTTTACCAACGCCAGGTAGGGCACTTTCAATCGCCATTTGCGTAAATACTGGACCATTCGCGCCGATGTCTGCTGGTAGGTTTTGTACGAGGAATGTTCCTTCCACCGCACCTTGTACGTTGTAAGCACCAGTGATAAGAATCATAAACGCGGTTGCAGAACATACTAGCAGCGTATCGATGTAGATAGAGAACGACTGAACTAGACCTTGTTGTGCTGGGTGATCAACACTTGCTGCTGCCGCTGCGTGAGGGCCCGTACCTTGGCCTGCTTCGTTAGAGTAAACACCACGTTTTACACCCCAACCAATCGCAGCACCAATACCAGCCATCGGCGTGAATGCATCACCAATGATCATGCCAACGATGCGTGGAATCTCACCGATGTTAAGTAGGATGATAACGAACGCGGTGATGATGTAAGCCAGCGCCATGAACGGAACGACAATTTGAGTGAAGTTCGCGATGCGCTTTACGCCACCAAAGATGATGAAGGCAAGAATGACACAGACAACCGTACCAGTGAAAATTTTAGCGAAACTGAATGTACCAATAGCGGTTTCAATCATGTCACCTGAGCCAAATGCTGCTTCTACTGCGTTACCAATACTGTTCGATTGAACGCCAGGAAGTAGAACACCGCATGCAAAGATGGTTGCGATAGCGAAGATCCATGCGTACCACTTCTGACCCATCGCTTTCTCAATGTAGTAAGCTGGACCGCCGCGGAATTCGCCTTCGTCTTCTTCTTTATAAATCTGTGCTAGTGTTGATTCTGCGTATGCCGTTGCTGCGCCAAAGAAGGCAACGACCCACATCCAGAAAACGGCACCTGGACCACCGAAACCGATAGCAGCTGCAACACCTGCAATGTTACCTGTACCTACACGGCCAGATAGTGAAACGGCCAATGCCTGAAATGATGAAATCCCCTTGGTTGAACTCTTACCATTAAGTAGCAAGCGCCACATTTCAAAGAAGTGACGAATCTGCACAAAGCGCGTCATGATCGAATAGAACAAACCAGCACCAAGGCACAAATAAATTAGTACCGGACTCCAGATAATTCCATTCAGAAAATCAACTAATGACTGCATGAGTATTTTCCCTGTTTGTTATGTTTGTGGTTGTTTTTCGTACAACACATTACCCTTTTTGTAATGCAATTGTTAATCTTTTTAACTAAAAATCCTTTGTAGCGTGATGGTGGGCACAGAATGCTTAAATATTGTTAAAAATTGGTTCTTGTTATGTATATGGGTGGTTTTTATTGGAAATTACAATGAATTGATTGAATATGCAGCACATTGTCATGAAAATGTACTGCTAATATAGAAAGTCATATCTTCCAAATGTTATTCAACTTGTGGAGTAATACGCTGTTTGAAATGGATTGCAGGTGTTTAGGCGTAACGGTTCAAGCTTAATTCTGAGTGATTTGTTACTTTGGTATCCGAATTCAGCATGATGTCTGCAAGTATTTGTCCTGAGCCACACGCCATTGTCCAACCGAGGGTGCCATGCCCCGTATTGGTAAATAAGTTCTCGTAAGGTGTTGCACCAATAATAGGCGTACCATCTGGTGTCATGGGGCGAAAACCGCTCCAGAATTCGGCTTGATTGAAGTCGGCACTTTGCGGAAACAAATCACGAATCACCATTTCAATCGTATTCTTGCGCTTTTGTGGTAACGAAGGATCAAAGCCTGCTAGCTCTGCGGTTCCTGCGACGCGAATGCGATCATCAAAGCGCGTCATGGCCACCTTATAGGTTTCATCCATGACGGTAGAACGCGGCGCAAATTGCTCGTATTTAACCGGCACCGTCAGTGAATAGCCTTTGACGGGATAAACAGGAATGTCGATCTCAAGTTGCTTGAGTAACGCTGTCGAGTAACTGCCGGAGGCAAGCACAAATTGGTCTGCTTTAAACAAACCACGGTTCGTTTGGACACCCATGATCTTTTTGCCTACAGTAACCCAATTACTCACCTCCGTATTGAATTCAAACCTGACGCCATGGGCTTTCGCAAGCTCTGTTAACTGCTGACAGAACTGGAAACAATCACCCGTTTCGTCATCAGGTAGATACAACCCGCCGACCAGCCTTTCTTTCACTAATGCCAACCCCGGTTCTTGTTTGATGCAGTGCTCGACATTCATTAACTGAAAGCGTGTACCGCTTTGCTCTAACAGATTAAGGTCTTTTTCTATGGCATCGAGCTGCTGTTGAGAGCGAAATACTTGCAGGGTGCCCAATTGGCGTCCTTGGTATTCGAGCGCATGATCACGGCGTAACTGCTCCAAACAAGCGCGACTATGATTGGCGATGGAGAGCATTCGGGCTTTGTTGATCTGATAGCGGGATAAGGTGCAGTTCGACACCATTTGTGTTGCCCAGCGGATTAGATCTGGACTGAGAGATGGCTTTATTTTAAGTGGTGCATGCTCTTCAGTGAGCCACTTTATGGCTTTGATTGGTATCCCCGGCGCAGCCCATGGTGAAGAATAACCGTAAGAGATTTGTCCGGCGTTGGCGAAGCTGGTTTCCATCGCACTACTTGGTTGGCGGTCGATCACGGTTACCTGATAGCCTGCCTGAGATAAATACCAAGCCGAGGTTAAGCCAATAACACCACTGCCTATTACGATGACTTCCATTGATGCGCTCCACACATTTTCGATGTTGCGCAGTTTCTCTTCTTTACCTTTTGTTAACAATCGATATAAATTACATTCAGCGTTTAGAAAAACTATAGGCTCAAAGATGAAAAGCAGTGTCGTTAGCGGATTGTGGTTATTCAGCCAAGTGGCGGAACACAGCAGCTTTACCAGTGCTGCAAAGGCATTGCACCTAACGACCGGTGCGATCAGTCAGCAAATCATTCAATTAGAAGAGCAGCTAGGTTTTACTTTGTTTGAACGCCATTCGCGTGGAATTCGACTAACACCCAAAGGGTTACAATTATCTCAATCTACGCAATTTCACTTCACCGAGCTCGGGAAGACACTTGAAGAGCTACAGATTGAAAAGCCCCACAATGAAATTCGCCTCAAGCTGACGCCCTCGTTTGCGTTTAAATGGTTGGTCCCACGTCTTGAAAGCTTTCACCTAGAAAATCCCGATCTCCAAGTACAGATTTTTGCTGAGGGGGCGTTGGTGAATAGCGAGCTAAAAGACTACGACGTTGCGATAGACTACGGTTCTCATCCCTATCGAGATAAAAGCGCAGAGCGGATTCTCGATGAACAACTTTTGCCAGTCATGAGTCCAAAATACCTTGAGGATCATGGGTGGCTAAAAACTCTTAAAGCGTCGCCAGAACAATGGTGGGAGGCGACGTTACTGCACGATGCTATGCCGTGGGATAAAGCTCCGCGCGACTACGAATGGCTGTATTGGGCATCAAGTATGGGATTCGATTTTAAAACAGATGTAGGGCACTTCTTTAATCGTACTGATATGGCAATGTCAGCGGCCGAAGCCGGAGTGGGTATCGCAATGGCACGCATGGCGCTGGTGGAAGACGAGTTAGCATCTGGTCGTTTGGTTTCGCCATTTGAACCTGTGGATGCTAACGCAGGTTACTATCTGATTATCAATACAAAAAGTGAGCCAACCGATCGGTTTAGACAGTGGTTGGTGCAGCATATTCGACAATAACTCGAGCCTGTTCACTAAAGCTGTTGGCTGTTCACTTCCTGATACATTTAATCTACTTAAGTGTCAGTAACTTCCTTGATTGTGCGGAACCAAGCCCATACCATCCGGCGTGTGTTAAATATCTGTTGTGATTGCTAATTATCTGATCTCATTTTTTGTGTGCTACAAAAGTTAAGTGAGCAGTAGCAATCCCTTTTCTGAACAGGGAGTCGTTAATGAAGTTCAGTACACAAGTCAAAGGTTGGGTGGTTTTCGCGAGTATCGTACCAGTAATAGTGGCTCTGCTCGTTTCCGTTTATTCCTCCACAAAAAGTTTGAACACTTTAAATGAAGAGCGTTTGGTCGCGCTTCGAGATACCAAACAAGCGCGTCTGGATGAATTGTTTGAGCGCTACCAAAACAATACCTCAGCGGTGGCTAAGGTGGTGGCAACGAATATAGACCAGTTGTTTAATGGTGACTTCCACCGCTTACTGACCGATTTAAACCGAGAATTGGATTTCTACGATATTTTTATTGTGGATGAATCGGGTGATGTTATTTATACCGTCGCACGAGAAGCCGATTATCAAACCAACTTGGTCTCGGGGGCTTATTCAAACTCAGGTCTCGGTGATGTATATCGTGCCATTCGAGCAGGCAAGCAATTTGCTGCGGTTGATTTTGCTCCCTACGCCCCTTCGAATGGTGACCCTGCTGCTTTCCTCGGTGTACCTCTAAAAGTCGAGGGTGAGCAATGGATGGTCGCTACGCAAATGTCGATTGATGGTATCAATCAATTAATGAACCTTCGCAGTGGAATGGGTGAATCTGGAGAAACGTACCTTGTTGGCTCTGACTATAGAATGCGTTCCGACTCATTCCTTGATCCTGTGGGCCGAACGATCCAGGCCTCTTTTGCAGGTACCGTAGAAAACAATGGCGTAGACAGTGACGCAGTCAAACGAGCGTTGGCAGGTGAGTCCGGTGTTGAGACCATTATCGATTACAACGGCAATCCGGTCGTATCTGCCTATTCTCCGATTGATATGTACGGACACCGCTGGGCATTGTTGTCTGAGATAGATGTGGCAGAAGCGGAGCAACCTATCAAAGAACTGATGACACTAAATGGCATTGTGTTATTTCTGGCAGTCATTGGCGGAATTAGTGTTGCGCTTGTTGTTACCCGTGCAGTAATGAAACCTTTGGGCGGCGAACCAGAAGAGATGAAACAACTGATGAATCAGTTGGCGCACGGTGATTTGCGACTGAATATCTCTCAAGCCGATGAGGGAAGCTTGAAACAGACGTTGAATACGACGGCGAGCAATTTAACAGTGATGATCAAAGACATCAGTGATGCTTCCTCTCAACTTGCCGCTACGTCTGAAGAATTGAGTGTGGTGACTGAGCAATCAGAGCAAAGCTTACATGTTCAAAATGACGAACTGCAGCAAGCCGTCACAGCTATTCATCAAATGACATCATCCATCAGTGAGGTGGCAGGCAGTGCAAGCTCAGTATCTGTTTCGGCCGCGGAGGCTAACCAAGATTGTCAGCAAGAGCTCCAACGCATCACGCAAACAGTCCACACCGTTTCTGGATTGGTTGAACAAGTAGATGAAGGTAATCACAACGTCGTGCAATTAGCGGAACAAGTTCGCGAAATTAGCACGTTACTTGATGTGATTCGAGGCGTGGCAGACCAAACCAATTTACTCGCTCTGAACGCCGCAATTGAAGCGGCCCGAGCTGGTGAAAGTGGACGTGGCTTTGCTGTCGTTGCGGAAGAGGTTCGTAACCTAGCAAAGCGCACTCAAGTGTCGACAGAGCAAATTGAAGAGATGGTACACAAGGTTAACCAGCAGGCAGAGCAAACCGAGGCCATCATCAACAACTGTAAGTTAGTGGCAGGAGAAACGATGGAGCAAGTGCAAGAAACGGGCGCCATGATCGAAACGGTTGTTGGGACTATGGAACAAATTCACCGCCAAACTTCCTCTGTTAGCCAAGCTACGGAAGAGCAAGCTAAGGTGTCTGGCGGCATAGACAGCAGCCTGGTAACTATCCAAGATCTAGCGACCCAAAACGTCTCGGGGGCACACGAAACTTCAGCATCCAGTCGAGAGTTGGCTCGTGTCGCCGTGAACTTAAAAGAAATCGTGGACGATTTTAAAGTCTAACTTTGCGAAACCGCCTCAATTGAGGCGGTTTTTCTTTTGCGTGATGTTTAAGAATTAATAAAAACAAATGTCTTAATTACATGATACTTCGAATTGCTTCCCACAAATTACTTCCCGTTTATTAACTCCTCTCACTCCCTCGTCTTTTTCCATATCATCCCAGAAAGAATCAATGGATAGAGAAAGAGTATGGCTAAAAGAACCTTACTTATATTGGCCTTAGCTCTATTTTCGGTAGGAGCAAGTGCAATGTTTTGGCCGTTTAAAAAATACGATGTAGAAATGTCCCCAGAAGTGCGTGGTGTCATCAAGCTAGATGGCGTACCACAAGCAGGATTAACGGTTTATCGAGATTTATTCTACGAGGGTTACAAAGACGGAGAGAAAATATCCGATGAAGCAATCACTGACTCAAAAGGGGAGTTTTATTTCCCTGAGTTTCGTGTTCGTTCAAGAGCGCCTAAAGATGTCTTCGGGCAGAACTTTGTCATCGCTCAGGAAATATATACCAACTCTGGAGGCAAGGATATTAATCTTTGGAATGCTACCAAGTATGCGAAGCCTATCCCTCTGGTATCTGAATTATTGTTATCCCTTAACTGTGAATTAAAGCAAGAGGAGCTCAATTATGAACTGAGAGATCCTCAAAGCGGAGAGCGAATATATCTACCTTTAACTTCAGTTTGTCGTTGGGAGGGATTAGATGGGTACACAAATGAGCAGTTAGTTAAAAGAACGAATAATTTCACGCCAGAGGGTTAAAATGAGTACATTATCTCCTGTTATTGCATCAGATATTGCAAGTGCTGCATATCAGGCAAGGTTAAAAAGAAAAAGTATTTCTCTACAAAATAGCACCAAGGTTCATTTTACGTTTGATGTTAACAACATTATATCTGGAACGTCAGGAGGCTTTTTCTACCGTCCTTCCTCTGGTTTTCTAATAGCGGGGCTAGGAGTAAGTGAGGTTTATAAAAGAGACATTGTCTTTTCTTTTAGAGGAACTAAAACACTTGCCGATGGCTTAACCAATGCGACTGCAAATGCAAAAGGCACACAATCAGGGGAACTAGTGCACAATGGATTCCAAGGAACCTTAAACTCTATGATCCCTGAGATTAAGGCATTTCTAAAAAGGAGTCAGTCAAGCGAAGTTTTAAATATCCATTGTGTAGGGCATAGCCTTGGTGGTGCTCTAGCTACGTTGGCTGCAAACTGGCTGAAATCATCCTCAGAAATTAGCGCAAAAGTTCACCTTTATACATTTGGTGCTCCTAGAGTCGGCGGGAAAAACTTTTCTATTAATGCAACTCAACGCGTGGACAGTATTTTTCGATGTGTTAATGGGGCAGATCCTGTACCGAAAGTTCCGGTGTGGCCTTTCTATCATGCTCCTTACAACGGGATGGAATACCTAGCTAGCAGGCAGCAAGGCTTGATTCCTTCTGCTCACTATATTGATTGTTATGCGAAATTGACGGATTTCCAAAGTTGGGAAAAAATTTACTCTCAAAAGGTTGCGAATGCTTTTGAAAGGGTCATCTTAAACTATAACAATCGACTTGAAGCGAGAGCGAACGACTTTTGGGCTGATAGAATATCCGCTGCAATATTAACATTACTAGTAGATGGTGGATTTGCGTCATTTGTATTTGGTGCGCAAAGTTTAGGCGCGGCTGTGGCGACTATTTATGATGCTATTGCTCGTTCTATGGTCAAAATTTCAGAACTTTCTAGCGAGTTTGCTGAGCGTGTAAAAGGTTTACTTGGCCACATGTTGGTGTTTGCGGGTAAAGGTGCCCAGATTGCCATTAAATTTACCTATCCGTTCATTCGTTGGGTATTTGAGTTGGTCTTGGGCAAATTGAATAAAGCCGTTAAAGCTGCGCTCAAAACTACTTTTTAGTCTCGTAGAAACCGCCTCAGATGAGGCGGTTTTGATTCAAACGTTTGATAGCTTTAGCGTTGATAAGCAGTTTCACCTCGGCTGATAGTTTGTTGGACTTTTAAGTCCTTCAAAGTGTCAGGTTCTACTTTTAGTGGGTTTTTATCTAAGATGATCAAATCAGCGTTTTTACCGACTTCTAAACTGCCTTTTGTTGTTTCCTCAAAGTGTTGATATGCCGGCCAAATCGTCATGGCTTGCAGTGCCGTATAGGCATCTACTCTTTGATCTGGTCCCAGCACTTTATCGGTTCGAGTGGTTCGGTTTACGGTTGCATCTAACACTCGGAATGAGCTTGGTAGAGCGACAGGTGCATCGTGGTGAGTGCTGAACATCAAACCTGCATTTCGTACCGCTTTAGTTGGCGAGATAAAGTCCGCTCGAGGGTGTCCCAGAACAGACTCTGCGTGCCAATCACCCCAGTAGAATGTGTGCATTGGGAAGAGAGATGGGAATATCCCCAGTTCCGCCAAACGGTCAATTTGATCTTGGCGAATGGTTTGCCCGTGTATTAGAACTGGACGTCGGTCTTTTTTGCCGAGCTTTTCGTTCGCTTTTTCTACAGCATCAATAAACTGCTCGATGGCGGCGTCCCCATTGGAGTGCGTTAGTACCTGCCAATCGTTTTTAAACGCGGTTTCAACGTATTGATAAGCTTGCTCATCTTTGAAGGTTGGATACCCAAGATAACTTTTGGACTGTCCATGAGGTGGGTGGAAGTATGGCTGTGTTAACCATGCTGTTTTTCCTTGTGGTGAGCCGTCAAAGTTAAGTTTAACGCCTCCAATACGGAAGTGATTTGTGTAAGTGGGAGAGTTGTATTCAGAGCTCATAAACTCGCTGCTTGAAACCATATCCGCATAAGCCACCAAGTCGATAAGTAACTTACCCTCTTTGGACGCACGCTTCATTGCTTCATAACCTTCGGTGGTTGCGCGACCTTCCTGAGCGGTCGTGTAACCATATTCGGCATACATCTTTTGAGCCGCTTCGAGCATCATGTCTTGTAGCTCGAGGTCAATAACTTTAGTGAGGCCGAAGAGCATAGCAAAGTGCGCATTTTCTTCTAATACCCCATTTGGTTCTTGGCTGCCTTCCATCCGACGAATTACACCACCCTGAGGATCTTGAGATTCTGCTGTGATGCCGGCCAACTCAAGCGCTTTGCTGTTCGCGACACTTAAGTGCCCAGAGGTGTGAATAATAAGAACGGGTTTGTCAGTGCTGACTTTGTCTAAATCTGCTTTGGTAGGGTAGCGATCAAGCTGTGCATCGTCATAACCAAATCCTAGGATCCAACCTGTTTTCTCTATGAACAGGCGTTGTGTATCGTCTTTATCGGCCGACTTTAGAATGGCCACAATGTCATCTACTGTGTCTGCTTGCCCATCAGGAGAAGGAAGCACATTTGCCACCATTGCCTGCAAGCCAACACCATAAACATGGCTGTGAGGATCAATAAAGCCGGGGAGTAAAGCTTTCCCCTTTAAATCAACCAACTGGGTCTTGCCAAATTTATGCTCCATTGCGCCTTCTTTGCTGCCGACATAGATGACTTTCTCTCCTAATGTTGCAATCGCTTCGGCGTATTCTGGGGTATCTCCGGCCATTGTGAGGATATCGCCACCAAAGAATATCTTATCGGCAGCGGTCACTTTAATTGGCTCGGCAACGGCTTCTGCTTGTTTAGTTTCGTCTGAAAAACAGCCCGTTAGTGCAAGACTGGAGAGGGCGAAAGGAATCCATGTTGATTTCATATAAAGGCTCCGTAATGGCATATGCTTTAATCAATCTAGTGCATATTGAAGAAGAGCGTTGCGATGTTGATTTGATCTTTAATCCAGATCAGATAAATGAGTGATGCTTATGTGGAATTTGCTAGCAAGCACTGAGTTTTAGAAGCTTAGTTTTAGAAGGGAAACGAAGGGGCTTTATCCTTTATTGATAAAGCTTTTGGTTACCTGTAGGCCTCCCTTGAATAAAGCTGAGTATATTTTTCTAAGATTCTTATTTGTAGGGTTTTTTTAGTATTTGGGTTATGGTATTCCAAATGCTCATGGCAGTGTACTTTTCTTACCTTGCTTATAAATCGTATCTTCCTGACTATGCTTAGAAAATAGTCACTAGGAAGGGACGTTCATGTCTTACGTGTTTCACCGCCATTGTCACACCAAGTTGCCTACAATCGCCAGAGGGGAAGGGGTTTATCTGTTCGATAGCCAAGGTAATCAATATCTCGATGCTTGCGGTGGCGCTGCCGTATCAAACCTTGGGCACAGCCACCAAGCTGTTAAACAAGCCATGCTCGACCAAATCGAAAAAGTATCTTTTGCTCACACTGGCTTTTTTACTAGTGAAGCAAGTGAGCAGTTGGCTGAGCTGATTTGCCAGCAAATGCCATCACAATTCAATCACGTCTACTTAGTCAGTGGGGGCTCTGAAGCGGTTGAATCTGCACTAAAGATGGCAAGGCAATACTTTGTGGAATGTGGCAAACCTGAGAAAAAGCAGTTTATTGCCCGCCAACAAAGCTATCACGGTAATACACTTGGTGCGTTGGCTGTTGGTGGTAACGAATGGCGGCGTGAGCCTTTTAAACCCATTTTGCACCCAAGCCATCACATTGCGCCGTGTTATGCCTATCGTCATCAAAGAGAAGGCGAATCCGAACTCGATTATTCACTGAGAGCAGCCAATGAGCTTGAAGCTAAAATTTTAGAGCTAGGCGCGGATAACGTCATGGCGTTTGTTGCAGAGCCGATAGTTGGCGCAACAGCGGGTGCAGTACCTGCCACTCAAGGTTACTTCAAACGAATACGAGAGATTTGCGATCGCTATGATGTGCTGCTGATCATGGATGAGGTGATGTGTGGTGTTGGACGCAGCGGTAGCTTTTTTGCTTTTGAACAAGAGCAGGCCGTCCCGGATTTAGTCTGCATGGCGAAAGGATTAGGGGCGGGTTATCAACCTATCGGTTCCGTTGTTGCCAACGATAGAGTCTATCAAGCGATCGCATCTGGTAGCGGTTTCTTTCAGCATGGGCATACCTTTATGGCGCACCCTGTTGCATGCGCAGCTGCCGTTGCGACCATTCATACCATCGGTGACCAAAAGCTCCTGCAAGCCGTCAACCAACAAGGAGCAATGTTAAAAAGAGAGCTCGAATCGGCGCTTTCAGACTTCCCGTATGTTGGGGATATTCGTGGTAAAGGGCTGTTTCTTGGCATTGAGCTTGTAGCAGACAAAGTAAGTAAAATCCCGCTGCCTAATTCAACTTTGGCAGACAAAAAGATCAAGCAACAAGCGATGGAAAATGGACTGATGTGCTACCCAATGGGCGGCACGATTGATGGTGTAAACGGGCATCATATCCTTCTCGCACCGCCTTTTATCATCGAACGAAGCCATATTGACGAGCTGGTGGAAACGCTCACACGTACACTCAGAGAGGTGTCGCAGAAATGGTAGTGAACTCCCCAACTGAAAGAGCTCGAATCGCGATTATTGTTGCACCCAATGGGGCGAGAAAAACCAAGCAAGACCATGCTCAATTGCCGATGAGTATTGAAGAAATGGTTGCCGAGGCGAAAGCATGTCAAACGGCAGGGGCTACCATGATCCATTTGCACGCGAGAGATGCGCAAGGCAGGCATTCTCTAGAGGTTGATGACAACTTAGAAATCTACCACGCGGTGAAAGCTGCGGTTGAGGATTCGCTGATAGTTCAGCTTACGACTGAGGCTGTTGGTATGTATTCACCACAACAGCAAATGGCGCTGATCAAAGCGGTAAAACCAGAAGCCGCTTCCTTTGCTTTGTGTGAACTGATTCCTGATGAGCAGAGTGAGGAGCAAGGTTTTGCCTTTTTTGATTGGGTCGCTGCTCAGGGCATTCTCAGCCAAATCATTTTGTATGATCAGGCAGACATCGAACGCTATTTCTCCCTACGAGAGCGAGGCGCTTTACCTAAGCATAACCAACACACGTTAGTGGTACTTGGTCGATATCATGAGGCTCAACAATCTTCGCCATGGGATTTACGGACACTGCATTTAGAGCGTTTCCTCGAAGAGAACGTTAGGTGTGCCGTGTGCGCGTTTGGCGCGAGAGAACAAGACTGTTTAACCCATGCAATGTTACTGGGATTGGATGTTCGGGTAGGCTTTGAGAACAACCATTTGAGTTCGGATGGTCAACTCGCGAACAGTAATGCAGAGCAAGTTCGGCGATTAAAAGAGCTTTGTGAATTACTCGGTGTACCACTGCATGATGCGGAGAGTTTTCGCCTTAGCCTGAGTGGTAGTTAATTTGAGAGATTCCCGACTCAGTCGTTCCTCCTTCTCGAGAATGACGAGGTGAGTCCCAATTGAAACTAGGGCTTGCACCACCTCATTCTCTAGATCGGCGGAGAGAGCGGCTCCATATTAGCAACCTACGCTATCATGGCAGGAGTTTGTTCCGTTCAGTGTTTGCTTCAGCTAGGTAGATACTCAGTCCTTAACAGCGTCACATTCCTAATGTAACGAAGGAGCAATTAGGACACCTCTGTTTACGGGTTACTCTTCTAACTGGGGATTTGTTCGGTTCAACGTTTCCTTCAGTCAGGTAGATGCTCAGTCTCTGAGGGTATCACTCTCTAAAGCGATGAAGGAGCAAGTCGGTCATATCTGTTTACGGGTTACTCTTCTCACTAAAAATTTTTCGGTTCAGCGTTTACCTCGGCCAGTTAGATGTTCAGTCCCTCACCACGTCATTCCCTAGAGCGACGAAGGAGTGAGTAGGGAATCTTTTTCAAACTCATAATTCGCCACTCTTTTATCACACCTTGAGTTGTATTTATTGTTGTAGCCTTAGCTCGATAAAAAGGCTGAGGACTAAAAGTATGAAGCAACCTGCGGTTTATATAGTTACATGCAAAACGAAAAGTGCTTTATATATCGGTGTTACAGGAAATCTAAAAAAACGTATCTGGCAGCATAAAAATGCGGTTGAGAAGGGATTTTCTAGGAAGTACAAGACAAACAAGCTGGTGTATTTTGAGCTTTTTGATGATTTCTACACTGCGATAAGTAGAGAAAAGCAATTGAAGAAATGGAATCGGAGTTGGAAAGAAAGGTTAATCAATGAAACGAATCCCAAGTGGGATGATTTGTACGAGCAGATTTAAATAATTACGCGCGTGAGAGAGATTCCCGACTCAGTCGTTCCTCCTTCTCGAGAATGACGGAATTAGCCTCGGTGGATGCTTGGTTTTACATAACGTGATTATCTAGAGCGGCGGAGAGAGCGGCACCATATTAGCAACCTACGCTATCATGGTAAGAGCTTGTTTCGTTGAGCGTTTGCTTTCTGCTAGATAGATACTCAGTCCTTAACAGCATCACTTCCTAATGCAACGAAGGATCAATTAGGACACCTCTGTTTACGAGTTACTCTTCTAACTGGGGATTTGTTCGGCTCAACGTTTCCCTCAGTCAGATAGATACTCAGCCCCTAACAGCGTCACATTCCTAATGTAACGAGGAGCAATTAGGAGCCTCTGTTTACGAATTACTCTTCTAACTGGGGATTTGTTCGGTTCAGCGTTTCCTTCAGTCAGATAGATGCTCAGTCTCTACGGGGATCACTCTCTAGAGCGATGAAGGATCAAGTCGGTCATATCTGTTTGCGGGTTACTCTTCTAACTAAAAACTTTTCGGTTCAGCGTTTACCTCCGCCAGTTAGATGCTCAGTCCCTCACCACGTCATTCCCTAGAGCGACGAAGGAGCGAGTAGGGAATCTCTTCTTTTCTTAAGACACAAAAAAGGCTCCAATCGGAGCCTTCTTCAAATCTAATTTTAGCTTTCAGTCTGAGTTACAGACTGACGTGCTGGGTGCTTGATAAACACCGCCACGATCGCTGCAATTGCAAGCGCGAAACAGTAATAAGAGTTCGCGACGACTTCTAGTGGAGAAAGGTTAAATACCGAGCCCAATAGCAGAACCTGTGCACCGTATGGCAATACACCTTGGATAACACACGAGAAGATATCCAACAAACTTGCAGAGCGACGTGGTGATACGTTGTTCTCTTCTGCCAGTTGACGAGCCACGCTACCTGATACGATGATGGCAACGGTGTTGTTAGCGGTACAGGTGTTTACCATCGAAACCAGACCAGCAATACCTAGTTCACTTGCACGACCATTTGCTTCTTTCGAGTGGCTAGAACCAAACGTACGGATGATGCCACTCACTAGGTTAGTTAGGAACGCTAGACCACCTTGGCGACGCATAAGCTCACTCAAGCCACCAATCAGCATGGACAGCAGGAAGATCTCTTGCATATTGCCAAAACCAGAGTAGATGTCTTGCGCAAAGTTGGTTAGACCGTAATTGTCGATAGAAGACAAGCTCACGCCGCCCGCTAAAACGATACCAATAGTAAGCACGACAAACACATTCATCCCCGATACCGCAAGGATAAGAATCGTCACATAAGGCAGCACTTTCAACCACTCAATAGGCCCCGTTTCTGGTACTTGAGTTGCTGTGCTGTTAAAGGCAAAGATCACAAGTGCAACCAATGCTGCTGGCAGTGCGATACGGATGTTCTCTTTGAACTTGTCCTTCATCTCACAGCCTTGAGAACGGGTTGCCGCAATGGTGGTGTCAGAGATGATCGAAAGGTTATCACCAAACATTGCGCCGCTAAGGACTACACCAGCAGTCAATGGAAGACTCATACCTGCTGATTGAGCAATGCCCAGAGCAACTGGTGCAACTGCTGCGATGGTGCCCATTGAGGTGCCCATCGCTGTTGCGATGAATGCAGAAATCAGGAAGATACCAGGTAAGATCATACTAGTTGGAATCGCAGAAAGACCAAGGTTAACCGTTGCATCCACACCGCCAGACGCTTTTGCAACAGCCGCAAATGCACCAGCAAGCAGATAGATCATACACATCGCGATGATGTCTTGATGGCCCACGCCACGCATAAAGTGTTCGATAGAACGATTGAGTTTGTCTTTGCTTAGGATGAGCGCAAGGATCACCGCAGGCAATACCGCGATAGGCGCTGGCAGTTGGTAGAAGGCGAAATCGACGCCTTGCAAAGATAAGTAAGTGCCCACGCCAATAAACAGCGCAAGGAATAGCACTAAAGGTAAAAGTGCGACCGCTGATGGTGCGATTGCTTTATTAGAATTTTTAGAACCAGACATGTGAACGACAACATAATCAACAAAGAAGGCGAGCAGACTAATCTGACACCAAAGACTTGTCAACGTCTAGACGTCTAAATGGCTGGTTATTTTTAATCGAAAAGACCAATAAAAAAGGCTCACATAACATATCTTATTGATACCGTGAGCCTTTGCGGAATTACATTGGTTTAGAGCATTTACGCTTTTTTTCGTTTGAGAAGAGCGAAGATCATCAGTGAGAACAGCAGTGCTGCACTTGACCAAACTACGTAGCGATGATCGGTATAGAACTGGCTAAGGACGCTCAAGTGCTCAAACGCGAAGTTGGTGAGTAAACTGAACACGGCAACCCAAATGGTCGTGGCTAGGGCGTTGCCCAATAAGAATTCTTTACGCGACATCTTAGCAATGCCACAAGCGAGCGGCATAAACTGCTTCATCCCTTCTACAAAGCGACTAACAACCAAACAAGCAGGACCGTACTTCTGAATCGTACTTTGTAGCTTTTGCATTTTGGGACCAGAAATATAGCCTTTCTTATCTAACCAACCTTCAAAGTAATAACCAATCAGGTAGCCGCACGTGTTGCCAAAAAAGCAACTCAACCAAGAGACTATCATCACCAAGCTAAGGTTCATGACATGCTCAGATGAGATGATAGAGGCCGCAATCATCAGCGATTGCCCCGGCATCGGAATACCAATGCCTTCAAGAAAGATGCTGACGATAAGGGCGAGATAGCCATATTGCTCAAGCAGCGGCTTCATCGCCATCAATAGTTCATTTATGTGTTCCAAACGCTTTCCTCTAACAAAAGTGGAACGAAGCTGGAGTGATACTCCTGTTAGTTAACTTGGTCAATCGACGTTGTTCTCAGCCAGTAAAATCTGACACGCCGTTGATAATAGTGGTGCGTATTTAGTCTTTCAGGTTACGCCTTACTAAGTCGTGCATTTGTTTAATGGTCATCAATGCTAACCAGATGATCTCTTCGACGGAGCGCTGACCCGTGGTCGAGGAGGGATGATTCGCATCGGTTTTATTGCTCAGTGCTGGCAGCTCATGAACACGATTGTCACGAATCGTACTGATCAACGCATCCATCGCATCATGAATCAGGCTCTCGACTTGCGGTGAGCCTTGGTAATGGGTGCCCGCTCTCACTAGAGGGAGCAGCAAGCAAAGGTAGTGACTCAACAAGCGATAATGGCTCAACATATCTTCATAATAATGCGGATCGGCACGAGTGTGCCTTGGCTCTTGTTGCATCTCGTTGTAAATCAGTTCAAGGTCGCTTTCAGCGGTGAGCATAGCGGCACGTTGCTTAGTGAGCGCCATATGATCACGTTGCTCTGTGTCGACTTGTAACTGCTCATAGCAATACACAAATAAGCTTTTTGAACTATCGAGCGCTTTTAATGCTTGGGTATGAATCTCCTTACCTCGCCACTGCGGCCACAATAAGCCGTAACCGAGCAAGACAATTGCGCCACCGACGACATTGTCGATCAAGCGCGGAGCGGCAAAGTCGAGCCCTTGGTGTGCCATGGTCTGATAAACCAAAATCAACAGTGCGGTAATACAGCCAATCGCCAGCGAATAATGACGCATAATATTGAGCATTGCGACAGGTAATAGAACTGCGATCAACACAAACAGGATGGTCGTTGGTACGCCAAGATGAATCAAGGAGGTGGCGAAGAGTACCCCAAGTGCCGTGCCCAAACAGCGTTGCCAAGTTTTACTTCGGGTTGCCAAGAAACTCGGTTGAATGACCATCAACATGGAAATCAACACCCAATCCGGGCGAATCAATTCAAAGTATTCAGCAATCCCAGCTCCAAGAGCAAACATCAAACCAACGCGAGTCACATGGCGCCAAATTGGGTTGCCTCGACTTGGCAAACGAAAAGACAGCTCGAATGGTTGCACCTCAAAGGAGCGTTCATAAGCGGGCTCATTGAGCTCAATACGACGAGAAATATGCTTTACCGCGTATGCCCAGTAGCGAAAGCGAGGTTGGTCTTCTAGCTTCACCGCCTCAATCAAATCATGGGCTTCCTGCTCTAGTGAGCTCAAGTGTTCCATCTCTTCATGCGTGTTATGCAAAAGCTGCTTGGCTTTGTGTCTGAATCTTTGCTGGCAGTGTTGGCTCCAAACCAAGAGCAGATCTCGTTTCGGTTTACTGGATTGAAATTGCTTAAGCAGATCAGGGTTGCTGGTATGGCTGCTCAAGACGACTTCAAATGTATCGAGCGCCAAAAACAAAGCCTGACGTAGAGAGTTTGCATCTTCATGTTTAGAACGAAAAGATTCTGATTGCAGCGCTTGCTGAAACAGTTCAATCAACTGATATTTGATGCGTCGTTTCGGGGCATCGTTTTCGCTTCCAAGTAAAAAAGCTTGGCGATATTGAATGTAGTCCGCTAGCGTCTCGTAAATCGCAGAAAGACATACACGCAGCGCGTAATGCTTCCATAAGGCAAACCAAAGCCAACTGAACAGCGCAAAAATGAGTGGTCCCAACACCAGCATCGGATAGAGACTAAGTACTGCGCTGGAGTTATGTAGCGACAAGCTCACGACCGCGATCAGTAAGCTCGACATGCCAAGACGTCCCCAAAACGGACCATTCACTGCTGTACTCGCCAATACTGCTCCCATCACACCGTAAGTCAGCCACAGTGGTAAGCCTATATTCAGCAGGGCATAACTGATGACGAGCGTAATGCTCCACGTGGAAGCGGTAATTGCAAAGCGTGTCCAACGTCTAGGACCAGCAGTGTCTAAACCACTGATCAATGCTGCAGGCATGGTCATTAAAGCCGTCATGGCGAGATTGATTTGGTTGAATAGCACACCCAACCCCATGAACAGAACAATCGCGCTGGTGGCACGCAGACCAAGGTTGACAGAAGGGGAGTACCAGATTTTACGCAGAAAGGCAGGAGATAACGTCATAAACCCTCATTACAGTTGGCAACACCTTCAGTGTAACGCGAATATCTTTTGATGTGCTGGCTTCAACCACAGATTGAAAAATTGAAGCGGAGTCGTTATTTAACCGACACCTTCCCCAAGCTGAGTAAATAGCCAATCATTGAACAGTGATACTTTTCGCGCTGCGAGGCGGTAGTTCGGCACAAATACGTAATATCCATAATGGCTAAGCATACTCAGTTGTTGGATGTGATAGACCTCATCTCTCGACATCGCCTGTTGCACCATAAAATCAGGCAGAAGAGCAAGCCCTTTGCCAAGCTTGACCGCTTCATAAGAAAGATAGAAATGCTCATGACCGACGGGGTGATAATGAATCACGCTTTGCAGAGATTGTTCTAGTTTGAACTGCTCCCACAACTGCGGGCGTGTCGTTTGAGGAATAAAAGCGAAATCCGCAATGGACTGTTTGTCGTTACACGTTGAAGAACTTGATGAGCCCGTTAGCAGCAGCGTTTCTTGGCGCAACAATCGACCATGTTCGTAGTGGCTGGAGAGGGGAAGGCAACGGATGGTGATGTCGCTGTCTACATCTAACTGATTTATTGGACCATCACTGGTGCGAACTTTAACGCGGATATCAGGATGGGTTTGATGGAATGCATCAATGTTTGGCACCAACCACAAACTGGCGAAAGAAGGCGTAACATCGACCACCAATAACTCTTGCTCTGTATCGGTTTGAATCAAGCTTGCTGTGGCATGTTGGATGATCTCCAACGCTTCGGTCACCTTGGGTAAGTAACGTTTTCCTTCTTCCGTGAGCTCAATACCATTGATACCACGCTGAATCAAAGGTAGCCCAACCAGTTGCTCTAATGTCGCAATCTGTTTGCTCACGGCGCCTTGAGTGACGCACAAACTCTCTGCCGCTTTAGAAAAACTTAGCTGGTTAGCAACCGCAACAAAGGTTCGAAGTGCACGAATAGAAGGGTATTCACTGCCTTTTAGCATAAACTCACGTCCATTGATGAATGCTTAACCACAGACTAAGAGATTTTGGCTTGGAATCAAAGCGATGAGTTGAGGGGGATGCAAATTGCAGATACAAAAAGGGCCAACCCTTTCGAGTTGGCCCTTTCCAAACGTTTGGTGCTGGCGTCATCTGAATTTATATCGTAACTATATGATAGTTAAACTTATAGTGGTGTTTAGTTGTGCTTGTTGGGTACTAAATTGGGTAATATTGATAAATCCTGTATAAGCGAATCTAGGTAGCATTAGTAAAAATCATGTTTTGGTTGAGACTAAAATCTATGATTCATACCAGCTTTGGTACCAATGCCATTACCCAAAACTCATTCCAAGAGTCTTGTTGATCCTGTGGCACTTTCATCTTTGTTCTTGAGTTCACGACAGGAAGAGCATAACCAGCATCACGCATAAAATCAGCCACTAATTTCAATTTATCAGCTTTGCGTTTTTCCTTTCTAAGTCGGTACTTTATAACCTCCCTGACTCGCTGACGGTACAGTCTATCTTGCGAAACTTTTGGGAGGTTTTTGTCAATCAGACCTTCGTGCTTACAAGCTACTGTCAGGCTATAGCTAACAATTGTCGATATATCTACCAAGGAAGCTTTTTGATCCGGTATATCAAAATCTAACTTATTCCCTAACTTCTGAATTTTCGTGTAATCGGCTTTTGAAAGCTGTAAACGATAGCCTTTCCAACCTGAGTCTTTTCGTCTACTAGCCATACTTCTTTGTCGTAATACGTTCCTCTCCTTCTCGTACCGTGTTACTTCCGAATCTTCCATTTTAAGCCTCTATGTTGGGGTGAATATTTTACCGATTATACCGTTAACGTAGAGGTTTTTATCTTGTGAGTCTCACGATTCAACAATAAATATTAAGGTATAACAATATGATATTTATGACTTAATCAGTGAGACTCACAATATGATTTAAAAGACTTTCGAATTTCAGAAGGTGAAAAAGTAATTCCACTCATGATCCATTTGATAAGGACATGGTCATGAGAAAAGAGTTACCAAAACTGCTGTACACATTAGATGAACTGGTAGAGGTGTTATCCATTTCCAGAGCAACAATAAATCGACTTCGGAGTGAGGGATCATTTCCATTGGCTTTCTATCCAACAGCCAGTAAAGCTCTTCGATGGAAAGCTAAAGATATAGATGATTGGATAGCGAATTTACCTTGTGAAGAGAAGCAAGAAGCTGGGGAGGTGGCATATGAGCCGTTCGATTACTGATCTTCCATGGTTTGAAACGTTCAACGAATGTGTAAGAGAGAATTTTGTTAGAAGTAGTATTTTAGAGCGCAGTGAAAAAGAGGAAGCCCGAGATTTGGGGGTTAAGCTGTTTAGGTGCGCTGAAGGAGAGATCATATGTAACAGTGCGGCATGTAAAGTATGTAATCATCGCTATAGAGTCGAGAGAATCGACAATCTGGTTAGAAAGATAAAGCGTACTCGAATGTGCTGTAAAGTCTTAACAGTGATTGACTATTCTAGGTCCGTAAGGCGCGAAGATTTATGCGATGATATTACGAAAAAAGCGAAAGCTAGATGGGCTCAAACTCTAAGACGAGCAAGAGTCAAAGGTCCAGTTTTTGGGGCTGTTGAACTAGACTTTCACGAAGAGTGTTCAATGTGGTTGCTACATATACACTTTATATATGCTGATACTGAGCACAATAGAATAGCGATCAAGGAGTTTAGAAAAAGAATAGGGAAACAGCAGAAGCTCCACATAAAGGAAAACAGAAGGGTTAAGCCTACTATGAGAAAGAAAATGCGAAACCCTTACAGACAAGTTAGTTATATCTATAAATTATGTTCTTTTAGAGTAATCGATTATTATGATAAGAAATATAAAAAGAATAGAACAAAAAAATTTAGACTAAATAAACCTGAAACTATAGATATTCTGTGTTTTATGGATAGGGTTAAGAGGCAAGCATTTCTCTTTAGATATGAAGATAGTGCATTTAGAGACTAATAAGTGTAAGAGAAAATTTTAATAAACATACATATAATTCCAATTCTAGATGGCGAATACGTACAATATCAATAG
The DNA here is from genome assembly GCF_010092875.1 of Vibrio sp. LB10LO1. Classification (NCBI taxonomy): domain Bacteria; kingdom Pseudomonadati; phylum Pseudomonadota; class Gammaproteobacteria; order Vibrionales; family Vibrionaceae; genus Vibrio; species Vibrio sp. LB10LO1. Next base: position 42,022 of record NZ_JAADJW010000029.1, read on the forward strand.
ATAAACGACATCTGATATTTAACACTACAGATGTCGTTCAATTTCACTTCTACTTAGGTGCGTTTTTTCAATAATTTACTGTCATCAGATAATGTCAATACTACTAAATCTTTCATTTTTGTTGGATATTTACCTACACCTGTAGCAACGATGGCTTGGAAATCAGTATCCAAATCCGTTTCTAAGTCGTATAATTTAGATAGAACTAAATCAAGGTTTTCTTTATCTATACCTACTGTTTCAGGGGTATCAACAAGAATTAACTTTGGATAAGGAATGTCTAGTTCAAGTGACATCTTCAAAAGTGTTATAAAATACAAAAATCTAACTGAAACTTTTGAACTTGCTTCTCTATAAATACCATCATTTATTATTGGCAAATAGGTGTCTGCACTAATCTCCGCCTTTCTAACATCCTTTAATGAGTTTTGCATCAAGTCACTGTATATATCACTAAATTCTTGAATTCTATCCTTTAATTGCTCACTTGAATTTATTTCTACTCTCTTAAAAGAAGTCTCTTTCTTACTGTAAGCTATCTCTTTACTTTTGAGAGCTTTTTCGAATCCTTCAAGCTTTAGTTCCATCTTAAGAAGTTGGTTTAAATCAGAAATATCCTCTCTTAAATCGGAAATCTTGTCTTCTATACTTTCTAATTCAGAGTTATTTACTTCTACTGCTAAACTATCCATCATTTCAAGAAGGTTTTTATCGATGTCTTTTATTTTATTTTCGATACTATCTCTCAGAGTGTCTAACTTTGAGGTATTTCTCTTTAATTTATCTATTGCCGAATTAAAAGTTTCCAATGATTTAATTCTAGATCTTAATATCTCGTGATATTCTTCAGAGGAATAAAAATATCGCTGATAGTCTTCTTCATCAACTTCATGCCCACAAACACATCGGTTAGGCGATCTATCTACGTCTTTTAAACAGTAAGGACATGTATCTGGCGAGAATAATGAAAGTTGCTCATGAGTTAAGATAATTTTAGAAATTCTATCAATATCTATTTGATTAGCTTCTTTACCTTGAACAATAGTAACTAGCTCTTTTTTGACAACAGAGATGTTTTTTTCTATTTTTCTTAGTCGGTTTTCAAGGTTTATTTTTCTATCTTTAACTTTATCTATAGATTTTAGCCAAGTCTCAGGCATAGGTTGGACTTGGATTAAACTTTTCCTAAAGTCAATTAACTCTAGTAATCTTTGCTCTTTTTCTTTTAACTCTTTTGTTATGAATTGAATATTCTTTATTTCTGAGTCGTCATTAATTTCAGACACAAAGGACTTATACTCATCACAAATAGCTCGCGCTGAATCTTTATCTTTCTGAGCAGATCTAAGATCAGATAGTGATTTATAATACTCAAGTAGAGACTTTCCTACTAATATTTCGAATACTGCTTTTCTTACATTAAGAGAGTCAGAGACATAACCAGTATTTTCTGCCTGTTTATATATAGGTGTAGGGTCTGCTAACTGGTTGTGATAAATTAACCTCATCAAGTCAGTAAAGTTTATCTTAAATGTTTTACTTCCCTGAGTAAGGCTAAATACATCTATATTTAACTTGTTTAGTATCCAATCTGAGAAAATATAATCATCAGCTTTTGATCTGTTGATGAGTAAATTTAATTTTAAATCCAAGTTATCATTATCTTCACCTAATACTAAGATAGTATTAGAGCCTATTTTTCTAATTAACTTGAATTTCTCTTTGTTTATAGATATATCTAGTGTTACAGAGTTATTAGTATCAAAAATTATTTGTTCATGTTTTTGATCGCTACTCTTATTAAACTGTTCTACTTTTCCACTCAATCCATAATAAAGTAGGTCAAAAAAAGTTGACTTTCCTACACCATTAGGACCTTCAATTATTGTTATTTTTTTCTCAAGATTAGGTGATTCATAATAGTATTTATCACCTTTGTAAGATAGCTTGTTTATTCTTAAAAAGCCCATAAGTTAAGCCCTCTTAACTGATACACATTTTCTATGAATTTACTATGTGTTAACACGTTAATTCTTTTTACTGATGATTTTAGTTCTTTTATGTCAATTTTTACATCTTTGAAAGCATCATTGTTAAAAAAGCTTTCTGGGATATTATTAGAGTTTATTTTTATATCGTAAACTTCAGGGTTCTTGCTTTTTATTAAATCTATATATCCTTCATGGTTCAACATTTTTAGAAGTTTCTCAACTTCATTTTTTTTCTGTTCAGATCTTGAAAAACTGTCGAATAGAAATTCTTTATCAGCAATATTATAAATTTCTCTGTTTTCATATCGCTTAATAATGTCAATTAATCGATTGTCTAATAATAATTGTATTAGGTAAGTCATCTTCCTGTGATCTTTAAAGCACTTGCTTTGAGATTTTTTTCCTATTAAATCCTCAAGGAGAAAAAGAGTGATATATGTCATCACATAGAAATCTTCTCCACTTACATACATCATTCTTCTTATATTATTCATAGTCATCAAATGCCAAATAACAGTCATCGAAAAGAGAGTAGACCATACCTGATATCAAGTCATCATTAGAAGCGTTATAGGTATAATCCTTTTCTAGATTTCTTACTTTTTGTATGGATAGTTTTTCCATATCTTTAAATGCTTGATTTATTCTTCTTCGGTCAAAAGGCTCATCATCATCATCCATCAAATCCATAATATGTTCATTACATTTTTTATATACTCGAGCCTTTAGTGATTTGTAATCTTTTCCTAAATCAAATTCTTCTGATTTAGCTAAAGATAGTTTGATCTTTAAGTCGTCTATTCTTCTCTTCGGGTAGTCATCACATACAGCAGAAATCTTTTTTTCTATATTTCTCAAGTCTGAAAGATCTATATCATCCCAAATCTTCCACGATGTATCTTTCATAAAGCTTCCGTTGTCATACTTTGCTTTGTAAAAAATATTTTCTACTTTATCTTTAGATAAAAGTTTTTTTATGATGCTCTTTTCTTTTTTTCTCTTTGTAAACTCGTAGTATAGTTCGTGAAGTATGGCATTTTCACGCCCATCGCACATATAGTCAAAGAACTCACATTCCTTGATTTTATCTAACAAAATCTTTTCATAATCTAAGTCTTCTTTGCTCTCAAAGTTCCAACTTATAGAATACAAGAATCTTTCAAATTCATCTTCAGATATCTTATTTACAATACTCGAATATCCAGTTCTTTTGTCAGCTCTTCCACTATATTGAATAAGATACTCTTTTTTAAAAATGCTTAAGGCTATTTTCAATTCAATAGAAGTCAATTTATTACCGTCGACTAATTTCTTTAAGATGCCATAGCTACCTGAGTCTTCTTCTTTTAAACCATCAATTGATTTGATCATGTTTTTGTCAACGGTTTCATTGGCTAAACCAGTTTGTGCATAAAAGCAGAGAGACAAAAGGGGATCTTTATCGTGATCCATATATTGATCAAAAAAGCTAACTAATGTATTCCTTACAGGTTCGGTTCTAAAACTAAAATTGCTCGAATAGTCTTTATCCTCTTCTAGCAACTTTCCGACAGTTTCACCTTCATCTGATTTCTCAATCAAGAAAACGTCTTCAATAACCTCTACAGCACAAAACACTTGTTCACTGCCTTGGGAGATATTGTCTAGTATCAGTGATATAGCTCTATGGATCTGGGTATCAAATCCTTTACTGGTATTACCTGCTTCTCTTTTAATTACATTCGTCATTTGTATGAATTACCAAAATATCTACTGATAGTCACAGAAGGTTTATAGAGGAGTAAGTCTGGGTCCTGAATGTGATGAACATTGGCTCTTAGTAATCAGAAGCCTTCAGACTTAAAGTATCTATTTGGTTAGTGCAACCTGTTTCCCATATGTCGGTATATTTCATATGGATTTGATAGATATATCAAGCTGTATTTTTTAGGTTGCTTTGAAGTGGGGCAGCAAATTTGAAATTTGACTAGTGACTGTTGTATTAGTGTTCTTAAACAAAGCATCGTGCTGGAGTCAGGCGATGATTCAATAAAATATGACAAGCAGCTCGAACTTCAGAGCTCCGAACTGCAGAGAGCTTACGTCGAACATGCTATCGGCTTAGTCAGTTTCTATTGCAGTGTTGGTTATTGGTTGTGTACTAGATGGACATTGCGACAGTGAAGTGTAGCCTTTAGACGCTTCGACGATGTAATTGCTCCACCATCGCATCATCGGGGCTCTTCTTTCGAAGTAATCCGTTCTATTGTAAGGGCGTCGAGATTCTCCTTTTACTTGGTGAGCTAGGGCTGCTTCGATAACATCTGCATCGAACAAGCCCGATGCATTCAATGTAGTGCTAGCTAGCGCTCTCAAACCATGAGATACCAATCTATCTTTAAACCCCATTCGTTTTAGAGCAGCATTCGCCGTCTGGCTATTCACGTGAGTATTTGGGTTGCGATCTGCTGGAAAGATATGCTTTCTCAATCCAGATATCATACTCATATTGTCCAGAAGAGTTTCTAGCTCATTAGTAAGAGGGATGCGATGCTCTTTTTTCATTTTCATCCGCTCTGCTGGAATAGTCCATGTTCTATTTACAAAGTCAATCTCATCCCATTTTGCAGCAGCTGCTTCGCTTGGTCTAGTCATCGTATGAAGCTGAAACTCGATTAGGTACCTTGTAGTAGTCTTTATGTTGGCATTAGCTAATGCCCTCATCAACTCTGGTAGTTCATCTGGTTCTATGGACTTCATATTCTCTACTGTCGGCTTCTTAAACGCAGACTTTATGCCCGAAAGAGGGTTGGTTTCTCTAAGACCACAATTTATCGCATAGTTTACAATCTGATTAAGGTTCTGAGAGATGCGAGATACCTGCTCTAAAGATCCTTTAGCAGCTAAAGGTTTCAGTGCTTGTATCGTGTCTGGTGCATTTATATCTGCGATTGGAATTGTTGCTAATTGCGGGAATACATGAAGTTCCAACGCTCGCCAAATATCCTTTGCATGGTCTTCTGAAACATCATTCTTTTTGACTTCTATCCACTCTTTCGCAACGTTTAGCAAAGTGTGTTTGTGCTTCATTTCATGCTCAAATAGCTTTTGCTTCTTAAATTCTTTTGGGTCAATTCCTTGCGCTACTAAAGAACGAATGTTGCTACACTGCTTCCGCGCATTAGCAAGGCTTAGTGTTGGATACGTGCCGAGTGTAATTTTATGTGCCTTTCCTGTTAGTGGATGGGAGTAGAGCATTCGCCACGATTTAGTTTTTCCATTTGGCATTACTCGGAGTTGTAAGCCATGCCCGTCAGAAAGAGTGTATTCCTTCTCTTTCGATTTGGCATTATCGATCTCGAACTTCGTTAAAGGTTTCGTTTTTCTACCCATTTTTTACCCAACCAAAATCAAATCATATTCATAGGGTAAAATATTGGGTAAAAAAATAGCAAGATGTAAAGATACATTCTGAGACAGAATGAGATAGTTGTATGAGCTTAAGTTATTTGATTACAGTAGGTTGGATACAAAAAAGGCCACCCGAAGGTGGCCTTTTCCAAACGTTTGGTGGAGCTGGCGGGAGTTGAACCCGCGTCCGAAAACCTTTCATCATTGGTACTACATGCTTAGTCGATCTTTAAATTCACCACCCACCTGCGAACCGACACGCTAGTAAATGACTATCCTGAATTATAATTCGCCGTTCATCTCTCAGGCGGGAGAATCCGGGCTAGCGCGTTTGGGTTTGATCCCTCGTTGGTCCCCGTCTTACGTGCGGAAGCTAGGGCGAGAGAGCTCTGAGCAGGTTATTAAGCTGCTAGTGCGTAGTTTTCGTCGTTTGCGACTATTTTTTTGCGGTTTGTTAACGAGGCCTACCGCACCTCGGCATGCACCTCAGACTTCTGAATTCCCGTCGAATCCTAAATCAGCCCCAGAGGTAATATCGGCATAGTAACAGAAAAGCCTAGGCTGTCCAGTACTATGCGTCTAAGTGGTCAAGTTTAACGCAGTGAACTCTTCATTACGCGCGCTTTTTCACGAGCCCAATCTTTTTCTTTCAGATCGGTACGTTTGTCGTGAAGCTTTTTACCTTTCGCAACACCGATTTTGATCTTCACCCAAGAGCGAGACCAGTACAGTGATAACGCGGCTAGCGTCATACCTTCACGGTTGATGCGACCAAGAAGGTTGTCGAGTTCACGACGACTCATCAATAGTTTGCGCACGCGTGTAGGGTTTGCGACAACGTGAGTAGAAGCTTGGTTAAGAGGAGTGATCGTCATCCCGCTGACAAAAGCTTCACCGTCACGCATGAAAACGTAGCTTTCAGCGATATTGGCTTTGCCTTGGCGAAGTGCTTTCACTTCCCAGCCTTGTAGCTCCATGCCGGCTTCAATTTCATCGTCAATGAAGTATTCGTGGCGAGCTTTTTTATTAAGCGCGATAGTGTTGCTACCCGCTTTTTGCTTTGATTTTTTCTTTACCATAATGGCCTCATTATACGGGTTGGATATACGTTAGGAAATCCTTTTATTTGCGCTATCGTCGAATAAAAGTAAAATTGGCACAAGTCTTAAACTTGTACGCGTATCGATAGGAGTGTGTATGAAGCAAATCAGCCGTTCTGCTTTGGTGTCTTTTAGTGCAGAGCAGATGTTCGATCTGGTCAATGATGTTTCGAAGTATCCTGAGTTTCTACCTGGTTGTTCAGGTTCACGAATCATTGAGTCTTCGGGCGAGGGTATGGTGGCTTCTGTCGATGTAGCAAAAGCAGGTATCAGCAAGACATTCACCACGTCTAACGAGCTTATTCCAGGCCAGGCTATCATGATGAACTTGGTTGATGGACCATTTAAGACATTGCGTGGTGGCTGGATCTTTACGGCGCTTGACGAGCAAGCGTGTAAAGTCGAGCTCAAGCTTGAGTTTGAATTCTCAAGCAGAATGATCGAGATGGCTTTCGGCAAGATTTTTAACGAGCTCACCAGTAACATGGTGAATGCTTTTACCAATCGAGCGAAACAGGTGTACGAGTGCTATGAGTATTGAGTCGGACATGATCCACGTTGAGGTGGTGTATGCCTTACCTCAAGAGCAGCGAGTGTTTAACTTGGTGGTGAATAACCATGCCACTGTTGAAGAGATTATTCGTCAGTCTGGTGTGCTTGAATTGTATCCTGAGATTGATTTGAAGAAGAACAAAGTGGGTGTTTATAGCCGCAACGTTCGACTAGATGTGACGGTTCGAGACAAAGACCGAATCGAAATTTACCGTCCATTATTGGCGGATCCAAAAGAGATTCGTCGTAAACGAGCTGAGCAAGCAAAAGTGGCTGGCAACGCAGATCCTGTGACGGGTGGTAAGCCAAACGCCTTGAGAAAATCAGCGGAATAATGCTTGAAGATATAAAATAAAACCTCCCAACTGGGAGGTTTTGTTGTTTTTGGAGCTTACTTTTCTCGCTCTGTGCGCGCCAGCCGAAATAAAAAAGCCTCCGTGCGGAGGCTTTAGGAATACTGCGAAAATAAAGGTTGTTTACTGAATCTTCTCGTAAAACGCATCGCTTTTCGGGTAGTCACCAGTGATGTCTGCCAGTGTGCCTTGGTCGTTAAAGTTAACGATAAGATCTTTTTGCACTGATTCACCGTGACCTGGAGTGTGGTGGTAAATGTAGTACCACGTATTTGGGTAGCCATTTTCAACCAACATAGGTGAACCAAGAACGTAGCGAACCTGTGCTTTAGTCATCCCAAACTTTAATTTATCAACCGCACTTTGTTCTACATAGTTGCCTTGGTTGATATCAATACGATAAACCAGTTTTTCCAATACCGAACATCCTGTCAGCAATGTCATTGCTAATGGTACGGCAACTAACCACTTCTTTAATTGCATAATAATTTCTTAGTAACCTTTAAAATACTGCGCTGATAATAAACAAGCTCGACGCAGATGTAAAAAGCTATGCGTCGTATGGTAGGAAATCTGACAACGAATTTTGAGTTGAGTTGCATTTATTCGTCGATATTGCACGCTAAATGTCACAACCTTACGCACATTAGTGGGATGACATATCGCAAACTTCAATCAGTCATGCGGATAATGGACAATTTCAAGCAGCGTACTGAGCCGTCTGATTTTTTAGTCTTGGGCAAACTCATGTTAGTAATGCTCCAACTCAACAAGGATAAGGACGAGATCTAAGCAGTTGGTTTTGCGGATTGCTCTGATATCCATTTCTCATCCCTTGCCGATCTGTTAAGCCGCGATAAGCAGTTCTTTTGCGTTTGCCAATGTAGAGTCAGTGATTTGGCTGCCACCAAGTAGGCGAGCGAGTTCTGCCACGCGTTGTTCTTCATCTAGTGAGCGCATTTGTGTTTCGGTTTGGCCGCCTTTGGTGTGTTTGGCTACAAACATTTGCTGGTGACCGCAGCCAGCAACTTGCGGCAAGTGGGTTACACACATTACTTGAGTTGATTCGCCCAGTTTGCGCAGCATCTTGCCGACAACAGCTGCTGTTGGACCACTGATACCTACGTCCACTTCATCGAAGATCAAGCTTGGTGTGTCAACTTTCTGCGCAGTGATCACTTGGATCGCTAAGGAGATACGTGATAGCTCACCACCCGATGCCACTTTAGCGATAGGTTGTAATGGTTGGCCTGGGTTGGTTGAAACCAAGAAGCATACGCTGTCCATGCCTAGTGGAGATGGATGCGCGTTTTCGTTGTTCACTTCGATACTGAACACGGCTTTTTCCATGCTCAACTCGTGCATGCTTTGCGTGATCAGCTTGTTCAATTCTTTAGCATAGCGGCTGCGTGATTTGTGCAGTTTTTCTGCTTGAGTTAAGAAGCTTTGGTATTTCTGTTCCACTTCTTGTGCTAACTCATCTAAGCGTTCATCCGAGCAATCTAGTGCTTCGATTTGTGCCAGCAGATCTTGGTGGTGCTGGTATAGCTCATCAGGCATCACATGGTGTTTGCGAGCCATCGACATCACTTTAGAAAAGCGTTCTTCGACATAAGCCATGCGACCCGGATCGACGTCAATGCCATCAAGGTAGCTGCGAAGTTCGTTTTTGGTCTCTTCTAGCTGGATCATTGCTTCCGACAGCATGTTTGGTAGTTCAGCGAGTTTCTCATCTAATTCCGCTAATTGGATTAGGGAGTGATTGGCCGATTGCAAAATACCAAGCGCATTGACTTCTTCACCTTCGTAAATAAGTTCGATGGCTTGCTGACAGGTAGCGGCAAGTTCACCGCTGTTGGACAGTCGTTTGTGCTCTTGCTCGAGCTCTGCGAATTCTTCTTCACCTAGCGATAACTCATTCAGTTCTTTGATTTGGTATTCAAGCAACTGTTTTTGTGCCTGGTTTTGTTGGCTGTTCTCTTTTAGCTGCTTAAGGTTATTGTCTGCCTGACGCCAATGCTGGTAAGCACTGCGTGTGCTTTTTAATAGGTTTAAATGTCCTGCATATTGGTCAAGCATGGCCATTTGATGCTCGCTTTTCATCAATTGATGATGTGCGTGCTGTCCATGGATGTTGATCAACAACTGCCCAAGAGATTTGAGTTGTGAAAGTGGGACTGGGCTGCCGTTGATGAAGGCTCTAGAGCGGCCTTCTTTGGTGATGATGCGACGCAAGATACATTCGCTGCCATCCAGCAGGTCGTTATCTTCTAGCCAACGCGTTGCGTGTAGATTGTTGTCCAGTAAAAAGGCAGCGCTGACTTCGGTTTTTTCTTCGCCTTGTCGCACCATGCCTGCATCGGCACGCCCGCCTAAACAAAGACCTAAAGCATCAATTGCAATGGATTTACCTGCACCTGTTTCACCAGTGATGGTGGTCATGCCCTTTGAAAGCTCGAGCTGTAAAGACTTAACAATCGCAAAATTATTAACACTTAGATGAGCCAGCATTTTTATTTACCTGTATAACTGAACAATACTGTATAAGAAAACAGTATATACTGTTTCTTTATACAGTAAAGGTGGGTGCGGTATTTTTTATGAAAGAAGCGCTTTTTTGTGATGGAGAAAGGAAAAATAGGTCGCGTAAAATAAAACGATTTATTTAAATTGAATAAGTTACGGTCGATTTGGATTAATTGTGAGCGGTTCAAAAACGGCTACGGTATTAGTTGTTGCTTTTAGGTGAGCGGCATTCAGAGGTGCCTACATCAGGAAGGAGAATTATCGACAAATTCACCCAGTGTGATAAGGCGGAGCATCAGGAATTGCATCGATAATTGGGTTAGTGACTCGAAAAGTGATGGCATACAACTGATAGTTGAGAGCTTATTTCTGCTTTTTCAAAAAAGGTTGATGCTTTCACATCAACCTTTGTTTATTAAAACAGTTTGCTTGACCAACCAAGTTTGTTTCTTAGTACGTGGTAGTAGCTGTAGTCTTTTGGATGAATTAGCTTAAGCACGTTTGGGCTTTGATAGATATGTATTTCATCACCCGGAGACACTGGTAGGGAGACTTGCCCGTCACAGCTCACTTCTTGTGTTCCGCGGTTTTCTGGTGACACGATCAGCTTAATACGGCGCTTACCATCCACCACTAGTGGTCGGCTTGAAAGGGTATGTGGAAACATTGGCACCAAAGATATCGCGTTTAAGCTTGGTGACAGAATTGGACCACCACCAGAAAGCGAGTAGGCAGTCGAACCTGTTGGGGTCGATACGATCAAGCCGTCAGCACGTAGGGAAAACGCAAAGCTGTCATCTATGTAGACTTCAAATTCAATCATGTGTGCTACTTGCCCTGGGTGAAGCACTGCTTCGTTCAAGGCCGCGTTGTGGCTTTTGATTTGTCCGTGGCGATGAATCTCTGCTTCTAACAAAAAGCGTTCTTCTTCGATGTACTCGCCTTTCAGTACAGCCTTTAATGCTTCTTTGAAGTCGTCCGGATTTAAGTCCGTCAAGAAGCCTAAGTTACCGCGGTTTACACCGATGACGGCCACGTCAAAGCGCGACAAAATACGCGCTGCGCCCAGCATATTGCCATCACCGCCAACAACGATAGCGAGATCCGCGTTTTTACCCAGTTCAACGAGGCTAGCAAATTGGCTTTGCGGGATTTCGTCTAAAATTGCAGCAAGGCGATCATCGATAAACACTTGGTAACCTTCGGATGTCAGCCATTCGTACAACTCTCTATGAGTTTGAATTGCCTGCTGATCTCGTGGTTTTCCGATAATCGCGATCACGTTACATGGGTTTTTCATAGCATTTCCGCATTAAAGAGGCTTGAATCAGGAATCTTCATCCCCATAATAATGGCAAGTTACCTAAATATGCGAATTTTTATGTGGTTAAAGCCCACAAAACGTGAGTGGCTTTAAGGACATTAAGTTGAATTCTGGAGATATCATGAGCAACGAAGAAAACAAAGTTACAGAAGAAGAGCTTGATCAAATCATCGAAGAAGCGGAGAAAGTAGAAGCGGCAGCACAAGAAGCTGAAGCAGAACTTGAAGACATTGGTGATGAGAAAGACGCTAAGATTGCTCAACTAGAAGCAGCACTACTGTCTAGCGAAACCAAAGTGAAAGACCAGCAAGATGCGGTTCTTCGCGCTAAAGCTGAAGTAGAAAACATGCGTCGTCGTACTGAGCAAGAAATCGATAAAGCTCGTAAGTACGCTCTGAACAAATTCGCTGAAGAACTACTTCCAGTTATCGATAACCTTGAGCGTGCAATCCAAGCTGCAGATGCAGAGCACGAAGTGGTTAAGCCAATTCTTGAAGGTGTTGAGCTAACGCATAAGACATTTGTAGACGCAGTATCGAAATTTGGTTTGAAAGAGATCAACCCAGAGGGTGAAGCATTCAACCCTGAATTCCACCAAGCGATGTCTATTCAAGAAAGCCCTGACCATGAATCAAACACAGTGATGTTTGTGATGCAAAAAGGCTACGAGCTAAACGGACGTGTTGTACGTCCTGCAATGGTTATGGTTGCTAAGTAATCAGTTAACCCATTGATATAAATATATTAAAACGCCCGCTATTCAATAGCGGGCGTTTTTGTTTCAAACATGCCCTCAGCATATTCACTCCTCTGAATATGCGATGAATTTTAAATTTGATCCTCTTCAAAGTTTTTCTTATTGGGAAAAATTTTTCTTATAGGATACATCCTTTCTTTATATTGCTTACTTATGGAATGCTGTGTCTATAAGTGGCTGTTCTGACTTGCCTTCGAGATTTAATTCTGAATATGAATGTGGATCTAGTGATTTACTTTTAATGTTATCTATTAACATTTTTGTAAAGAAAGTCTTTATTTTGTAACTCTGGTGTGTATTATTCGCGAGGTCTGCCGTAAAAATCAGCAGATGTAACTATAAAAATATAAATAGCAAACACAACATTTCGGAGATTTATGATGGATAAATCGCTTTCTAGTAAGATTTTTATTGGTTTGTTCGCCGGCCTTGTGCTGGGTACAGCTATTCAGTACTTATTTAGCGGTATTGCGATTTTTGATACCTATATCCTAGGTACGGCAGAAGGGGCAGGCGGCATGTTCGTTTCGCTGATTAAACTTCTGGTTGTTCCTTTGGTTTATGTATCAATTGTATGTGGCATTGTTGAGCTTAAAGACATTCGTTCTTTTGGTCGCTTAGGTGGTAAAACCTTTACTCTTTACATTTTGAATACCGTCGTTGCGATTATTGCTGCTCTTACTGTTGCTATGATTGTTCAGCCTGGTGCTGGCGCAAACCTAGCGGGTACGATTTCTGACTCTGTGGCACTTAAGTCAACAGAAACGCCGGATATCTTCTCTATGGTTGTGAACATCGTTCCGAGCAACCCGGTACAGGCGTTTGCAAATGGCGACATGCTACAGATCATCTTTATGGCAATTCTGACAGGCCTTGCTATTCAAGCGCTTGATTCAAAAGGCGGCCCTGCGGTTCGTACTTTTAAGATGGCGAACGAAATCATGATGAAGCTGATTGGCCTTGTGATGAGCCTTGCGCCATACGGTGTATTCGCTCTGATGATTCAACTTGGCGCAACACTGGATGCAGGCACGCTTGCATCGGTAGCAGGTTATGTTGCTCTTGTGGTTTCAATGCTGGTGCTTTGGATCTTCGTTGTATACCCACTAGCGGTTCAAATGTTTACAGGTATCTCTGCACGTGAGTTCTCTCGTAAGACGCGTGAGCAAGTGCTGTTCTCTCTATCTACAGCAAGTTCAAATGCGACGATTCCTGTAACGATGCGCACTCTTACTGACAAGATCGGTGTGTCTAAGTCGGTAGCTGGTTTTGGTGTACCACTGGGCGCTACGATGAACATGGCAGGTGCTTCAATCTACATCGCAATCGCAGCGGTATTCTGTGCGAACGCATTTGGTCAGCCTATCGCGGTATCTGACCTAGTGACTCTAGGCTTCACGGTTCTGCTACTGTCTATCGGTGCAGGCGGTGTTCCTGGCGGTGGTGTAGTAATGGTTGGTGTTATCCTTCACCAATTGGGTCTACCACCAGAAGGTCTAGCAATCGTTGCTGCGGTTGACCGTATTAACGACATGTTCTGTACATCATCTAACGTAGTCGGCGACACTGCAGTAAACACGATTGTTGCTAAGTCTGAAGGCGAGATTGGTAAAGAAGAAATCGTGGATGCTGAGCCTGCACAAGCAAGTGCATAATTGATAATTGCTCACTCAATCGAATTCAAAGCGAGGTCTTAGGGCCTCGCTTTTTCTTTTTAGAGACGCTTCGCTTCGGGAACGGACTTCGTCCTATGGAACGCTGCGCTCCGAGATTCGAGAATCCCGCATCCCGCTTTTTGCGCAACTTTTTTCAATTTTTTTTGCTCCCTCCCTTGAAAAGCCATTTGCAGCCCTTATCTATTGGGCATAAGAGAAGCAAACAACATTATTTTTGTTTGTGAGCAAGGGTTGAAACCCGATTCTACGTCCCCACATAGGGGATATAGCAAAACGAAAATAGAATTTATTCGGAGATAGCCTGATGGGTAAAATCATTGGTATTGACTTAGGTACTACTAACTCTTGTGTTGCTGTTCTAGACGGTGACAAGCCACGCGTAATTGAAAACGCAGAAGGCGAGCGTACAACCGCATCTGTTGTTGCATACACAGACGGCGAAACGCTAGTAGGCCAACCTGCTAAACGTCAAGCAGTAACAAACCCAACTAACACGCTATTTGCAATTAAGCGTCTAATTGGTCGTCGCTTTGAAGATGAAGAAGTTCAGCGTGACATCGAAATCATGCCTTACAAGATCGTTAAAGCTGACAACGGTGATGCTTGGGTAGAAGCGCAAGGCCAAAAAATGGCTGCTCCTCAAGTTTCAGCTGAAATCCTGAAGAAAATGAAGAAAACTGCTGAAGACTTCCTAGGTGAGGAAGTAACTGGCGCAGTTATCACAGTTCCTGCTTACTTTAACGATGCTCAACGTCAAGCTACAAAAGACGCTGGCCGTATCGCAGGTCTAGAAGTTAAACGTATCATCAACGAACCAACAGCGGCTGCTCTAGCATACGGTCTAGACAAGTCAGGTGGCGACCGCACTATCGCGGTATACGACCTTGGTGGTGGTACATTCGATATCTCTATCATCGAAATCGATGAAGTTGAAGGCGAGAAAACGTTCGAAGTTCTAGCAACTAACGGTGACACTCACCTTGGTGGTGAAGACTTCGATACACGTCTAATCAACTACCTAGTAGACGAGTTCAACAAAGAGCAAGGTATCAACCTTAAGAACGACCCACTAGCGATGCAACGTGTTAAAGAAGCAGCAGAAAAAGCGAAAATCGAGCTTTCTTCTACTTCTCAAACTGACGTAAACCTACCTTACGTGACTGCAGACGCGACTGGTCCTAAGCACATGAACGTGAAAGTGACTCGTGCGAAACTAGAATCTCTAGTTGAAGACCTAGTACAACGTTCTCTTGAGCCATTAAAAGTTGCTCTAGCTGACGCTGACCTATCTGTAAACGACATCACTGACGTAATCCTAGTTGGTGGTCAGACTCGTATGCCTATGGTTCAAGCGAAAGTTGCTGAGTTCTTCGGTAAAGAAGCTCGCCGCGACGTAAACCCTGATGAAGCAGTAGCAATGGGTGCTGCAGTTCAAGGTGGTGTACTTGCTGGTGACGTTAAAGACGTACTTCTACTAGACGTTACTCCACTGTCTCTAGGTATCGAGACAATGGGCGGCGTAATGACTAAGCTAGTTGAGAAAAACACAACTATCCCAACTAAAGCGAACCAAGTTTTCTCTACAGCAGAAGACAACCAGAGCGCGGTAACTATCCACGTTCTTCAAGGTGAGCGTAAGCAAGCGTCTTTCAACAAATCTCTAGGTCAATTCAACCTAGAAGGTATCCAAGCTGCACCACGAGGTATGCCACAAATCGAAGTTACTTTCGACCTAGATGCGGATGGTATCCTACACGTTTCAGCGAAAGACAAGCAGACTGGTAAAGAGCAGAAGATCACTATCCAAGCTTCTGGCGGTCTAAGCGACGAAGACATCGAGAAAATGGTTCAAGAAGCAGAAGCTAACAAAGAAGCGGACAAAAAGTTCGAAGAGCTAGCGACTGCACGTAACCAAGCTGACCAAATGATTCACGGTACTCGTAAGCAAGTAGAAGAAGCTGGTGAAGCACTACCTGCAGAAGAGAAAGAGAAGATTGAAGCAGCTATCTCTGAGCTAGAAACTGCACGTAAAGGCGATGACAAAGAAGCGATCGACGCTAAAGTTCAAGCGCTAATGACGGCAGCTCAAAAGCTAATGGAAATCGCTCAACAACAAGCTCAGGCGCAACAAGCACAAGGTGCTGACGCTGACGCTCAACAGTCTAAAGAAGACGACGTAGTTGATGCTGAGTTCGAAGAAGTTAAAGACGACAAGAAATAATATTTCTAACTAGGCGACTTATGGTCGCCTAGAGTCGATAAGACTTTTGTGTGCGGGCGTTTGGGGTAACTCTTACGCCCGTCTGTTTGTCCAAGCTGTCTTTCTAGTTAAGTATTTTGCAATGAGTGCACTTACCTAGAACGATACAAACACCAAGCGGTAAATCATGCCGTTTGCAGTAATTAATTGGTGACGAAGAACATGTCAAAACGTGATTTTTACGAAGTATTAGGCGTAGGCCGTGATGCCTCTGAGCGCGATATCAAAAAGGCGTACAAGCGTCTAGCGATGAAATTCCACCCAGACCGTAACCAGGGTGATGAGTCTGCAGCGGACAAGTTTAAAGAAGTAAAAGAAGCGTACGAAATTCTCACTGACCCTCAAAAGAAAGCGGCGTACGATCAATACGGACATGCTGCTTTTGAACAAGGCGGTGGCGGCTTCGGCGGCGGCGGTTTTGGTGGCGGTGGTTTTGGTGGCGGTGGTGCTGACTTCGGCGACATCTTTGGCGATGTGTTCGGTGATATCTTTGGCGGCGGTCGTCGTGGCGGTGGTCAGCAACGTGCGCAACGTGGCGCAGACCTACGTTACAACATGGAACTGTCGCTAGAAGAGGCGGTTCGTGGCGTATCAAAAGAGATCGAAGTACCTACGCTTGTTCACTGTGATACTTGTGATGGTAGCGGCGCGAAGAAAGGCTCGTCAGCTGAAACGTGTGGTACCTGTCATGGTCACGGTCAAGTTCAGATGCGTCAAGGCTTCTTTGCTGTACAGCAGACCTGTCCTACCTGTCACGGTAAAGGCAAGATCATCAAAGACCCATGTAACGAATGTCATGGTCAAGGCCGTAAGCAGAAAACTAAGACACTTAACGTTAAGATCCCAGCTGGTGTTGATACTGGCGATCGCATTCGTCTGTCTGGCGAAGGTGAAGCAGGAGAAATGGGCGCACCAGCAGGTGACCTGTACGTACAAGTTCACGTGAGAGAGCATCACATCTTTGAACGTGAAGGTAACAACCTGTACTGTGAAGTGCCTGTAAGCTTTGCGATGGCTGCACTTGGTGGTGAAGTTGAGGTTCCGACGCTAGATGGTCGTGTGAACCTTAAAGTACCGACAGAAACGCAAACTGGCCGTATGTTCCGCATGCGTGGTAAAGGTGTGAAAGGCGTTCGTGGCGGCGGTGTGGGTGACCTAATCGTTAAGCTAGTGGTTGAGACACCTGTTAACCTAAGCTCTCGTCAAAAGGAACTACTTAAAGAGTTTGATGAGTCTTGTGGTGGCGATGCTGCGACTAAGCACAAACCAAAATCTGAAGGTTTCTTCAACGGTGTGAAGAAGTTCTTTGATGACTTAACCAGCTAATTGCGCGGTTAACTTAATCCAATAAAAAGCCTGCAACGATGCGGGCTTTTTTTGTATTTAGCGATTGATAGCTTGATGGATTCAAGCAAATGCGCTCTAGTTCCAACAATCGCTTGGCGATTCAATGTTGGTTGAAGTGAGTGTTATTTTTTTGTCTTGGCCAGTGAAGCAACTGTCGTTGTCTTGCCCTAAATCAGACTTGGCTGTCGCTTCAATTTTGTACGCTAAAGTCGCTGAACTGACGATATTAAATGAAAAGCGGTCTGAGTCTGAATCGCAGATCGTACAATGCCCACCAGATACCAATCCACTCCAGTCATAGCCCCCGTCATAAGACGTCTCGAGTTCCAATTGAAGACGAGCAATATCACTGATCGCAACGGTGCGATGGGCAGTGATACTGTGGTTGCTATAAGACGGATAGGCGATAGCAGCAATGATACCGACGATCACAACGGCTATCAGTAATTCGATCAATGTCATCCCTCTAAATCGTTTGTTGTATCCGTTACAACCAGAAATTCGAATCATGACGAGTAGTTCCCTTTTCACTTTTCCGCCTATTTTTCTTAGGTGATAGCATCAGCGCAAGATGAATTACGGCCCTTTTGCCGTTTGCATAGGAATTTGGGAAATGCCTCGCGGGTTTACGTTGTTGGAGCTTCTGATCACCATCGCTGTAATGAGTGTTTTACTGGCGGCGGCAGCACCATCTTTCCAAAATGTTTTTGAAACCAACAAAATGCAGCGCTTAGCTGATGAGCTACACGGTTTTGTTCTTCAAGGTAAGTCGGAAGCGGTTTTACGCAGAGAAAGACTCTGGGCCCACATTATTATGTCTGGGGCTTCATCAAGTGATGGTAATTGGCGAATAGAACTTACTAATAACGGAACCGAAGGAGCTGGTACGGTTTTGTTGTCATTTTCGGGAGAGGCTTACAACGGAATTGTGGTTACGCCAAGTTATTCATCGACTCAAATCAGTTTCGATGACGTTCATGGTCGCCCTTCCTCCGGTAATATCAAATTTTATCCGGTAGGAGAATCTACAAAAGCACTCAAACTCATCTCTCACACTCTTTCTGCTCGCGTTCGTGTATGTAGTGATAACGACAATACCGAGTTCTTTGGGTACTCAACCTGTTCTTAAGGGATGAATATGTTTAACCAAAAAGGTGCCAGCCTCGTTGAGTTTATGATTGCCTCTTCTTTAGGACTGATCTCTCTCGCTATTGTCGGTTCGCTTTATATCAGTGGCCAAAAGGTGGCGATGGAGCGCTCTAAAGAGCTGATGTTATTGCAAAACACGGCCAGTGTTCTGCAGATGATGAAGAGCGATATTCAGCGCGCAGGATTTGATGGTAGCGATGGAAATTCGGTCAAAATATCCGGTGCAAGTAACACACTTTATACCATTAGTGGCGCTGACTCTGGGCTTATTGCATACGTTTATAACGTTGGGGTTTCTGGAGCTACGTCTTTGTATAAAAACGTGGTGTATGAGCAACGGGATGGCACACCTGAATCGCTCTTTGTGTGTGAAAAGAAGCAAGCCACTATATGGAATATCAATGATGTGGCCAACCTCTCCGGTACAGGGACGTGTAACACACTCTTCGACAAAAAGGCGATCCACGTTAATCGGTTTGATCTTGTGAGTGAGGTTCTCGAAAACACCGACGCCAAGAGTGCCCTAATAACCGTTACCTTGGGGACTGAATTGAAAGATGCGACGAATATTCGTACGGAGCAGTCCTTTACTGTGAAACAAAGGAACTGGCAATAATGAATAAACAACAAGGTGCAGCAGCGTTACTGGTTGTCAGTGTATTACTTGTCGCGGCGTTAATGATGTCGCTTGGTAGCTACAAGTCTCTTTTTTATCAGATCAAACGTGCCAATAACCAAATTGAAGCGCGGCAAGAGCACTGGCGTGCTGAGGGGGGATTGGAGTGTGTTTTCGCTCTAGTTCAAGAGACTGGGGCTGTTCCGACTACAATACAGCTAGATGCCTGTAGTTCAAGTTTGACACTGAGTAAAGCCAGCCAATATTTGACGGTAGTCTCTGAGAGTGGGTTTGCTGAAATAACAAAAGTCATAAAATTCGCAGGTAGAAATGGAGCTGGAGCTATCCAGACAACGGCAGATCTTTATTTAAACGGCTCTAACTCTATTAGCCCTGATCCTTTAAAAGAAGCAAGCACTACCAATAAATGGCAATGCCGAGCCGTAACATACAGCAGTAAATTGAAAGTGTTTGGCAATTTGCAGAATAAAGGGTTAACGGATAATGCTAAACCCTATGTTGACTTTCCTTCAGGGCAGGGGTGCGATTCTGGGCATCAATCAACAGTTACTTCTTCGCCAACATCTTCTCAAAAAGATTTCTTGTTAGATGCATCACAACAGCCATTTGAAAACTTCTTTGCTGAAAAACGTGAGGATTGGTTCAAAATCATGTCCAACGAAGAGTTTGTAAAGGTATCTGCTACTTCTTTGACTAAAAGCTCTGGTGAAATGAAATTTACGCAACAAACTTTACCAGCCCCATCAAGGGTTAATGATTGTGGTACCCAGATAAAGAATATTATTAATAATGGAAAAGACTTAATCTGGATTTATGGTAATTGTCACTTAACGGGAACTGATTTAAGTAATATTGGAACTGCTATTAATACTTACACTCCTAGCGGTGTTATCTTGGTTGCTCACAATGGGTTATTTACTACAAGTGGTGCGCTTACTTTCAAAGGGTTACTTTTCCATTTCGTTTCTGGTGAAACAGATAATAGTGGAAACTTCCACCCTGACTTCACTCCCTCCTCTGCTTCATGGAGCAGCAGCTCCGCAACGGTTCAAGACGATTTAGAGGCATTGAAGTTAGTACTTGATGGCCATGTTGCTAACTTTACTCCTAAACCGACTGATACCGACATTGTGTATTATCAACAAGGCGCTTTTTTCCCTTCAGGTGGTTATGTGATGGATGCTCCGGGACAGGCCGCTATTTTTGGTGCTGCACTAGATCTATATTTTGATGGCAACGCAATTGATGTGCCTCTCTCTCGTATTCTGAAGACTAAATGGAAAAAGGGCTCTTGGAATGATCTCTAAACAAAAAGGCTTTAGCTTGATCGAGGTGCTGATTTCGTTTCTGCTGCTTGGTATTGGCGCACTTGGTTTAACTAAGCTACAAATCTACATGGAACGTGAATCGGATTACGCGATTCAAAGTATCGAGGCACTGCGACTGGCCGAAAATCAACTTGAGTTGTTCCGCACTCGAGGTGCTTCTGAGGCAATGTCTACTATCACACCGGCCAGTTTCGCTGCTATTGCAACAGGATCTTCTGCTACTGGATCTTATATCGTTGAGTGGGAAGTGCCTGCAGCAACGATCTCCGGATCTCTCAAGACCATCACGATAACTTCTAGCTGGAAAGATAGGATGGGGGAAACGCAATCGATTGAGCTAAAAACAATGATTTCGCGTTACAGTGAGTTCGAAAACTAAGGTGTTTTGCATTTCTTGTACAATTGCTTTTATCGTAAATATTGACAATTTTTATGCTTGGTTGGGTGGTTAATAGGTGGTTTTGCAACTGTTAACGCGAATGGTGTGCTACTGTTTTTTTTATGTTTAATTGATATGGCTTTTTTGCAAAATATGTCTCCAAATATGGAAAAAAGCGTAGAACCTTGTGCTTTCTTAATGACTATTTAATAGAATGCTCGGTTGAAAATAGGCCGTTATAATTACTCAAATAGGCCATGGCACCAACATCATTCATATGGAGTTACCATGAGTAACCAAGCAGTAAATAAGGCACCGTCACCGAAGCCGAGCGGGATGGATCGCTTTCTGAACTTTATCGAGCGAGTAGGTAATAAAATTCCTGATCCAGCGATTTTGTTCTTCTGGGCACTAATCATTACTTGGGCTGCGTCTGCACTTTTGTCGAATGTTTCTTTCGACCTTCTAAACCCTCGAACTGGCGAAGCTCTTACTATTACTAACCTTCTAACAGGTGAAGCACTGGCAAGTTTCCTTGCTAACATGGTGACAACGTTCACTGGCTTTGCGCCACTTGGTATCGTTCTTGTAGCGATGTTGGGTGTAGGTGTTGCCGATTCTTCTGGCTTCATCACGACTGGCCTTAAGAAGATGCTGAACTTCACGCCAGCAAAACTTCTTACTCCAATGCTAATTCTTGTAGCAATCGTATCGCACACAGCGGCGGATGCGGGCTACGTTCTGGTTATTCCTCTTGGTGGTATCATCTTCCACGCAGCTGGTCGTCACCCTCTAGCGGGTATCGCAGCAGCGTTTGCAGGTGTATCAGGTGGTTTCTCTGCTAACTTTATTCCTTCAGGTATTGACCCTCTATTGGCTGGTTTCACACAAACAGCTGCACAGGTTCTAGATCCTGAGTACGTGGTTAACCCACTAGCAAACATCTTCTTTACTGGTCTATCTTCAGTAATCATTGTTGCTATCGGTTGGTACGTAACTGAGAAAATCATCGAACCACGCCTAAAGAACACTCCAATCGACGAAGACGCAGAGAAAGCACCAGATCTAGGTTCTTTCACTGAGCTTGAGTCTAAAGCGTTCCGTTACGCTGGTTGGGCAATGATGGCGGGTATCGCTCTTCTTGTTGTGGCGCTTATTCCAGAAAACTCTGCACTGCGTTCACCTGAGGGTGAGATCACTGCGTTCTCTGCGCCAATCATGAAGTCTATCGTTCCGTTGATCTTCATCCTGTTTATCATTCCGGGTTACGTTTACGGTCGTGTTTCAGGCACGTTCAAGACAAGTAACGACATCATCAAAGCGATGGCGGATACTATGTCTACTATGGGCGCATACATCGTAATGTCGTTCTTCTGTGCACAGTTCCTATCAGCATTCGCGCAATCAAACATCGGTACGATGCTAGCGCTTTACGGTGCGGAAGGTCTGAAAGCAATGAACCTACCTGGTGAAGCTACTATCATCGGTATGATTCTTCTAACAGCTTCTGTAAACCTTCTAATCGGTTCTGCATCAGCGAAATGGGCTCTTATCGGTCCAATCCTAGTTCCTATGCTAATGGCTGTGGGTATCTCTCCTGAGCTATCTCAGGCGGCTTACCGCGTAGGTGACTCTGTATCGAACATCATTTCACCTCTGATGGTATTCTTCCCTCTAGTAGTGGTTTACTGTCAACGTTACGTGAAGTCGACAGGTATCGGTACGCTAGCATCGCTAATGATGCCATTCTCGATTGCAATGCTAATCGGCTGGTCTATCTTCCTAGTGGTTTACTGGATGCTAGGTATTCCTCTAGGTATCCAAGCGCCATACACTTACACAATGTAAGAACGCTGAAGCTATTTAGTAAATTTAGAAAGCGCTGGTCGAGAGACTGGCGCTTTTTTGTTTTCGGGAATTGAAGAACGGACTTTGTCCTACAGGACGCCGCACTTCGAGAGTCGGGAACGCTTCGCTCTAGGAATCGAGAGGTGTGTGCTGAAAGATTAGTGAAAGAAACTCAGCTCAAACAGCATTGACAGAATGTGCTCCTAGAAAAACAAAATAAGTCGCATCCCGCATCCCGCATCCCGCATCCCGCATCCCGCATCCCGCATCCCGCATC
>NZ_JAADJW010000002.1:0-309575 GCF_010092875.1 Vibrio sp. LB10LO1
TGCTGTTGCTGCTGTTGCTGCTGTTGCTGCTGTTGCTGCTGTTGCTGCTGTTGCTTCAGTTTCTCCTCTACAACCGACAGATTCTTTTTCGCAGCCTCAAAGTCTGGCTTCTCTTGAACAAGCTGCTTGTAGAGAGCGGCTGCGTCTTCAAGTTGGCCATTTTGAGCAAGTGCATTGGCTAAGTTGTAACGGCCATCAAGGCTTTGGTTATGAGAAAACGCTTCAATCGCGCTTTCGTAATCCCCAGCTTGGTAGCTTGCTGCGCCTTTCCAATTAGGATCAGTAAAGGTATTTTGGGCCTTTTCGTACTCACCTTTTTGATAAAGCTGTTCACCTTGTTGGTTCTGATTCAAGAACGCATTGGCTTCTGCTTTTGGTGTCCAACTCATCGGTAGCACGGTCGCAACCAGTACCCAAATCATGCCTCGACGGAAGAGTAGGGCTGCAGGAATCAACAGCAGAGGTAGCAACCAGAAACCACCGTTCAAGCGAGAGTCGGTTTTCACGTCTTCACTTTGCTTGGCAGCAAGGTTGTTACTCGCGTTATTAGTAAACGCGGCAATGTTCTCGACATCACGGTTATTGTGTTGAATTGGCACAAATAATCCGCCGGTCTCTTTGGCTAACTTCTGTAAGTTTTTCAGGTTAGTCTTCGCTACCACTGTGTTGCCTTGTCGACTCTTCATCAAAGAACCATCCGGAAGAGCAATTGGCGCACCAGTTGATGTTCCGATAGCGAGTACTGACACACGAATGTCTTTACCGTTTAGTAACGCTAATGAGCGAGATAGTTCGGAGTCATCCAAATCATCTGCCAGCACGACGATGTCACCTTGATTTACGCCCGCCTGAGTAAACTGACCAAGCGCGGTTTCAATCGCTGATGGTAAGTTGGAGCCTTGATACGGCATTAACTCAGGAGACAAGTTTTCGATGATGCCAGCGAGTGTGCTGGAGTCAGTCGTCAGTGGACTTAACGTATAAGCATCGCCCGCGTACGCGACCAAACCTGTTGAACCTTCTTTCCATTTCGGCAATAAATCCAACGCTTTATAGCGGGTTTGTGACAGGCGATTTGGCTTCACATCCGTTGCGTACATAGAGCGCGACATATCCAGAACTAACACTCGGTTTTGGCTTAGTTCAAAGCTTGGGCGAGTGTTGGATTGCCAACTTGGACCTGCTAGAGCAATACAAGCGATCGCCCATGCTAATCCCCAAATGGCGAAGTAGTGCTTGGTTTTCACTGAATGACCAAGCATTTTGGCTAAATGGGGCGCAATCAACGATGACTTTTTGGTTCTGTATTGGCTGTTAATCGCAAGAACGACAGGGATGACGAGCAAACCCAACAACCAATAAGGATTTAGAAAAGTAAACTCAGCCATGTTTTCTCCTTAGAACAAACAGGAACACGGAAAGCACAAGTGCAGCGCCTAGTGGGTAAGGGAACCATTCCGACTGAGGACGCCAAGTTTGCGTATCGCTAGAAACTGGCTCTAGTTGATTAATGGTGTCGTAGATCGTTTCGAGTTCTTTAGCATCACGAGCTCGGAAGTATTTACCACCAGTCATCTCTGCAATCTTGGTCAGCGTTTGCTCATCAAGATCTGAGGCGGTATTGACCTTGCGCGTCATGAAGAAGTCTTTCACCATCATTTCACCAGCGCCCACACCTACGGTGTAGATGGTTGCGTTGTACTTTTTAGCGATTTCAGCGGCTTCAAGCGGATCAAGGACACCAGCAGTATTGCTACCATCACTGAGCAAGATCATCACGCGTTGTGGTGCGTCACTGTCTACAAAGGTTTTAGTGCCTAAGCCGATACCATCACCAATCGCGGTGCGCTGGCCAACCAAGCCAATGACGGTTTGATTGATCTGTTGCATTACGGTTTTACGGTCAGCGGTCAGCGGCGTTTGCAGATAAGCATTATCACCAAATAGAACCACACCCAAGCGGTCGCCTTGGCGTTTTTCTACGAAATCAGATAAGACTCTTTTGACGGCGGTTAAACGGTCTATGTATTCACCGTTGTCGTTCATGTCTTCTTTCTGCATAGAGCCAGATAAGTCGACCACTAACATCATGTCACGGTATTTCGGTTGGAACTCAACCGGATCGCCATACCAAACCGGTCGAGCACAAGCGACAACTAACAGAGCCCATACGCCAATAGACAGGTATTTTTGTACGACCTGTTTTGGTTTGTTGCTGTGTTTGTTGTCTGGCAGGTACGCCAGCTTAATTTCAGCTTGCTGAGTCTCTTCAGGGAAGAACTTATAAATCAGCCAAGGTAGGGGCAGTAACAATAATGCCCACCACCAGACAAACTCAATGTTCAACCACTGAGAGAGGCTCGAAACGAGAGTTGCCTCAGTCACGAGTTTTTGCCTTTTTCTTTGGTGGCAATGCGGTCGCAATCCAGTATGCACAATCATCAATCAGATCTTGATGCTGTTCGTGACCTGATTTTTGATACAGCGCCGCTTGCCACTGTTGTTGTTTATCGACAAATCGAGTTTCTTTGGTGTAACTATCAAGAAACTCGTACCAAGCAGAACCTGTTAATGGCGCGATTTCTTCACGAGGGAAGTAACTCAAAGCCGCTTGACGAAGAACCTCTAATGCAGAAGACGGTGTGTGTGGTGTGATCGGATTGGTCAACAATTTCAATGCGGTCTTCTTGGCAACAAGACGCTTTGTACGCCATCTTAAGTACAGTACGACGATTAAGATGGAGAGAATTACACCGCCCAGAACAGCCCACCATCCCCAAGCAAGTGGGAACCAATCTGGTGCATTTGGCAGGATTAAAGGTTCAAGGTTTAGGCTTTGATTATTCGTTGTCATTATTATTACTACTGCTTGAATGATTTGTATGTTGTTGCTTTGATTAGCTTAACTGCTGAACCAACGGTAACCCGCTCGACAGACTGTTAAATGGAATCGCCATCGAATGACACTGCTGTTTGATGGCTTGCTGATGCTTAACGAAGTGAGATTCCAACGCTTGGCGCTGTCCTTTCGAACCGAAATTAAACCACTGACTTCGATGACCATCGGATGCTTTCGCTTGGCCTCGGAAGTCGGTTTCGCCTCGCTCTAGAGGATCATAAAACTGTACTGCACGAACGCTGTTGTGTTGCTTTAATCGACGCAGTTGAATCAGCTCTTTCTCCTCCACTAGAGCAAAATCACTCAGCAGAATAAGCTCACTGCCTTTCGGCGTCAGGTTGTGTAGCGTTTCAATTGCGCTCATGTATGGCAACGTGCGTGTTCTGTCAGCTTGTTGATTCGTAATTAATTGATTGTGAGTATTCACTATCGCGTCAAGAATTCTCAGCCCTTGCTTTTGTAAAGAAGAAGGGCGGAACTCAATACACTGGGAACCATCATCTATCACCGCGCCAATTCGGTCTTTCTTAGCTAATGTCAGCCAAATCAAGACGCTAGCGAAGTGTGCCATTTGAACTGACTTCAATACATATTGCGATCCAAAGTGCATGCTTGGGCTCAAGTCGATGTACAAGATCACCGCTTGCTCTTTGTCTTCAGCAAACAACTTGGTGTGCGCTTTTCTCGTTCGAGCCGTGACTCGCCAATCGATGCTGCGAATGTCATCACCCGCTTGGTATTGGCGCACTTCCATGAAGTCCATACCACGACCTTTTTGACGGCTGGTATGGTTACCGCTCATTTGCGACCAAATACTCTGTGCTGGTGGCAGCCAACGAACCGATTGAGTGCGATATTGAAGCAGCTCTTCAAGGGTTAATGTCACCCCATTCGCATGAGGTGGCAATGCATATGATGCAGACATGTCACCTACCTACGTTATGCGCTACCTACAAGGTTAAGAAGCTTGTCGATAACCTGATTTGCTGTAATGCCTTCTGCTTGAGCGTGGTAGCTAAGCAGCAGACGATGGCGTAGTACAGGGTAAGCCATGGCTTGAACATCTTCTGGTGAGACGAAATCACGACCTGCCAGCCACGCATGAGCGCGAGCACAACGGTCAAGCGCAATCGTCGCACGTGGACTCACACCCATAGATAGCCATTTCGCAAGCTCTGAGTCGTAATCGCTTGGCTGTCGAGTCGCCATCACAAGACGAACGATGTATTGCTCGATTGCGTCTGCCATGTGGATGTTGAGCACTTCTTTGCGTGCGGTGAAGATGTCTTCTTGGCTCAAGCTTGGGCGCTCAATCGTCGCTTCGCCTTTTGCCTCACCACGGTTGATGCGCAAGATCGCCAGTTCATGCTCTGCATCTGGGTAATCTACATCAAGGTGCAGCAAGAAACGGTCAAGCTGCGCTTCTGGCAGCGGGTAAGTTCCCTCTTGCTCGATTGGGTTTTGCGTTGCCATCACCAAGAATAGCTCTGGGAGTGCGTATGTGTTTCGTCCTGCTGTCACTTGCTTCTCAGCCATTGCTTCAAGCATTGCGGCTTGCACTTTAGCTGGCGCACGGTTGATCTCATCAGCAAGGATCAGTGAGTTGAAAATAGGACCAGACTGGAAGGTAAATTCGCCCGTTTCTGGACGGAAGATATCGGTACCCGTCAAGTCCGCTGGCAGTAAGTCTGGTGTGAACTGAATACGGTGGAAATCACCCTCTACACAATCCGATAGAGATTTCACCGCACGGGTCTTAGCCAATCCTGGAGGGCCTTCAACCAAGATATGCCCATCGGCAAGTAGAGCAATGAGAAGCTGTTTAACGAGATCATGCTGACCAATGATCTGAGACTCTAAGTAGCTTTGAAGAGTTTCGAAGTTTGTTTTGTGCATTTTTTGGACTCTCTGGTATCCATATGATTCTTGTTTTGAGTATTGGTCACTTCTTCTAAGGGAAAAGTTCCAGTACGCACATGCAATTTATCTTTTCAATATTGGGTTATTGCTATGTTTTACAAGGTCATGACAATGACTTAGGGCTACGGAAAGCCCTAACCTTAACAAGTGCTCATAGTGCGTGTTTCAATGTCAGCCAAAAATTGTCGTCTTCGTCAGCATTTAATGAAACTGTCGCCTCTTTTGTGATGTTGTGTCCAACCTGTGTCACTAACTCAAACAAACGAATTTTCTTACCACTCAAGCTGTAGGTGTATTGAGGCACTAAATTGACAAACCAATCGTCACTCATTTGCCAGCGAAAAAAGCTATACAAGGTAACGATAGGCGTTGTTGGGAAAAGGGTATCTCGTACTTGCTTGTCGTCTGTCCAAGTTGAGCCATATAACACAGCAGGGTTGATACGAATGGTCTCTGAAATGGGAATGATTTGAATGGCTCCAATGGAAGCTCTGTTGATTGGTAATAGACCCGCGTTGTTCCGTTGAGCGTCAACAAATACGCCGTACCAGACGACTTATAAATAGAAAAGTGGCGTAAGTGTACGGTTTCAAAATCATCTTTGAACTGCAGGAAACTATTATGCCCAAAGTGACTATCGGGACGATTAAAACTTAGCTGACCGATGGCACCATAGCCATTGGTTCCTGAACGAAAGCCAACAAATGAGCTAAGTGCGGTTGGATCATCAAGTTCATCGCGCTGCTCAGAGCGGTTGGTTGGGGAGGCATACACTGTTGCAACTAAAGAAATGAACAGCAGTAGGCACAGTAGCTTTAATATCATGGCTACCTCGATATCTGTCGTTAATGAGTGGTGAGATGGCAGGGAGGGGAGCCCTGCCATCTGGGTTGACGTGCTTGGCGATCAGTCCTGTGGACAGGGGAACATCAGTTCGAAATTGTTTGTCGTGGTGTAAAAGGTTCTTGGATAGTACTCTTTCATCACGGGTGCGATGTCTTTGTCTTGCTGAATGTTCTGGATAGCGTGCTTGAACTTCGGTGAGGCGAGCATGTGTCGAATTTGAACAATGGATGCGTCTTCATCAATGATGCCATCGCCATCGTCCGCCATAGGTAGCCAGCCAATGCCACATTGAGCAAATGCGTTACGCGGTCTATCTGATGCGCGGCTTACTGCAATGGTGTAATACCCGTCTTTGTCTACAGGAATATGTTCATCATACAAACAGTCATTCACTTTTGTAACGGCAAAGCCTTTATTTGAACAAACGGACCAGTAGCGAACCTCGCCTCCTTCCATCTCTTTGTTGCCGTGAAACGTCTTTGGTGCGGTCGGTGCTTTGGCGCGAAAAACAAATACTGGTCCATGTTTACGGTTAACAACGGTTCTTATGTAATTGTTGTCCAAGTTTGGATAAAAACCGCCGGAACTGCGTCGAGCTTCTGGATTTATCTTGCCTGTGTAAATGCCAAGTAGGCTTTCTCTGTCTAACTGTATATGCCATGTGGCGGGGTTGGTTGCAGGGAAGCCAGCAGGCTTGTTGGGTTGAGTAACCAACTTACGATACTTCTCAACCGGAATGCCCAGAGCATTGAGTTGCGCTTTTAAAGGCTGGCTGCTACTAAGAGCGTCACACGCCTCAGGTCCACGGAGCTCTTTTCCTGAAGCGAGCGTAACGACGGGTTCAGGTAGGGCTGTGTTGCCTGTGCCATCCGTGTTTTCGTCTTTTGCGTAGATACGGTAAATCAGTACTTGTTGATTGGATGCTGATTTTGGTGTGTGAAGGGCGTCTGTTTCAAAACCTTCGCGCATTTGACCTGCGGTGTAGTCGCTTTGTGGCTCTGAATCAAGCACCTTTACTTGATAACTTCTGAATACGCTATCTCGCTGGTTTCCATTTCTAAAAGGGTTCACGCTGCTTTTATTCGGTTTAATCATGTAGTCTGGGAGAGACTGAACTGGCCTGCCACGGTCATCATAGCTGATCAGTGACATGTAGCGAGAGTGGGGGAATTGCCCCTCCAATCTTAGTTTTGCACCCTCTGGCACGGTAAAGGCCGCTCCCCAATATTTTACTGCTGCGTCAGGATAGGCCACATTGATGTAGGGATCGGCGGACACTGGACCATAACGGAAGAAACAGGTTCTTTCTCCAGGAATTCCCTCAAACGTGTCATTTGCGACGGCCGTTGTTGTCCAAACTGCACTGCTTATTAATGCTGCTACGATGGAGCCATGACGGACCCATCGGTTTAGTGTTGTTACGCATGGCATTTGCATTATTGAATCCTCGTTCCACAACCTTGTGGTTTGTCTCTCGTATTTTTATGGGATTAATTGTTAATCTTGTTGTAACAATTGATTAACAACTTATCAGAGGTAGGATTGGAACAATGTCTAAAATCTTACAATCTCAATTTAGCCATTGGGCTGAGAGGGAAGAGCAGTATTCGCAAGTTGAGCTGCTACTTAAGAATGATCCTACCTTGGCGAAGCTAAATGACAGCGCGATTGAAGAAATGGCAAAGTCGGCAAAAGTTGAAGCATATAAGGTCCCAACGTTGTTGAACTCTGCCCACACGTCGGTTGATACCATGCGGCTGGTTGTGGCTGGTCATATAGAGTTAGTGAGTTGCAGTGCCAGTGGTGAAGAAGCGTGCATTGCAATACTGGGACCGGGAAGTTGGTTAACTTGGTTGGGGTGCTTTGAAGATGCGCCGACAAACCATGATTTCTACTCTTCATCTGATGCGGTAACCATTGCTATTCCGGTTAAGAAGATGCGTGATATCGCACAGCGTTACCCTCAGCTGTATCAAATTGCTATTCATGAAATCAGCTTTCGCTTCAGGCTTTTAATGGAGTGGACGACGGAGTCTGTTTTGCTAAAAAACGAATTCAGAGTCGCGAAGTTGTTGTCTCTTGTTAGCCGCTTAAATGCACCACATGGTGAGCACACTCCGATTGTGTACACGCAAGATAAACTGGCCCACCTTTCACGATGTACGCGGCAAACATTGAGCCGTTCGCTGCAGCAACTTGTTAAGCAAGGCATCATTACTATCGGTTATCGTCGTATTGAGATAGTCGACGATGAAAAGCTCAGTGCGTTCATTCTTGAGGGGATGCCAGATTGAGCATAGTTATCTGGTGATGATCGTCACATTAAGGAGTTAAATTATCTTACTAAACAATCTATTACATTGGGTTTGCATAAAGTTGTGAGAATTTTCTCTAGTTTTGTCAGATAAGGCCGATAAAAGTGTCATGCTGTGCATAGTAAATTTATATGCGCAAGGTTGTATTTATTCAGAATGCAGATAACTAGTGATTCTTTTAAAGGTCCAGATATGTTGAAACTTAGCTCTTTGAGTATCAAACAAAAGGTTGTACTCGGTATTACATTTGCAGTGCTTGCATCAACGATTATTGTAGGGGTGATGGCACAGCGTCATGCGCGAGACGTATTAAGTCATCGCCTTATTGATATTGAATTGCCTGCGATGTTGCAGCAAATCAATACGGAGATTGACCGTGAAGTTGTACAGATGCAGCAAGCGGCGAAACAGTTGGCGACCAATGAATTTGTTGTTGAAGCACTATCGACGACAGACCGTAACCCAACAGTCGAAGCGCAATTAGTTCGCCAACTAAATAACGTAAAGTCCCAATACCAGTTGAACGATGCTTCTGTCGCGAACAGACAAAGTGCTTATTACTGGAATCAAAACGGTTTCCTGCGTCAGCTTAATCGCTCGCAAGATGCTTGGTTCTTTGGATTCACCTCTTCTGGCCAAGATACGTCTGTAAGCGTATTTCAAGAGGCAAATGGCGACGTAAAAATGTTCGCGAACTACCAAAACGTCAATGGCATCTCAATGTCTGGCCTGTCCAAGTCAATGGACGATATGGTTTCGTTACTAAATGGCTTTAAGATTGAGAAAACAGGCTACGTTTTTCTTACCAATAGTAAAGGTGATATCCAGATTCATCGCCAGCAAGGTAAGAACCAAAGCTCTATCAACCAATTGTTTGGTCGTGAAGCTTCTCAGTTGCTCAACAAAAATCACTTCAATTTAGTAACGACAGAATTTGAAGGACAAGAGATGTTTGTCTCGAGCTTGTACGTGCCTTCAATGGATTGGTTTGTCGTTGGTGTTGTACCAGTAAACGAAGTATTTGCTGACCTAGATGCAACCGCCGAGAAAATGTTATTCACAACAGCGATCGTCGCGCTGATCTTCATTGCGATGGGCGTTCTTCTTGCAAACAGCATTACCAACCCAATTCGCCAAATTGCTGACCGCTTCACTGATCTTGGCGAAGGTGAGGGTGATCTGGCTCAACGAATTGAAATCAAAGGCAACGATGAGATCGCTCAACTTTCTAAAGGCTTTAACGGCTTTATTGAGAAGATCCATGCAACCATGAAGGAAGTGTCGCTAACCAGTGGTGCTTTAAGCCAAGCGGCAGACAGTGTTTCAAATAAAGCAACGTCTACGCATGATAATAGCCAAGAGCAACGTGACCAGACGATTCAGGTAGTGACGGCCATTAACCAGATGGGTGCAACGATCAGCGAGATTGCTTCAAACGCAGCAACCGCAGCTGATACGGCAAACCAAGCGTCTGATAATACGCAGACTGGCCGCCAAGTGGTGACGCAAGCAAAAGAAGTGATTAGCCGCCTTGCTGGTGATGTGGAAACGACAAGCATGGTAGTGACCCAGCTTGCAACAACCACCAAAGATATTGGTTCTATTCTGGATGTGATTCGCGATATCTCTGAGCAAACCAACTTACTTGCGTTGAACGCAGCGATCGAAGCGGCTCGCGCGGGTGAGCAAGGTCGTGGCTTTGCGGTGGTAGCTGATGAAGTACGTAACTTAGCGTCACGTACGGCTGATTCGACCGAAGAGATTCAGAAGATGATTAATCAACTTCAAAGTGATGCGCAAGATGCAGTAACTGCAATGGAAGCAGGTAAAGCGGTGACGTTTGAGGGTGTGGCTTCAACTGATGAGGCTGTTGTTGTTCTAATGAATATCTCTGAACGGATTGCGGATATTTCGGATCGTAATACTCAGGTTGCAACGGCAACAGAAGAGCAATCGACAGTGGTTCATACCATCAACCAGAACATCGAAGAGATTAATGCGATCAATGAGATGACGACAGCGACAGCAGAAGAACTTGCTGGTGCAAGTCGAGATCTCCAAGAATTATCATCTCGCCTAGATAAGATGGTTGGTAGCTTCAAGCTGTAGAGTTGGATAGAATAGACCTAGTTTACAAGTTTAACGACTCGATATTTAGGTAAGTACTATGAATGATTTCGAAAAAGAACTAGCACAGATCTCGCAAGAAGCGTCTCAAGAGCCGGAAGTAAAGCTACCAACTCTTGAAGAGCAGAAGCAAATTGCGGCAGAGCTCAAGAAGTTAGAAGCTGAAGGAAAACTGACTCCGGAAATCCTTGAGCAATACTTTGGTAAGTTCAATCAGAAAAATTCAGTGCCAGTGCATTAATAAAGGGGGAGTTTGATACTCCCTTTTTAATACCTATCCATTTCCTCACACCTTTTATCTACATACCAATCAATAATTTAGTCTTTGCTACTACTTTTTTTCATACTTGACAATAGTGCCTCTCTAACTAAATCTATGCCTTATTTCACTCAAAATGACTAAAGGGCATCGATCAAGATGGAGAATCAAAATACAAGGAAAGTGATCTTAATAACGGAGGACAGCTTACAGTCTTCACTGTTAAAAGATGTGCTAGAGACTAAGCTCAACATCAATGTTCAGTTGATCTCTCCTGAAAAGCTCGATACTCAGCCTGAATCGGTCAGTTCAATCTCTGCGATATTGTTGGATTACAGTGTGATATCAGACGAGGTCTTCTCTCGTTACATGGAGTTTAAAAAAACGGATCTCAAAGACACGATAGAAGTTCTTATTAACTGCGATAAATCGATTACAACGGAAGAGTTGTTTGTTTGGCAATCATTGGCTGGCATCTTCTACACTTCTGACGACATCAGTATGTTACAAGCTGGAATAGGAAAAGTATTACAGGGTGATATGTGGTTTAGCCGTAAGTTTTCTCAGCAATATATCACGCATTTACGTCGACACAGCAGACCACTTAATAAGACCGTTCCCGCAATTTTGACCAAAAGAGAACAGCAAATCATTACCTTTTTATCTATGGGGGCTTCGAATCAACAGATCGCTGAGCAGTTATTTGTGAGTGAAAATACTGTCAAAACTCATCTCCATAATATCTTTAAGAAGATTGATGTGAAAAACAGAGTGCAAGCATTAATTTGGGCAAAAGAGAATATGTCGGACCTCTCTATTGCCGTATAATTAGTGTGTTTATTACAATGGGTTTCATATTATTTGCGACTCATTGCAAATATAAAATTTCAGATTTAAAAAAGTGTTTCTTTTATGAGAAACACTTTTTTTGTTTCTGATCTTGATCAAATTACAATTTAAAAAAGTAGCAAATAACTCTACTCTATCGGCTAGCACTTAGATATGAGCTTAAATACTTATAACTAGTTATTAATCTAGAGCATTTAGTCAGTAAAGTATGAGAAAGATTATGGAACAGCATAAAGAAAAACCTGAAATCCTAATGATCACTCAGCAAAGTTTACAGAGTGAAAACTTCAAGGAGATTCTTTCTAGGAATACCGGAACAAAAATTACAATTATCGATAACAAGAATGTGAGCTACCACGAGCTCATTCCTGAAAAGTACTTCCTATTGGTTGATTTCTCAGTAGAAACACCTTCCGATACCTTAGTTTATTTAAAGGATAATGAGAAAGTGTTAGGAACGATCATGCTCAACTTAGGTCACGATTTAGATGCGTCTGAATTGGCCTCTTGGCCTCACGTTAAAGGTATATTTGGGCCTAATGATTCGATGGAAAAACTTTGCCAAGGATTAAGTGCGATTATTTCTGGAGAAAATTGGCTGTCTCGTCGTTTGCTTGATCAATTGGTTAATTACTACAAAGGAAAAGAGGTACACCACGTTGTGGAGCCTGCGATAGAGGTAGAGTTGACCAGAAGAGAGGTTCAAGTTTTACAGATGCTAAAAGAGGGGGGCTCGAATATGGAGATTGCTGATTCATTATTTATTAGCGAGCACACTATAAAATCTCATCTTTACAATATCTTTAGAAAGATTGAGGTTAAAAATCGAACACAAGCCACTAGTTGGGCAAAAAGAAACTTGTAGTACTAGATTTAACCTTATGTTTTCAATGTCTTTTATATCTAAAAGTACCAGTTTTTAAAGTGCTAATAATATTGTTAGTTTGAAATATCAATCCATATTCAAACTTGTTCCTATGCTTTTGTTTATTAGACTTCCCGGTGTCTGCAGGAAGTTAATTCAGACGTGAAAAGGTCTATTCAAATATAAAGCCAAGAGGGACATACAATGAGCACAAATGACACATATCTCGGTGATGCGGGCGAAAATCACGAAATCGCTGATTTCGATGGTGGTAACGATGTATTCATCGGTTTCGGTGGTAATGATTCATTCGTCGGTGGCGGCGGTGATGACTTTGTTGTTGGTGGGGCAGGCAATGACCGTCTAACAGGCGGTGCAGGTGATGATATTTTGATGGCTGGCACAGGTAATGATTACCTAGGTGGCGGCACTGGAAGCGATTTGCTACTTGGTCTGTTAGGTGACAACAAACTTAACGGTGGTGTTGGCGAGGATCTGCTTGTTGCTGGTTCAGGCGATAACATCTTGATCGGTGGTTCAGGCGCAGACAAGTTTATTTTCACGGATAAATTTGAAGGTCATGGTGAAGCTAAAGTGGTTGATTTCACAATCGGCGAAGATTCTTTGCACATCATCAGTGACTCTGTCACATCATTCTCTGATTTAACCATTAGCTACGACGCTAAAGGTAATGCTGTCTTTACTGATGGCGCAGATCTGACTGTCAAATTGATTGGTGTTACGCAAGAAGACATCAATACCTATGGCAGCGACTTGTTCATCATTTAAGTCATTCTATTAGGCGCTAGCGGGTCTAGCGCCTAAATATAAAAATATGTGGAAGTAATCGTGCAAAATACGGTTTTCAAAGAAGTTAAACAAAAACTATGCACGCTGACGGGCCTGCTGATTGGTTTTAGTTTATTTATAAATTTATTAGTGCTCTCTATCCCTCTGTACATGTTGCAAGTGTACAACCGCGTTATCTCTTCCTACTCAATTGATACCCTCTTTTTATTGACAGTGATTGTTCTGGCTGCGCTTTTAACTATGTCGCTGATTGATATCGCGCGAGCTCAGATGAGTAAGTCATTTGGGTATTGGATTGATTCAAAACTTTCGGTATTTATGCTCAAACGAAGCATTCAGTACCAAACACACACGGGCAAAAGCTATACATCTCAGGTGTTGAGAGATATCCAAAACATTAAAAGCTTTCTCAGTAGCCAAGCGCCTTATCCTTTGCTTGATGCACCTTGGACCCCGGTTTTTATACTTTTCGTTTATTTGCTGCACCCTGTTTTGGGCCATATTGCGTTAGGGGGCTCAATTGCTTTGTTTAGTTTGGGCGTGATCAATGAGCTTGTGACCCGAAAAACCATGCAAGAAAGTGAAGTTCGATCGATATCTCACATCAATCAAGCAGAAGTGGCGACTCAAAACGCGAATTCAATTATGGCTATGGGCATGATGAATGCTTTTCTGGAAAGCTGGTACTCACGTGTTAATAAGTCTAATCAACTGGAACAAAGTGTTACTGGTAAGTCGATTTACCTTGCTAACTTTTCGAAGTTCGTACGCGGCTCCCTTCAGATATGCTTATTAGGTGGTGGTGCTTGGTTGGTCATCCAACATGAGATTACCGCAGGTGCGATGATCGCCAGTTCTATTCTAATGAGTCGCGCACTCTCTCCGATGGAGCAAGCGATCGGTACATGGCGCAGCGCGATGTCTGCCAGAAATGCTTACAAGCGTTTATGGGAGATTGATCGGATTGTTAAGCAAGATGAATCTGACATGCCTTTGCCTCGTCCAAAAGGTCACTTTGAACTGACGGGGTTAGCTTATCGTCATCCTGGAGCATCGGAACCTGTTTTATCAGCGATATCACTGTCGATTCCGCCAGGTGTTTCTGTGGGCGTTATTGGTCCTTCTGGAACGGGAAAGTCAACGTTTGCAAGACTACTACTCGGAAATATCAAACCTTTGGCTGGCAAGGTCACCTTAGATGGTATGGAAGTATCAACGTGGGCTTCAGAAGACAGAGGTTCTCACTTTGGTTATTTAGCGCAGGAAGTGGAGTTATTCCCCGGAACAATTCGAGACAATATTGCACGATTCAAAGATGAAGACCCGGCAAAAGTGATTCAAGCTGCTCAACTTGCAGGGTGTCATGAACTTATTCTTAAGAAAAACAAAGGCTATGACTTTACCATTGGGGAAAATGGCCGCGGCTTATCCGGTGGAGAGCGACAACGCATTGCTCTGGCAAGAGCCGTTTACGGTGACCCTTCTGTTGTCGTGTTTGATGAAGCAAACGCGAACCTAGATGGAGAAGGTGAGGCGTCATATCAACGTTTAATAGCACACCTCAAGTCTCAAGGCTCAACAGTGGTTGTGATTGCTCATAACCCAAGTACGTTAAGGCAAATGGATCGACTTCTGTATTTAGCTGACGGACGAGCTAAGTTATACGGAGCGCGAGACGAAGTGTTGAAGCGTTTGATGGGAGAAGATAGAACAGATATACCGAGGGTGCGAAATGAGCAATCAACTGCCAACCGTTAATGAACTTGCAGCAGAAAAAGTATTCCGCTTTTTGCCTTCTTCGGAGCTTCACTTGAAAGGGCCGATTTTATTAGGTGTCTTAACGCTAAGCCTGTTTCTGGGAGGGTTAGGTTATTGGGCTGCCACGGCGAAACTGGAGAGTGCTGCTATTGCTTACGGTGATCTATCGGTATTAAGTAAGCGTCAGGAAATCCAACACTTGGAAGGTGGCATTATTGAAAAGCTCTATGTTCAAGAGGGCGACTTAGTGGAGAAAGGGCAATTGCTCCTTCGGCTTTCAAAGCACCAAGCCAATGCGAAACTCGACTCTCTTGGCGGTCAGTATATTCATACGATCGCTAAAGAAAACCGTTTGAATGCGGAGTTAGATGAGCTACCGGACATCAACTGGGCTCGTGACCTTGAGACCATTCAAAATGGAGAAATTGTCGCCGAGGCCAAGTTGGTCCAAAGCAAGATTTTCGAGGCTAGGAAACGCTTTTTTGACAGCAAGTTAAACATCATTGCGCAAAGTATATCTGGCGCAAATTTAGAGCTGGATAACCTCAGTGAAACGAAAGTCATTGAACGTGAACGCTTGAAGTTTATTGAAGAAGAGATAGCCAGTAATCAAGCGTTGGTACAGAAAGGTTTCTCCGGAAAGTCGGCGTTACTTCAGCTCAAACGTCTCGCCGCAGAAGTGCGTAGCACGTTGAGTCAACTTGATCGCCAGTCGCTCACCGTTAGTAAGCGGCTAGATGAAAACCAAGCAAAGATCGAAGAGCTAAAGCTAGAGCGACTCAATGAAATTGTCGAGGAGTTACGCAATACCAAGAAAGAGCTCGTCTCTATTCGGGAGGAGTACCGTTCGGCAAAAGACATTGTTGCACGTACCGACATTGTCGCTCCTATTTCGGGCAGGGTCGTCAATATGCAGGTCTTTACTGAAAAAGGTGTCATTGGTTCGGGAGAGACGTTGCTTGAGCTGGTTCCTCAAGATGACAAGCTGCTGGTGGAGGCTCGCGTGAGTCCCCAAGACATCGATTTAATTACACCGGGGCAACATGCTCAAGTTCGTTTAACGGCTTTGAATGCGAGAACACTTGCGCCCTTGGATGGTACAGTGTTAACGATTTCAGCAGATAAACTGTCTGAACAGAACCAAGATGACTTTTATCTTGCTCGCATCGCTTTGTCTCAAGAGGACGTCGCAAAGCATAGGTTGACATCAGGTATGAATGCAGAGGTACTGATTTTATCTGAACCAAGGACACCGCTCAGTTATTTGGTTAAACCATTAACGGAAAGTATGAATCGCGCATTCCGAGAAGATTGATGGATAACTTCTGTTTGAAATCTCACCACAGTGTTCACGCAAATAAATAATCCATTACGCCAGTCACATTTTGCGGCGTTGTGATGTGCTTTGATGCGTTTTTACTTTGGTGAGATGATGTAAATAATGAGAACAGAAAAAGAAAAAATGTTGGCAGGCGAGCCATACGATGCTTGGGATACAGAGCTATACCAAGCAAGAATTGGATGCCGAAAAGTTCTGCAAAAACTTAACAACAGTATTCCTGATACCGACGAATGGCGAAGCGCAATTGACGAGCTTATTCCCGATTCAGAGGGGGCCTACCTTGAGCCTCCTTTTCGATGTGATTATGGTTCTAACATCAAAGTGGGTAAAAACTTCTATGCCAACTTCAATTGCGTGGTGTTAGACGTTGCGGAAGTACATATCGGTGATAACGTTCTGTTTGCACCTAACGTGCAGATTTATACAGCGGGGCACCCTCTGGATGTCAAAGGCCGTGTAGAGGAGGGCGTTGAGTTTGGCACGCCGATTACTATTGGTGACAACGTATGGTTAGGCGGCGGCGTGATAGTTTGCCCAGGTGTGACTATCGGTGAAAACTCGGTAATTGGCGCGGGCAGTGTCGTTACGAAAGATATCCCACCGAACGTAGTTGCTGCAGGAAATCCGTGTAAAGTAATTCGTCCAATCACACAAAAATAATTGAATTGGTAACTTATCTCAGGACGGGAAAGCGAATTAAAATTAAGAAGCCGACATTCAGTCGGCTTTTTCATGCATTTAAAAGGCGTCAAAGCATGCTGGAATGAACTTGTTGACCTTGTTCTGTAAGTGAGTAAATTCGCCCATCTTCTTTAATAACCAAGCCGCTGTTGACTAGTTGTTTTAGGTGGAAGTTGAACTTGGTGTGGTCTTCAATACCGACGACTCGACACAGAACCATGAACTTCATTTTTCGATGGATTTTTAGTTGCTTGATAACCGAGCGGCGAATTGGGTTGGAGAGAGCACTAAAGATTTGGTCATGCTTCCTCTCATCGAGAGGAGATTTTGGTGACCGTTCAGCATGGACTCGTTTTAAGGTGACAGATAGAGCTGCGAGATTGAATGGCTTAGTGAGAAACTCATCCGCTCCTTTTTTCATGGCGTCTACCGCTACGTCGACTGTAGCAAATGCAGTAGTGATGATAATGCCAATGTTGGGATGCTGCCTTCTTAAGGTAGAAAGGGCCTCGATTCCGGTCATCCCCGTCATTACGACGTCAAATAGCGCTAGGTCGAAATGTTGTTCACTGGCGATGTCTAATGCATCTTCTGCATTATCACATGCGACCACTTGAAACGATTCCAAGGTTAATGCTTCAACGAGAACCTCTCGCAATTCTGCGTCGTCTTCTGCAAGTAAGAGTTTTAATGTCATTCAATGTTCCTTGGTAAGCGGATCTCAACCGTTAAGCCAGTAATGTGGTCACTCTTCTTCGAGTTCCTCAAGTTTAGCTCGCCACCGTGTTGTAAAATAATTTGATTACTGATTGCCAATCCCATTCCTGTGCCTTCACCCCTTGGTTTTGTGGTGTAGAAAGGTGTTTTCGCTTTGGCAATCTTGTCCAGTGGCATGCCAGTTCCCCAGTCGGAAATGGAGAGGATCGCCATCAGTTTGTCTTGATACGTTTCTATGTAGAGTTGTTTGTGTTCTTGGCTAGCGTCAATTGCATTGCCAATGATGTTGGTCACTACTTCTTCCAATTGACCTGCATCACCTAAGACACTAAGCGTATTATCTAGGGATGTGCTTACAGCAAAGTCTTCTAAACGGTATTGGTTCAGAGAGAGTGCCTGTTCAACGACCTGTTGCAGTGAAACGATTTCTCGCTGAATCGGTTTATGGTGAGCATAGTTCAGAACCTCATGACTGATTTCAGCAGCCCGTTCTAATCCTTGCCTAATTCGAGCCAGATGACGGTGACTAGCCTCGTTGTCGGGCAGTTGTTTTTCCAACAAATCACAACTCATGGTCGCGCTGGAAAGCGGTGTCTTGATTTCATGAGCGACAGCGGAAGTCAGTTCACCAAGTTCTTTAAGTTTGGCATCTTGTTGAGAAATTTGGATGTTGCTTTCGAGCTGCTTGCTTTTCTCATCATCAAATACGCGTAATGCAATCCAAAGGGTGCACAAAATAGAGAGTGCGCAAACCATTCTCACGAGCAGCACCCAGAGCCCTAAATCAACTGTAAGTAAGCCTGCTGAAATGCCGTATGCAATGAGCGAAAGGCCGGTCAGTTTAAAGGGTAGTGAAGCACCATGACCTTCTTGTTCGAGAATATTGGCGTAACTCATCATGGCTAATCCTGAAATTAGCCCAGAACCTAAACCAAAGATCCAGCGGACTTGATTCGCAGTATCGTGAATATAAATGGCGTACTCTTTGTTACCAAAGCGGATGACCAAGCTAGCAGCAAACAGAGCGATAACCGCTACGGCTCCGTATTTAATGGCTTTGACGTTTTTCCAATCAGTGAGGCCAAGCATCTTCCACGCAAAAGCACCGAGAGCAATGAACGAAAACAAAAGTTTGAATACCTTGAAAGTTTCTACGCCTTTGGTCAGGGTAAACTCGTGTTCATACATCACCAAGTAAAGTTCTGACCACTCATGGAAACCATGTATGAAGCCGAATAACGCAAGGATGGGCAAAGCAGAAGCAATTGCGATCCGGCTTTTTCGTAAATCCCGAAACAAAATTGCAAAAAAGATGGCGAAGAAAGCTAAGCCATAGAAGAGGTAGATTTTGAAGATGAGTAACATATCCATGGTTTCAGTCTAAATTGCGTTTTTATCAGTAGCAATAAGGGATATTTGCAATCTTATTGTGGAAAGTTACCTGTATATTCGAAGCGAGTTTCAGGGTTGAGTGAAGTTAACTTATCAATGCTATGGCTAATTTGATAGGAAAGTTACCCAACAGAATAGGGATACAGCTCATTTGATATTACTCCGCTTCTGGTGAAGGTATTTTGGTCGTTTTTGCTTTTATTTCTATTTTTATGAGTGGTAGCACTCTAAAATTGTGGTTATTAAAAACAATTAAGAACTCTGTATGTATAAAGATAAAGTGGTCGTGATTACTGGTGGTAGCCAAGGTATCGGTCAACACCTTGCTCTTGCCTACCTTGAGCAACAAGCAAAAGTTATCGTGCTAGACATTGCGCCCAATAAGAATCCAGATATGGATTTTCACCTCGTTGATTTAGGGCGACCAGAGCAGATTGAACAGGCTTTTGATGAGATCCAAAGACAGTACGGCAAAGTCGATGTTCTCATCAACAATGGTGCGATCGCCAACTTTAACAAACCCATTCAACAGCTGACTTTTGAAGAGTTTTCACGGGTGATTGATGTCAACCTCAAAGGTGCGTTTGCTTGTTCCCGACGATTTATTGAGTTGAATCATTCTCAGCCTTATGGGCGAATTATCAATATTGCCTCTACGCGCTGGAATCAAAATGAATCTGGTTGGGATGCTTACGGCGCGTCAAAAGGTGGTGTGGTATCAATGACACAGTCGATGGCTATTTCGTTGGCAGAAACGTCCATCACTGTAAATGCAGTCAGTCCGGGTTGGATTCAGGTTGAAGGGTATGACGAACTTGATGGTTTTGACCATCAACAGCACCCATCAGGCCGAGTAGGGAAAGCCAAAGATATTGTTAATGCGTGTCTTTTTTAACGCACCCTGAGAATGATTTCGTTAATGGTCATAACTTGGTTGTTGATGGAGGAATGAGTAAGAAAATGATCTACCAAGATAGTTTGCTAGATTAGAAAAGCCCTATTGCTATTGACTAGGAATACGCTTTGTTGAGGTGTTCCTGGTCACTCATGTCAACAAAAACTTCCCTCTTTGAACTTGATTTGGTCGCTAATTATGCGCATTTATAAGGTTCCATAAGCTAAATAGTTATAAAAATATTGGTTTTGATTTTATTCATTGCGCCAAAGTATCAATAACTTGAATGGTATCCCCCTCAAATTCTAGCTTACATATTGCTTTTCTATATGGTTGAAATAGGCATTTAAAAAACTCTTCAATAGAAACATGCCGACTGCATTGAAATCTACTTCGATACACTTTTCTGCTGATTAATTCGCCTTAATTAATCTTAATGAACCTTAACTTTCTGATTTTGGGTAGTAGAAGTAAGTATGTCGAAAGATTTTAGTCATTTTATCCGTATTCTCATTGGTGCCGTCATATCACTTTTCATGGTATTGATTGCTATGCCTGCAAAAGCGGATATAGCCGGTCTTGATGTCCAGTTGTCACCTATAAGTGGCCAATACGATAACGGCAGCCAGATTGAATACACATTGACTCTAACCAATACCTCTGGCTCCACGCTTTTTGGCTTAGAGGTTAATGACGATGTTATGAGCATCATGACTTCCGGGGAGTCTGGAGGTTCGGTTAATGCGTTTGAAAGCGCAGAGATCTCGGCAACTGCTTCTTTTCTATCTTCAGCAGGTGATTACGACAGAAATGGCAGCCTTGCCGCGACTAACGTAAACATTCGAAATAATGGCACGGTGTCTTACACTATCAAGGCCAAAGTATCTGTTCAGGCAGCAGGGGATATTGCTAATGTTGCAAATGTCCGCTCTGGTGCGCTTTTAAGAGAACAGTCTAATACGACGACACATCAACGCGTCGTTTACGAGCACTCCATTGAACTTGATGTAACTGAAGGCAACTACGGTGTTGGGGAGGCTCTTGTCTATGAGTTAACAGTTACAAACCTGGGTACAGCAAAAATCCAAGGCATGACTGTTACCGATCTCGTAGCGGATATCGAGGCAGAAGATACCAATGGCGCTTTGATTCCAGCGTTTACTTCAGTGTTAGTTAGCGCTAAGACATCAGATCCCGAAAGCAGTGCAGGCACATATTCTGACACTGGAAACTTGCAGGCGACGGATGTATCGATTACGGCGGGTGAGTCGGTCATCTATACCATCACTGGCATCGTAGATCCGAAATTAGTTGGTGATATCATAAACGATAGCGCAGAAGCTGAGACGCGTGACGGTACAAAAAAGCCAGCAGCGACGTCAACACCACCCAAAGAAGCCGATATAACGCTAACCCACACGCTGAACAAAACAGATGACTATCTCGTTAGCGACGATTTTTCTTATACCGTCAAGGTTAGCAATGCATCCAATGCTGGTATTGCTCACAACTATACTGTGCAGCAGTTGATGGACGCTTTAGCGTCAGAGCTAGGCAATGATATTAGCAACGACAAAAATGCTGATGACACCATGGGGAACCCTTACTCGAATTGGACCAACGAGGTCACTCATATTGACCCTCGAAGCTCTTCCGTTCTTGCTGCCTCTGGAGCAGAGACCAATAAGTCCCTTAATGACAAAGTGTCAATCTACCCTGGAGAGTATATTGAGTACACCATACTTGTCCACGCGAGTCCGGTTTCTATTGGTCAAATCCCGCCGATCGAAGCTAAGGTTCTTAACGACGAAGGCGGTGCAGATTCTGCTGGCGTCATGGCTAGTACTCTAAATACTGAAGAGGTGTTGGGTTCGTCTTCCAGCCAAATTACTCGATTCAAAAAAACCACTGACACGACTTATGTTCCAGGTGTTTCTGGTGAGAATGAGGTGGTGTATGACATTGAGATCTCAAATACAGATTCGAAGTACTTTGCCAACGATGTGGTGGTGCTAGATAGGTTTGCTTGTAACGTTACCGAGCAAGTGGATGGTTCAACTGGCTCAGCATTTTCTGAGTGGAAGCTTGAAGTTGCAAATAGCAGTGGTGAAGGTTCTAACTATGGTTCATTCAACTATGGCGCTTGGACTAGCAATGACATCAACTTAAAAGTTGACTTGGCCCC
The DNA here is from genome assembly GCF_010092875.1 of Vibrio sp. LB10LO1. Lineage (NCBI taxonomy): Bacteria > Pseudomonadati > Pseudomonadota > Gammaproteobacteria > Vibrionales > Vibrionaceae > Vibrio > Vibrio sp. LB10LO1. The sequence goes on from NZ_JAADJW010000002.1 coordinate 21,861, forward strand.
AGAAGGTTATGTTCGTTATAAACTGACCGCAAAAGTAGCAGATAACAGTGTCGGACAGATCGTAGACGATGGTACGGATACTGGGCTGTGTCTGGGTGATAACCTTGGTGAGGTAGGCTCTGGTGTTCAAATGCCTAACTCCAATCTTAAAGTTCAAAAGGAAGTCGATTCACGTTATTACTCTGCGGGTAATACGCTCAATTACACCATTACCCTAGAAAACACCGGTGATGGCTACGCCATCGATGTACCGGTTGTTGATGACTTAGCGTCAGTAACCACCACTTCTATCTATGGCACATCGATTCAGGCATACATCAGTTGGGTGGTGACTGCGGTTGCGTATGCGGAAGATGGCACGGTTTCTACGATCAGTGAGCCGGGCTTTTCTGGCGAAATTAGTGGTAATCAAACTAATAAAAATATCTTAAATGTTACTGCCACTGTCGCTCCAAAAGAAACCATCATCTATTCGATTGCTGCCATTGTAAACCCAATTGCAGACGGCGAGATCAGAAATGTCGTCGAAGTTAATGAAAAGCTTTTCTCTGACAGAGGCTCGTACCCTCGTGATTACTATTTGGTACTAGATAAGCGCGTCGATGGGAATGATGAAGAAAGTTGGTACACCAATACGACCAATGAAGTGACTTACACCATCAGTGTGACTAACCCTGAAGGCAATGGTTTTGCTTCTAATATCGCAATCAAAGACGAAATCAGCACCATAGAGGCAGAACTGCTGGAGCCTGCTGGTGCGATGAAGAAAGTATTCTCCTCCTGGACTATTTCAGCAGATATCGAGGCGGATTCACCTTGGTTAAAAGTCGCCGCTGACGCCGGAGACTTTTCTGATAACAACGATCTTGATGTTATCGCTCAAATCCCACCGGGTGTAACCATCACATATACCATTGTTGGTACTCTTGATCGCAGTGATGATACTGAGATCCTGTGGGGATCGTTCTCTAACACTGCAACCGTCAAGTCGACTGAAGTAGAAGACAATATCAATCTGGCGGATTCAGTCACGACGCACCCGAATGAGCCAAATCTTGTTGTGGCGAAAACAGCTCAAAACACCGATTTTATTGTTGGTGAGCGTGCAACGTTTGATATCTACATCTACAACCGTGGAGTGGGGTACGCCAATGATGCAACCGTTAAGGATGACATCGAAGCACTGAACTTCTTCTCGAGCTGGTCTGTAACAGGCTCGACAAATACCGACGAGCTTGGTTCACGCTACGGTGATGTTGCAGATAACGAAAATATTGATACCGACGTTGATATCACGCCGGGAGGTTGGGTTCACTATGTGGTTACGGGCGTTGTTGACAATGCTTACCCATTTGACCAAGTTTCTAACCGTGTTGATGTTTATGATCCACTAACCGATCGTGACCACAGTGCGTCTGCTCAAATCAACAATAAAGATAGTGCCTTTGATATTAACGTATCTCTAACAAAAACGACGGATGTTGTTCGCTATACGCCAGGGGATTACCTTGAATATACCATCTTGGTGAAGAACAACGACGAAGAAAAGATGGCAGAGGTTGAGTTAAGAGACGAGCTCACTAAAGTTTTGACAACGCTTGCTAATGACAAAGATGGCTTTGTGGGTGATGTTGCCACTCAGCAAGCCTTTGTTCACTGGTTAGTTGATACTGGTAGTGGTTACGGAAGCGAATCTACCAATGATGTAAGAATCCCTTTATCTCTTCCTCCTGGTGAGCTGAAGACGATTAAGATAAAGGCTTTAGTTAAAGATAACGCGGTATCCAATGGTGTTGAGTCTGGCAATCTAGATGTCATTCGCAATGAGGCAATATTGATTGATATGCGTGACTCCGGTTGTACGACAGACTGCGAATACTTCAAACGTGCCGTTGCTGAAAACCACCAAGTACATAACAATGGTGATGTTTTCCGTACCACCAACATCAACCGTTACTCGCCGGGTGATGAACTGATCTACACCTTCAAGTACACGTCACAAGAGGGCAGAGGTTACCGCAATAACGTTAATGTAAATGAACTGGTTAATGGTATTTCAGTTCAATTGCAAGATGGCTCAACAGGTAACCCGTTCTACGATCCTGCGACAAAATCTAACCAGTTCAGCGTAAGTGTTGAGAAAAGTGTACCTGCCAATGCGGGTACTACAGATGGTACTAAAGACGGTACGGTCGCTGACAACAATGATATCGTCACCGCGATTGATATTGATGAAGGTGAAGACGTTACTTATACCGTTAAAGGCGTGATTCGTCCGGATGCGGTCGGTGATATCAATTATCGTGGCACGATCGTTATTCCGAACGATTACCACCTTAATTTCGATAAAGTCACTGATGAAACAGTGTACGAACCAGGCCAAACCATCACATACCGATTGATCATTGAGAACGATGGTCAGGCAAATGCGGATGACATTTCAATTATCGATGAAATTTCTGGAATCGAAACAGAGCTCGTTGATGGCTCTATGGGGCCCGCATTCACTACTTGGACAATCACTCATACAGCCACAGGTGAGAGTAGCGAATATGTCAATGCAGGTGATTATGAGAAGGTTGATAATGACCTAAATGTCTCTGCCGATATTCCGATGGGGGCGACCCTAGAGTATGAGGTTGTGGCTACTGTTAATGACAAGGCTAATGGCAACATTGATAACGAGTTAATCGTTGATAGCGATAAGATTTCGCATGAGATTCGACAAACGGTTCGCCAAATTAAGTATGAGAAAACAATCCTTGCCTACTACGACGTCGACGGCAACAAGCTGACTGGTGCGACACAATACATGCCAGGTGGTTACGTTGAGTACCAAATTCGTATTGATAACATTGCTAGTGCTCACGTTGATGACATCAGCTTGCGTGATGATATCGATCAGATAACAACGGATTACTACGACGGAACTCGAGGTCCTGCTTTTGACAGTTGGACGATTCAAACCTTCTCTGATAACTCGGGTATTACAAACCCAGACGTAGACAATGCGATTCAAGATAATCAACCGATCAATACACACTTTGATATCGCAGCAGATAACTTTGGTGGCGTTCTCTCTGACCCACATGTGCGTTATGTCATTCGTGCCAAAATAAGTCCCAAAGCGGTCGGTTCGTTTACAAACCGTGCATATATTGATGAAGATGATGGGAATGCATTGATTGCGTCTTCCCCTCCATCTTCTATGGCTGATCCAGAGATTACTTTCAATAAGAAGGTCTTCCCTGATGCAGGATTCAGCGTAGAGAAAAATTCTTACTCACAAGCTGCAGGGGAGAGTGAGGTTTATTACCGTATTCTATTAAAAAACAACGGCTATGGCACCGAGTATGGCTCTCGCCTAAAAGACACCATCTCAGCGATTCAAACCCGTATTGCGGAAGATAATTCGACGGCGGGTGGTGATCCGGTTGGACAACCTTTTGTTGCTGGCTGGGAAGTAAGTCTAGTCAAAGATGCGGCAACGAGCTCTATTACCGAAGCGGTAGATTTTGTCGATGGCAATAATATCGATATTGATCATGACATTGTTATTGCACCTCAGGAGTCATTGGTCTTCACCATTCATGGCGTTATCCGTGAAGACGCGTTAGGCGATGTTAAAAACACCGCAAATTACGATGGTAAAAATCGCACGGCTACATTGATGCCTTTGGCGAACAATATCAATGTGGAAAAACGCGTAGTTTCAATCAATGGTGCGCCTTTCACCTCAGGAGATACATACATTCCTGGTGATGAAGTGGAGTACGAGTTCGTCGTTACTAACCCTGAAAACGGGTGGGCGAACGATGTGCGTATTCAAGATACGGTGACCGATATTGGTGTAGAGGTCATTGGTGGAGCGACAAAGCCGGCGTATGCCTCTGGTGATATCAGTCATGCGGTGAGTAATGGTATCGACGCGAACATTGATACCTATGTTCCGGGTTACAGCGTAGCCGGCAATCTCGATATCGAAGTGGATATTGCAGCTGGCGAAGCGTTGACCTTTAACCTGACAGGTACAGTGAGAGACGACGCGCTGGGTGAGATTGAAGCGAACCGAGTGACCGCTGATAGTAAGTCTGCTTCGTCGGAGCCTATTCCACCTAAACCTTCAGAAATTAACTACTTCAAGACCCTAGAGTATACCGATGGTGAGTCGGTGAGCTGTTCGGTTCCTTCGAGTGATGGCAGTGGCTGTACTTATGCACCTCGTGGTGATGTGGAATATCAAGTCACCCTTGAAAATACGGGCGATAGTATTGCGAATGACGTTCGTGTTATCGATGCGATCAATAACATAAAAACATCAGATGGCACGAATGCATTTAAACAGTGGGCAACGTCGATCGCGATTGAGCCTGTCGGGTCTTATTCCGTAAAAGGGAACTACAGTGGCAACGTTCCACTAGATGCGAGGGTAGATCTTCGACCTGGAGAGCACATAGTCTTTGATGTGAAAGGCACGGTAGCTGCTTCTGCGACGGGAACGATAACCAATACAGCTCAAGTGATGCACAATGGTGTTAGTAACACTACAAATGACATTATTCTTGATGCGGGTCGATCTCAATATCTGATCAATAAATGGACGGATACTCCTCAATATGTACCGGGTGGAACGGTTAACTACTACATCGACATCACTAATGATGATGTGAGTACAGGTTATTTTGGATTACTAGATGACATTGCGAGCTTTGAGGTTGAAACCGTCGATGGCTCAATGAAACCCGCTTTAAAAGAATGGACTCTGGATTATGAAGTGCTGTTAGACTCCGCGCCGTCTGATCCTGCAGCAAATGACTTCTCTGAGCTAGATAAACTCGTTGGTGTCGCTAATCCGGACATCAATATTCCTGCGGGTTCGATAAAAATGGCGGGACGTGATGATGCTGCTACTGGCGGTGGTGATAAATACACCCTTATTCGTATCCACATCCAAGGTAAAGTTCGTGATGATGCCATCGGTCGCTTTACTAATACTGCCTTTCTTCTCTATGGCCTCGGTAGTAAGCGAGCGAAACTAACACAAGGTTATATCACACCAAAACCAGGCCAATTGGAACTGACCAAAGAGACAACACCAATTGCGGAGCCGGAGGCAAAATACCAGCCGGGTCAGCCTGTAGCGTACAAAATTACGTTAACTAACGTCGGTGAAGGCTACTTGGTCGACCAAGTGCTGGTGGATCGCATCGATACCATTATGACCGATGTGGCGAACAGTACTGACAAAGCACAAGCCTTTACGGGTAAATGGGTGATCAGTGATGAAGTACTCGGTGGTAGTGGCGATCCTTTGCTGAACGCTCGTAAAAACGTGATCGATACCGATCAGGGTTATAGCGCGACTTACAGTATCCATCCTGGCGATAGCTATTCTTTTGTTGTGACGAATACCGTTAACGACAGGGCCAAAGGCAACATCACTAACCTAGTTAAAGTGGACAGTGATGGTACAGACTACACAGCGGAAGCAACGTATTTGCCTGAAGACGCACAAGTCACGTTGGCGAAAGAAGTCGACAAGCTTGAATACCTACCGGGTGATAAGCTGACTTATACCGTTACGGTTAAGAACAACGGCTTAGGTTGGGCAGAAGCCGTTGAAATTGAAGATACATTGAAGTCGATTGAAACAACGCTTGCTGGCGGTACCACAGGAAAAGCGTTTGACCCAAGTTCGATCCAGATTTCAGCGGTCTCAACAACGGGTGAAACGCCAGTACCAGCACCAACAACAGGTGAAGATCTGAAAGAGACGCTGGATATCGCTCCTGAAGATACGATCGTTTATACCATTCAAGCGACAACGGTAGCCAATGCGACGGGTGACATCACCAATACCGCGAGTACAACGTTTGAAGGGAATACAACAGAAAAAAGTGCAATCAGTACACCGATCCTCGCGACGGTATCCATCGACAAATCGGTAGACACGCCAACCTATGAAGTGACGAAGCTGATCAACTACGACATTACGGTGAGTAACACGTCATTGGCGTTTGCTTCTGGTGTTGAACTGAAAGACATCATCAGCGACATCGATGTTGACACCACCAGTGGTAATAAAGAGTCGGCGTTTATGTTGTGGGAAGTGACGTACGAAGCATCGGATGAACGCACGGTTGTGACACCAAAAACGTTCGAGCTCAGCGACGATATTAATGCAACCATGGATATTGCGCCTGAAAGCACCGTGACCTTCCGTGTGAAAGCGCTGATCCGTACCACCGCGATTGGTGAGATCAGCAACACAGCAACCGTCACTTACAACGGTGTTTCTCAAGATTCAACGGCGATTATGCTGCCGATGGATTCCGATTTTGTTGCCACCAAAACAAACGTTCAAACCGAATACGAGCCTGGTGAAGAGTTGGAGTTCTTGATCACTATCGAGAACACCTCGAATAACTACATCACCGATTTGAGCGTGGTGGATGACATGTCGTCTATCCAAGTTGGTTATTACGATGGTACGACAGGCCCTGCGTTTGTCGATGGTTCAACATCGCTTGAGGTTGAATCACAAACTATAGGCAGCAATGTCGAATCAGTCAGCCCAACAGAATACAGCGTGGATATTGCACCAAAAGGTAAGGTGGTATTCCGCGCGAAAGGCACGGTTGTGGATTCAGCGACTGGGGCCATTGTGAACACCGCGCAAGTCGATGGTGGGGATGTGATCAGCCCTCCTGTTCAGAGTGTGAGTGCGGTTGTACAAGCTGAGCTTTATACCGACGCACCACATTACGTGCCGGGTGAAAAAGTGGAATATCACCTAGTGATTGAAAACATTGGACGCGGTATTGCGAAGAACGTTGCTATCTATACCCAGTTCAGTGAATCCATGGGTGATTACATCGATGGTTCTCGTGACAAAGCCTTTGATGATTGGACGCTAACGGCCGATTGGCAAGGTGCTGAGACTCAGCCGGGCGATTATGAAGACGATAAAGATCTGTTCACCATCGTTGATATCGCACCGGGCGGTAAGATTGATTACACCTTCACGTTGACCGTCAATGAAGACATGCTGACCAACATTGATGTACTCGGTTACTACTTAGATCTGACGTGGAACCCGGCTGCAATGGCGCGCTCAAAAGGCATGATGCCGTCGCCAACCTCAGTGCAGGGTTCTGCAGACCAAGTCGCAGCGTTGGATTTACCGCCTGTTCCTGCTGAGCTTGTGGTTGAGAAGCGTTCTGATAAGCCGGAATACACACCGGATGATGATTCCGTGACTTACTACCTAGCCGTGACGAACCAAGGTGATGGTAACGCAGCCAATGTTCGTCTAACCGATGAAATCAGTGAGCTGAAAAATGAAGCGGGCAACAAAGTCTTTACCGACTGGACCATTGAAGGTGTTGAAGTAGACGACAGCGGCAGCGTGATTGATCGCCATACCTTCCCGGCAAGCGAAGATTTGGATTTGACGGTCAACCTTAAGTCGAAAAAACGTAATGCGTTTGCCTTTGAAGTTGTGGGCACGCTAGATAAAGGCTTGGATGACGACATCACCAACACCTTTACCGCGACAGAAACCGACGGTACACAAACCAGTGACAGTGTGACCACGCACATCAAGAAGATCCCAGATAACAGTGGTGAACTTTTGCTAACGAAAGCGGCGTTGCAAGACACCACACAAGTGGGCGATGCCGTGGAATACGAAGTGATCGTGGAAAACAACAACGAATCGTACTTCAAAAACGTCACCGTGGAAGACCGTTACCCTGGCGGCTTCAAGTACATCCTTGATACATCGGAAGTGGTGTTGAGTGGTCCAGATGGTGAGTTTGGGAATGAAGACGACCGAGTGTTGACGATTGAACCATCAGACACGGGCAAGCTGCTGTTTACATCATTGAACTTCGACCCGGGCGAGAAGCTACGTATTCGTTATCTACTGCGAGTTTCCGTTGGCGCAACGTTTGGTGACTACATCAACACCGCGGTATCGAAAGTCGATGGCCTTGCGGTATCGAACGAAGACAGTGCCAAAGTGACCGTAGAGCCGGACAAGGTGTTTGATACCTCATCCATCATCGGAAAGGTGTTTGAAGACCACAACAAAGACGGCTTCCAAGCAGACGCGACGGCATTTGATGTGGAATTGATTGCCAACTTGCCTACACAGGACTACATCGCTGGCTCTACAATCGTCGTCCGCGATGGGAAAGAGCTGTCGGTTGAGGATGAGCAAGACAATGGTCAAGTGATTTCAGCCGTGCAAGAAGGTGTTGAATTGGGTGATCTTTGGGGCCACTCGATAAACCGCACCATCTCTGAAACAAAATCTGTCGCGATTCAATTCAAAACACGTACTCGTGAGAGCTTTGATTTTACCGTCACATCGGACGGTGGCTCACGCATCGAATTTGATGCGCAAGGCCAAATCAAGTTTGCTCATGAATCAGACAAAAAGAACGGCCTAAGTGCAGAGAATCTTAACGTCACAAGAAACCTCTATCGACATGGCGATGCCTACCTGTGGGAAATCGTGATTGAGAACAAAGGGGTTTATGAAGACGGGATACCAGGTGTCAAGCTGATGACGGTGGAAGGCATCGTTATTCATACAGACCAGTACGGACGCTACCACGTGCCCGACCAATGGGTGCTGAATAAGAAAGGGAAAAACTTCCTAGTGAAGTTAGACACTGACTCGTTACCAACTTCGATGGAAGTGGTGAGCGAAAACCCGAAAGTGTTGCGAATTACCCCGAATAAGCTCACCAAGTTTAACTTCAGTGTTCATCGCAAAGCGAAAGACACCGAGCAAGAGTAGTGAGTCATTGGAGCAGTATCTGGAATTTGTATGAAAGTATTTAGCAAGTCTCGTTTAGCTACCTGTGTTATGTCTGCCATGCCGATGATGGGCATGGCAGCTGATACCAGCAAGTTAGAAAAACTCGAGTCAGAGACCACTGATATCGCGGTCGAAACACCAAAACAAGAAGACGACGCATCGCGTATTTATTTAGACCAAGGCGCAATTTGGGCGAGTCGTGATATCACGCGGTTTGACCCAGTGCTGGATGTGAGCGTCAGTGATGAGCTAGAAGTGGAAGAGGGTACGCTGCGCGATAGCGTTGGTTTCACCATTACCACTAACTACAGCTACTACATCAAAAAATACCAACTTGAAGTTTATCGCGTGGGCGACTTTGGTTTGTCCGAGCCGATTGCAGTGCTAGAAGGCGATAAGTTGGCCAACGATTTTGATATCAACTGGGACGGTGCTACAGATGTAGACTACCAGTTTGACGTTGGCGGTCAGCTGCTGTTCCGACTTAAAGCATGGGACAAAGACGGCAATATGGATGTCACTACTGTGGGTGTGACGGATCTCGTTCGTCCGGATGCAGAAGTGGACATCGATCGTAATGACAACGAAGACGAAGAGGGCAAAGGCCGCAGCTATGGCCAAGCTAAGTTGATGCGTCACAACATTCCGACCGACGCAGGTCTGGCGAAGTTTATTGGTACTGGCCTTAAAGGCGTTGATAAAGTCATCATTGGCGAAGACGAATTCGACGTTGAAGATGGCAACTTGTACGCAGAGCAGTACCTACCTACCGACGCGTATGTATTCCCAACCAAAGTCGTGTTTGATAATGGCGATGAGCGCCGTTACCAACTCTACGTGCGTATCCCAGACACTTACTATGCACAAACTGGTTTGGCGGATTTGTACATCGGTAAGAACAACGTATCAGGCAACAATGCAGCGCTTGGCGTCGATGATCAATACCAAAATGACATCTATAACCAAGGTCGTCTGGCGTACTTTGGCCAAGGTAAGTTTGGTGACAAGCTGCGTATTACGACTCACTTTGACACCAAAGAAAGTGAACTGAAAGACATGTTTAAGCACCCGTTTGCATCGGAAGATTCAGACGTGTTTGACATTCTAGAAGACGATGACGAGTTGTACTACGGCAACTATGGCGACAGCTCAAACATCGAGAAAGTGGTCAATACCAAAGGCAAAGTCTACCTAAATGTAGAATACGACAAGTCGCAGTACTTGTGGGGCAACTACAACACGGGTGTCACAGGCACAGAAACCAGCGATTACAACCGTAGCTTATATGGCTTCAAAGCGGACTACCGCACTCGCGATACCACTCAGTACGGTGAAGACCGATTGAACATCGTTGGTTTTGCAGCAGAAGCAGACTCTCTGTATGCACACGATGAATTTCTTGGCACTGGCGGCTCGCTTTATTTCTTGCGTCACGGCGAAGCAGTACCAGGCAGTGACAAGGTCTACGTTAAGGTTGTCGACGAAAATAACCTCACGCAAAACGAAGTGCCATTAGAGCCGGGGCGTGACTATGAATTTGACCCATACCAAGGCCGAATTATCCTGACTAAGCCGCTCGACAACATCATGTCTGACAGTTTTGGCAGCGTGATTGAAGGCAACGACGATTACGAAAACTATCTGGTTGTGGACTACGAATACGTCCCTCAAGGCTCTGACTCACTGGATGCGATGTCTTACGGCGGCCGTGTGAAAGGCTGGGTGAATGACTACATCGGCCTTGGCGTCACCTACGCGACGGAAGAGAAAGACAACCAAAACTACCAAGTTTACAGTTCTGATTTAACGCTTCGTGCGACGGAAGGAACGTTTATTAAAGCGGAATTCGCTCACAGTGAAGGCCGACAAACCGAGTCGAACTTTGTCTCGTACGATGGTGGTTTAACCTTTACGCCAATTGGTGACAGTCTAGAAGACCGCGAAGGTGACAGCATTCAAGTGACAGCCGTTGCGAACTTGTATGACTTAGCTCCGAGCATCTTCGGTGCGGTCGGTAATGATGTCAAACTTTGGTACAAAGACAAAGACGCCGGTTACAGCTATGCAAGCAGCAGCGACGACCTTGAGCAAGAAGCGTATGGGGCGGAATTACGTCTGCAAGCCACTGACCGTATTGCTGTGTTATCGCGTTTTTCTGCCAACGAAGAGCGTGACATGGATGGCAATCTGAAAACAGATTCAGAGACCATTGAGTTAGAAACCCAATTCAAATTGACTCAGCACATCAAGCTATCGGCAGCAGGCCAACAGGTGGATGAGCTCAACCAAGCCGATGAACAAAGTAATGCAACCTTGGCAGGTTTACGTTTGGATTACATGTGGGACAGCGACAACAGCGTGTATGTCAAAGGCCAAACCACCATGAACCAATCGGACGACTACGACGATAACGACAGTGTTTCTGTTGGGGCTGAGTTCCGCGTGTTGGAAGACTTATCACTGGGCGGTGAGTACACCACTGGTGACCGTGGCGAAATTGCCGAAGCGACGGTGACGTATGATGTCTCTGACGACCACTCTACCTATGTCACTTACGTGGATGACAACTACGAAGGTGAAAACAACGTGATTGTCGGCCAACGTGCTGACCTGACTTCAAGCGTGGATTTCTACCAAGAGAACCAGTTTGTCGATGAAAACGATGGCCACGGCCGTATCGACTCCTACGGATTTGGTTACGACGTGACAGACGATGTCGAAATGGGCATTGGTTATCAACAAGGTGAAATCGAAGACGATGAAAACCAAATCACCGAGCGACAATCCGTCAGCTTGAATGCGTCAATCGATTTGGATGACATCAACTTGAGCCACAAACTGGAATACCGTGTCGACAAGAACGAAGACGATCCCGATGTCGCACAGCGAGAGCTGGAGCAGATCGTGACGACCAACAGTTACACGCATCGCTTAACGGAAGAGCACACCTTGTTTGGTAAGTACAACTACTCGATCACTGAGAGTCAAACCACAGGTGAGACCATGGCGCGCTTTGTCGAAGCAACCGGTGGCTTAGCATACCGTCCAATCTACAACGACCGCCTTAACTTACTGAGCCGTTACACCTACATTGCGGATTATGATCAACTAGACCGTGACGTGGATTACCAAGACGAAACCAGCCAAATCATCGAAGTCGAAGCGATTTACAGCATCGATGAAAACTGGGATGTCGGCGCGAAATACGCACACAAAGACAAAGAAGAAGTCTTTGCGCGTGAATCCGGTAAGAACGAAATCGTCAAAAGTGACATTGACCTGTATGGCTTAAGCGCTTCTTACCGAGTAATGAAAGAGTGGGACGTCACCGGTGAATACCACTGGAAAACGGACACCTTAAATGACGAGTTGGAACATGGTGCCTTGGTGTCAGTGAACAAGCACATCGGTGACAACTTCAAAGTCGGTATTGGTTACAACTTCTCTGCCTTTGATAGCGACTTAACCAACGATGATGACTACGACGCACAAGGCGTATTCATCAACTTGGTTGGTAAGTTATAACCCCATCCGTGAATGAGTGAGAGGAATTTATGAAAACAACCCTTCGTCTTCTTGGTGGGGTAGTGGGCACGCTGCTTATCGCTGGTTGCGCCACTGATACTTACGTAAGCCAAGAGAACCGAGACAAGTTTACAGACTTGGACGTATCGAAATTCTTAATCAGCGAATGTCTAGCGCCAGAGCGAGAAATTCACATTGTTGTAGCGGAGCATTTCGCCTTTGATAAGTACAACATCCGTGACGTAGATGCGACGAGCTTAAATGCGTTTGTAAGTGAAATCGAAGGTCTAAGTGGTCGAATTACCATTGTTGGTCATACCGATTACAAAGGTTCACTGGAATACAACGAAGCTTTGTCACTGCGCCGCGCTCAATCAGTGGAAAGCTTTCTGAAAGAAAAACTCGACCCAGACCATTATGACTGGGAAGTGAAGTATTTTGGTGAAACGCAGCCATTAGCGTTAGGTAAGACCGATGAAGATCGTGCTGAAAACCGTCGTGCTTTTGTGGTGTTCGAAGAGGCGCAAAAATATGAAGAAATGCCATTTTGTGAGCCACCAAAGCCGGACCGCAAAATCTACATGGCGATGACGCCGCACTTCGATTTCGATAAGTCCCAACTGAAACCGGAAGATTTAGCCAAATTAGACAGCTTCACTGATAAGTTACAAGGCTTGCAGGGTAGTATTCTGGTTGTGGGCCATACGGACCAAATTGGCTCGCTGTCATACAACGAGAAGTTGGCACAGCGCCGAGCATCTGAAGTAGTGAAGTATCTGAAAACCAAAATCGACCCATCGCAATTCTTATGGGAAGTGAAGTCGTTTGGTGAACTACAGCCGGCTATCGATGAACGTTCTAAAGAGGCCAATGCACTCAACCGTCGAGCTTTTATAGTGTTCAAGGAAGGTTCGATAGAGTAACTAATCACTTAACTTAAGCCTTTGTCAAAAAGCCAGTCTCTAATCAAACAAATTAAAGGCTGGCTTTTTAGTTTTTCCTATTATTCCTTTCAATTTTTCCTCTCTACTACCAAAACTTTTCTCATTATCATTTCCATTAGTTGCACTTCCTTGGTTGGCTCTCTTTTGGTTTAGGTATTGAAAGTCTTCATATAATAATTCGAAGTGTGATATTGCCCTGAAAATCATATAGGAAATTTCTTGGTTTTGAGTAATTGACTGATTTAGCGAGATTTATGGACTAAATTTATCAATGACGTCGTGTTAGTTAAAGCTAGGTAAATAACTATGAAATGGATTTTGTTCCTTGTAAGCCACACGTTATGTGTTTTGGCTGGTTTTGCTGCGGGTATTTACGCCCTACCTATTCTTATCCAACCGGACTCTCCGGATATTTCTGTTATCTCGAAATCTAGTCAAGGTGTGCTGTATCAGGGGACTTTCGATCGTAATCGAACTGACAGTGACTTCTTGCATTGGGGGGAGGGCGAGATTTGGTTAACTGAGGACACCATTGCGTTTCAAGGTGAGTTAGCTCCTGGCCCGGATTATAAAGTGTATCTCTCTCCAACATTTGTTGAAACGGAAGCCGATTTCAATCGATTGAAGGCGCAAATGGTTAATGTCGGTGACGTGAAAACATTTGACCGTTTTATGGTCACTCTTCCTCAAGATCTGCCTTTAGACAACTACACGACCGTTATTGTTTGGTGTGAAACATTTGGTGAGTTTGTTACCTCCGCGAAGCTCGAATCTGTCGCAAAACTGAATCAGAACTGACTGTCAAAAAGTTTTAACGGATGCCGCATTAAAAATGACAGAAACGTGACAAAGCAAAATCCTCTATCGCCAATATCTCGGCGCTTTGTTTTTGACGCTATCGTTAGCTTTGTCATAAATGGATGAATAATTAATATTTTGTATGAGTTGGAAAAGTATTGTGCCAATTGTTCAACGTTATCTAGCCCTATTCTTACTGATGGTTTTATTTCCTGTTCAAGCTTTGGCGGCAGGTGAAATCGTTATATCTACCAGTCCCACTATTGGGTTACCTTATGATAACGGTGCCGTCATTACGTACTCTGTTGAAGTAAAAAATACGACAGCGAGCACTATCAGTGATGTCTCCGTGACCAATGCGATTTGGGATGTAATGTCTGGTTCGAATAGAGCTTTCAGCAGTTTGACCATATCGGATTCTCATACATTAGGCACAGACCCTGGCTCTTATACCTCAAGTGACAGTAACCTCAGTGTTACTGGAGCGAACTTACTTCCATTTGGTCGTATTACCTATCAAATAGAAGCAAGGGTTTCTGACGATGCGGCGGAGAGCATTACGCTGGGCGGTACCGAAGTAAAAGGGACGGTTTCTGGCACAGAAACCACTTTTACCAATACTGATACCGTTACCTTCGAACCTGCTGAATATAATTATACTCTCGATGCTTTTGTATCCCCTGAGGAATATAACGTCGGTGGCACGCTCACTTACTCTTTAACCGCAACCAACAATGGCAGTTATGCTGTTAAAGGTTTAGATATTGAGCAAGACTTTGCGTCTCTCGTAGGACAAAAGCTCGATGGTTCGACAGGGAATGCATTTAGTAACGTTACGATCAGCGCGGTAGCTTCGTCTGGCAGTAATGCGGGTACGTTTGCGACTACTGGCGATTTATCTGTCACTGACGCGGAGATCTCTGTCGGTGGCTACATCACTTACACTATCACCGCGACGGTTGCATCCGATCTGCTCTCCAACATTGATACTCAAGCGACTTCCACTACTCGTGCCGGAAATGTCGACAGTAATGCGCTTTCCACCCCTCCGGCAGATCCTGATATCGAACTCGAGCATACAATCAACTCAACGTCGCCATATTTGATTAATGGAGAGGTCGATTTTGAGTTGAGGGTGACGAACAACGGTGGCGCAATTGCTCATAATTACCACGTAAAACAGAATATTAATGATTTAGTTAGTAGCAATGGTCTCGCCAACAACTTATCTCCTTCATACAACAACACCGATGTAGATGGGAATCCATTTGCTACTTGGAACATCACGGTTTCAGGCATCGGCAGTAACTCACTCTCAGACTACCAAGGTAGCCCACAAACGGATGTGGACTTCGACGATACCGTTTCTATCTACCCGGGTGAGTCAATCACCTATCAAATTAAAGCAACTTTAACCTCAATCACCATCGGCACTTTGCAAGGTTTTACGGCTTCAGTCACGGATGAATCAGGTTCATTGGTACAAAACTCGACAATCTCCAGCACGGTTGATGCAGAAAAAGTGTTAACCGTAACGGACTCAGATATTTCAATTACGAAGACCACATCAGCGTCTGAATACGTACCTGGTGGAGAAATTGAGTATGAAATTACTGTCACCAATGGCTCTTCAAAGTACTTCGCGAACAACCTTCTGGTTCAAGATAACTTAACATGTGTGATTACTGAGCAAGCGGGTGGTGCTGGGGATGGCCAGGCTTTTGAAAAGTGGAAAGTTGATGTCATTTCTGGTGAGGACTCGATAGGTTCGGATCCGGGATCTTTTAGCTATGGAACTTGGACGTCCAGTCCGCTTTCGCTTACGCCAGACATCGCGCCGGGTAAAACCATCAAGTACAAACTGACGGCCAAAACGAATGATACTAGCACTGGCTTAATTCTTGATAACAACCCAAGTTGTTCTAACGATAATGTCACAGAAGAGGGGTCGGGTGTTCAAACTCCAGACGATAACTTACGTGCAAGTAAAGACGTCGACAGCCGTTTCTACTCTTCAGGGCAGGCGCTGACTTATACCATCACAGTGACCAACGATGGCGATGGTTTTGCAAACCAAGTTCAGGTTTTAGATGACCTCCACTCAGTAACAACAAAAGACATTTATGGCGGTGATATCGAAGCATACTCGGATTGGAAGATTACGGCTGCGGCTTTTAAAGATGATGGCACTGCTGCGACCGCTTCTGATACCGGTATCTCGGGTGAAGTGAATTATCCTAATAATTTGAATGTTATCGCGACACTTGAGCCTCATTCTTATATCGAATACACCATAGTTGCAAAGACAGATCCTCTTGCAAATGGCCACATTTCTAATGAAGTGACAGTGGATGGCTCTGTTTATGCTGACCGCGGCTCCGACCCGCGTGACTTTGCCATCGAGCTTAATAAGCGCGTTAAGACCAATACCGATAAAGGTTTCCATGGTGATCAAACCGCGTACTCTAAGCTTGATACTGAGGTGACTTACCAAATCAGCCTTAAAAACGACAAAGAAAACGGCTTTGCGACAAACGTTGCGGTGAAAGATGTATTATCAACAATTACTGCGGGTGTTTTAGAGCCGGATGGAAAAACGAAAGCGGTATTTAAATCTTGGACGATCAGCGCCGAGATTATCTCTGATGATTCTATACTCAACGGGAATCCAGCTTATACATATGTCGGCACGTTCGCTGATAATACAGACTTAGATACCACCGCTCAGATCCCACCAAACGTTGAAGTGCTGTACACGATCGTTGCGCAAATCGACCGAACTAACGAAGATGAAATCCTATTTACTCGGTTTGATAATACTGCGGAAATAAAGACACCAGACTCAAGCATTCAGAACTCAGCTTCTGACACGGTCGTGGTTTATCCACACGACCCGAAAGTGATTGTTGCTAAAACCACGCCCGATAATGCGTTTGTTCCAGGTCAGTGGGTGAGCTTCAATGTCACAATTTTGAACACGGGTCCAGGTTATGCCAACGAAGTGCATGTGACAGACGATATTATTGGCCTAAATGCATTCTCAGAATGGACAATTACAGCGTCTACTGACTCGAATAACTCTCCTTTTAAAACAGGTAGTTATGAAGGCGAAAAATCTGGCTTCCCAAATGATGGCAACATCAATAGCTCCATTGATCTAGATCCTCGAATCAATGGAGCAGAAGGTGCTGTTGTTTATACCATTAGCGGTAAAGTTAAAGACGACTATGTCGAAGATGAAATCTCTAATACGGCAGAGATATATGATCCTTCAACCAATCTAAATCAATCATCCTCTGCACAAATTGGTAGTAAGACGGGGGATTCACTCAACGTTTCAATTTTGAAGACCGCCGATAAAGTCCGCTTTATCCCTGGCGATGATGTGACCTATGAAATTCGTGTTCTAAACAACGGTGCTAACCCAGAAGTTGGTCTAAAAGTTGTCGATTTATTGAATGAAATTCGTTCGGTTCTCGCTAACAAAAAAGATAACCACTACGCAGACTACCCAAACCAGAAGCCATTTGAATACTGGCAGTTTGATTACGATGATGGAGCTGGTTTCCAGCCACAAACGAATGATGATTTCATCTATCCACCGGGTGATGCGTCTAACACGATGACACTTGAGGCTGGAGAACTTCGTACTTTCCGAATCAAAGCGCGAGTTAAAGATAATGTCATTGGTTCTCAAGACTCAATGGGGAACCTGAACAACAAAATTGAAAATGATGCTTATGTGTATCGTGACTTTGGTCAAGTGACCGAAGAGTCTCACGTGTCCCACCATGAGATGGAGCGTGCGTACAACGGCGGCGATGTCGTTAGAAAGTTACTGGTTAACGGTGTGGAATCCAACTTCTATTCACCAGGTGATACGCTTACCTACCAAGTTACTATCTCCTCGCAAACGGGTTACGTGAATGACCACGGCGTAAACGAAAACATCACGGGTGTAACGACTCAGCTTCTTGATGGCACCACGGCAAACCCTTTTGCAGCCGGCTTTAGCGTTGATGTCAGCAAAGATGATACTAACGGTGGAAATGGTACGACAGATGGCACCTTGGATGGCACAGTTGCAGACAACCAAAACATTACGACCACAATCGATGTAGCAGGCGGAGACTCCGTTACCTACCAAGTAGAGGGTGTAGTCCGTGAAGATGCGGTCGGTACGATTACGATTGGCGGCATTACTGTCGTTCCAAATAGCTACCACCTTTCATTTAGTAAAACAGTTGACCAAGCAAGCTATGAGCCAGGGCAACCGCTCGTTTACCGCTTAACAATTGAAAACGATGGTAAAGGTAACGCTTATAACATTCCGGTGATTGATCGACTGTCTGAGATTAAAGTTGACCTTATTGATGGCACTAATGATAAAGCATTTGATTCCGGCTGGACGGTAGCGCCACGCATTGTAAGTGGCAGCAGTAAAGCGATTCTAGATCTCGATGGTAAAATTGCGGATAACGTCGATATCGATACCCACGCCTCCATCCCAACGGGTACCAAGATTGAGTATGTCGTGACTGCAAAAGTCAATGATAACGCAGTGGGCAACATTCTGAACTTATTAACGGTTGATGGCGATACGGTCAGTGCGGAGACCAAAGCCTCTACAGAGAAGTACGACTTCTCTAAACATGTCACCAAAATCTACGATCAGGATGGCACAACCGAGTTAAGCGGTGGGTACACGCCTGGTGGTTACATCGAATACGAAATCTTATTGAAGAACCTGAACAATGTTCACATCAATCAGATGCCAATTAAAGATGAAATCAGCAAAATTAAAACTGACTATTTTGGCGGTGTTAAAGGGCGTGCATTTGATTCATGGACGATAACGACCAGCGTCGATGCTAGTACGATCAGCAATGCCGGCAAAGTCGTCAACAATGCTGACATTGATACTAGCTTCGATCTTGCAGCAAACGAGTTTGTTGCTGGTGGCACCTTTGTTAAGTACACCATTAAAGCGAAGATCAGCGAGCAAGCAGTAGGGCAAATCCTGAACGTTGCGGTCGTTGATAACAGTCATAACTTACCATCCGAGCCAGTGAGTATGCTGCCAGCAAGTATCTCTAAAACGCATAAAGCGTATACAGATACAACGCTTGCTACACACAAGACCACATACAACCATACGACTGACAGCGAGAAGATCGTCTACCACCTGCGGATTGAGAACAATGGTAAGGGCTTGGAGTACAACAAATCACTGAAAGAGCTGTTCTCTAATGTCAAAGTGCGTGTCGCGCAAAACGCCGCGGGCGAATCGGATTCTCAAACTCTGCCAGCATTTGGTCAGTATGGATGGACAGTTACCGCAACAACTTCTGGCGAAGCGACCACGTTGATTGATGGGTATACTGGTGGTCCAAATGCGGACATTGATATCTCTACGCTGTCGATTGCGCCTGGTGGTTGGATTGACTTTGTGATGGAGTCACAGATCCGCCAAGACGCTCTTGACCAAATTGTTGCGACACCAAAATACAATGGCAGCAACTTCCATTCAGCAAAAGTAACGCCAGAGGGTAGCAACCTTTCAGTCAGTAAAGAAATTGTCTCTATTGATGGCAAATCTTATGTATCCGGTGACACCTACAAACCTGAAGATGAGGTGATCTATAAGTTCACCGTGACCAATACGGAGCCTGTGTGGCGAGATCAAACGGCTATTCAAGATATCGTTTCTAATGTTCGTGTTGAGGTGATTGGCGGTACAACTAAGTCTGCATTTTCTGAGACGAACATTTCACATGTTTTCACTTCTGCGGGCACGACAGGAACGCAGGACACCTACGTTGAACCTTACGATGCGACGGACGATCTTGACCTACTCGTTGATATTGCTCCAGAAGAAGTTATTGAGTTTACGGTTACAGGTAAGGTTCGCCCAGATGCGCTAGGTGATATTGATGGCAACACGGGTAAAGCGGGCAATCACAGTGATACAACGGATGTCATTCCGCCAGTAGTGCCAGTATTGGACTTTGAAAAAGCAGTTCTGAATACAACCGCAGACAGTGGTACATGTACCTTCCCATCAACGACTGGCACAGACTGTAACTACAACCCGAACGGTCAAGTTCAATACCAAGTTAGCGTGACCAACGTGGGTGAGAGTATTACTAATGGCGCGACGATTGTTGATGAACTGAACAGCATTGATACATCTGATGGTAAGTCTGCATTCCAAGATTACAGCGTTGCGATCGTGAGTGCACCGGATGCAGATCGATTCTCAATTACGGGTAATTACCAAGGAACGGTACCACTGAATGCTGCGTTCGATTTGATGCCAGGCGACACCGTTGTGTTTGAAATTGACGGTACAGTAGCAGCGGATGCGACGGGGACGATTACCAACGTGGCTAAAGTCAATGGTGTTGATAGTAACGCCGTCGTTTTAGACCCTGGTACGTCGAGCCTTATTGCCCAAAAATCAACAGACACACCAACCTACACACCGGGTTCTGAAATCCACTATCAAATGCGTGTTCGTAACGAGACGGCAAATAATGAGCTGATTGATATCCGAGACATTATTTCTGACTACAAAGTTGAGGTGGCTGATGGCTCTGAGCAAGTTGCTCTGAAGGATTGGACAGTCAGTGCTCAAGTGATTACTGATGGCAATCCTGCTTATACAGACATCAGTAACCTCAATTCTATTGCTCCAAACACAGATATTGATGTGACCGTTCAGATGGGCGGGAAAGCCGCTGATGATACTTACACGGAAATCTTAATCACAGTTGAGGGCCACGTTCGTGATGACGCGGTTGGTGAGTTTACAAACCAACTACAAGGCAAACTGAACTCAGGAACCAATTACTTTACCTACAACCTCAAAGAAAAAGTCATTGTTCCAGAACCAGGAAGCCTTAAGGTAGATAAAGTTACCTCAATCACCCCTGCGATTTACCATCCGGGCGATACCATTGGCTTCGATATTGAAGTGAAAAATATTGGTACAGGTTATGCGACCGACGTTCTGATTTCAGATCTTTGGAAGACGATTCGTGCTGAGAAAGCAGGTGCGACATTACCTGTGCGTGCGTTTGATTCTTGGTCTGCAACATCAGTGAGTGTTGATGGTATAGATCCAACGTTGACTCAACCAATCGCGGGCTCTGAGGTGACTGGTGACAATGGTTATCAGATTCGCTACAACATCCATCCAGATCACACAGTGAAACTTCATGTTGAAGGTATCGTTAAAGCGGACCTTGTTGGCGATATTACCAACGTAGTGGAAGTGAGCGATTCAAGCGGTTCCCAAACAGCGGCTGCGACCTATAAGGCGGCTACTGCTGATTTGACCGTCGAGAAGATGGTCGATAAGAGCCAATATGAATCAGGCGATACGCTGACTTATACCATCAAGATTGAGAACACCACAGCCAACTGGGCGAATGACGTTCAAGTCAAAGATTTTGTAAACGATATCACCTCGACCAGTATTACTGACGCGACAGTAAAAGCGTTTGAATCTGGCACCATCTTCTTCAATGCATCTTCACAGACGGGAGAAACTAAGTTCCCATCGGCGACTGGGGAGTTCATAGATGGCAGTTTGGATATTGGTCCAAATGACATTGTGACTCTGAGCGTAGAAGGGGAGCTAGATCCTGAAGTGGTAGGAGATGTCACCAACCAAGTTGCGGTGGATTATAACGGTACGACCAAGACAGCCGAAGTCACCAGTACGGCAAAGATTCCAGATTTAACCTTCACCAAAGAGCCAATGGTAGAGTTTTATAGCCCTAACCAAGCGGCAGGTTACATCCTGAAAATTGTCAACGAAGGCAACAGCTACGCGAATGACATCAACCTGAAAGATGAAATTGGTGCGCTCACCGTGAATACCATTGATGGCTCGGCGAACCAAGCTTTCTTGCAATGGGCGGTTCAATACGTAACGGGAAGCTCGCTGACCACAGTCGACGCTAACTCACTCGTTGTCGACAAGGATATCGATTACAACATCGACCTCGCACCGAAGGACACCATCACTCTTTACGTTATTGGCTTAGTCAATACGGAAGCGACGGGCGACATCGTTAACCAAGCGACATTGAACCACAACAGTAAAGATGTGACTGCAACTGCCACTATCAAGCCACGTCCGGGTGATATCGTTCTGGAGAAAACCACCGATGAGCGTTATTACCAGCCGGGGCAGTTCTCCACATTCCGTGTCAAGGTGACCAACAATGGTTCTGGCTTTGCGGCTGATGTAAAAGTCGAGGACATCATTTCTTCACTTGAAGTGGAAACCTCAGGTGGTGCAATGGAGCCTGCGCTAAATGATTGGACGATTGTGACCACTAAAGGCGACCCACGTACCAACATAGAAACGGTTCCGGGACCAAATGGTGATATTTCTACCAACCTTGATATCGCACCAGGCGACACGGTTGAATTTGCCATCACAGGTACGGTGAACAGTAGCGCGGTTGCAAACATCGTGAATACCGCAACGGCAGAGTTTGGTGGAGCAACCCTCGATGCAACCGCAACGCTAGAAAGCTTACCTGAAGAAGTTTGGATTGAGAAAACCGCAGAGTCACCAAACTATATTCCGGGTGAGGAAGCGGTGTTCCATGTTCGTGTTTACAACGGCACCGGTGGTTTCGATAACGACATCGAACTGGGTGACATCCTATCGGGCATCAAAGCGACCAACATCTACGGTGTTAATGAGCGAGCGTTTGAAAGTTGGACGATTAAAACGACCAACACGGACAGTCGTACCACGATCACACCAATGCCTATCGATAATCAAGACATTCGCTCAGTGATCGATATTGCGCCTCACGATATTGTTGAGTTCACCATTACAGTGAAAACAAACCCATTAGCAGCGAGTGAAATCACCAACACGGCTATTGCGGACTTGAATGGCACTGTGCAGCAATCGAGCGCGACCATTCAACCTCAGTCGCAAGGTATCTCAATCGAGAAAACGGCGGACACCGAGTATTACATTCCGGGCAAAGAAGCCACCTTCCGCGTCAAAGTGAAGAACGAGGGAACCGTTCCGGCAACTGGCGTAGAAGTGAAAGATGCCATCAGTGACTTAGAAGTGGTTCGTTTGGATGGAACCACAGTAAAAGCGTTCGACTCTTGGCGTATCGAAGTCAATAAGGGCAGTTCCGATACTGATATCACAAACATTCCGAGTGTAAATACGGACATTGATTCAACGCTGACCATTGCAGCAAATGATGAGGTGGAGTTCGTTATCACAGGCTTGGTGAATCAGTACGCAACGGGCGAGATTGAGAACACGGCAAGTGCGTTGTTCCGCGGTGAAACTCAAGAAGCAAGCGCGATGCTATTGGCGATGCCAGAGTCGGTCAAGCTAGAGAAAACCGTCGATGATGAGTTCTACCGTCCGGGTGAAAACGTCACTTACCACGTGGTGTTAAGTAATGAATCTGGTTCGTTTACCGAAGAGATAGTGCTTAAAGATCTTATCTCAGAGTTGAAAGTAAATACGATTCACGACACCGAAGCGCCAGCGTTTACCAGTTGGAGCATGACAAGCTCATACAGTGACGATCGCACCATCGTGTTACCACAGATTCAAGGTGACAATCTGGATGTGAATAGCCGTGTGATTATTGCGCCAAACGATAAGTTGGACATTGAAATCACAGGTGTCGTCAACGCGGATGCGATGGGAGAAATCACCAACCACGCGTATGCCTACGATAAGTCAGAAAGCGATGTATTAGCGGATGATTTCGCAACTATCAAACCATTGCCGATCATTTTGTCGGTGACCAAGGTGGCAGATAAAGCGGAATACACCAACGACGACGATGAAATTACTTTCACGATGACGGCGACCAACCGAGGCTCTGCGGATGCAGAAAGCGTCAACCTGTTGGATGAAATCGATAAGCTTATTGGTAACAACGGCAATCCATTGTTCAACACATGGAAAGCGACCATCACTGAGCTTAAATCTGGCGTTGTGGTTTCTGTCGATTCAGATAGCAACGTCGATTCAAATCACACCATGAAGGCGTACCAAGGTAATGAATACGAAATCGTAGTGACGGGTGAAATCAACCAAGGCATTGATGACAACTTCACGAACGTCTTTACCGCGAAAGCGTCGACAGGTGAAGTCGCTTCCGCCAACGTCACGATCAAGGTTAAGAAGCAAGCTTACAACGAGGGCATGCTGAAAGTAACCAAGGTAGCGAGCAAGTCAGAGGCGAGCGTCGGTGAAGTTGTCGAGTACGAAATCGTCATCACCAACGAAAACGATAACCCATTCACGGGTGTGCGTTTGGTTGATCGCTATCCGGGAGGCTTTGCTTATATCGCAGACTCGACGGAGATGGTTAACAGTGGCCCTGATGGCGTATTTGATACCTCGGATGATATCCAAATAACCGTAGAGCCAACGAAGACCAATCAACTGTTCTTCGAAGTCGGCGACATGAATATCTACGGCAAGGGCGATTCGAAAACCGCTGATGCGGTACGTATCCGTTACCTAATGCGTGTGAGTGTTGGTGCCACCTTTGGCGTTTACACCAACACCGCATGGGCTGAAGCGCCACCGGCAGAAAGCTTCTCGGCACAAAACACCACGACCAACTACGTTGTGAAGTCGAACCTCGCCAGTGCGACGGTCGAAGTCATGCCAGACAAAGTATTCGATACCGCTTCAATCATCGGCAAGGTGTTCGAAGACCACAACGGTGACGGTTTCCAAGCAGACGCAACGGCAGATGACATTTATATCGATGTAGACCTTGCCGCGGGCGATTACGTACCGGGCTCAACCTTTATTACTCAAGATGGTGTTGAAACCCAACTTAAAGATGTGAAGGTGAAACACAAAGGCCAAGACGTTGTTATGTCGAGTGTGGACAAAGGCTATGAAGTCGATGAGCTGTACGGCCTATCCCGCAACCGTACCCTCGAACACAGCAACAAAGTGGTGTTCCAGTTTAATACTCGAACTCGCCAAGGTTTCCCATTCAAGGTGACAACGGATAACGGCACGCACATTGAGTTCAACAAGCAAGGTAACGCGATTACCAAGCACAAAGGAGATAAGAAAAAAGGTCTGTCGGCAGAGAACATCGACGTGGTGAGAAACCTCTACCGAGATGGTGATATGTACTTATGGGAAATCATCGTAGAGAACAAAGGACTTTACGAAGACGGTATCCCAGGCGTTCGACTGTTAACGGTCGAAGGCATCATTATCGAGACAGATCAATATGGTCGATACCACGTTCCAGATCAGTGGGTGTTGAATAAAAAAGGTAAGCAGTTCTTGGTCAAAGTCGATACAGACTCGCTACCGACAGGCATGAGGGTAGTCAGTGAGAACCCGAAAGTACGCCGAATCACACCAAACAAGCTGACGAAATTTAACTTCAGTATTCAAAGCAGTGGGGATGATTAACCGTTCGCAGTACAGACGCAGGCTGGGCGAGTCCCAGCCCACCACTCAAGCGGTTAAGCAGGATTATTATGATTAGATTTAGACAATCAAAACTGACAATGTGTATCGCGGCTGCGTTGCCGATACTTTCGTACGCGAAAGACACCAGCCAATTGGAGAAACTTGACAGTGACTCACTGGGTATTGAAGTAAAAGCTCACGAACAAACGGATAACTCGCGTATCTACCTAGACCAAGGTGCGATTTGGGTAAGCCGCGACATCATGCGATTTGATCCGGTACTTGACCTGAGCATTAGCAGTGATGTTGAAGTGAAAGATGGCAAGCCATTACAAGAAATGAGCTTCGCTATCACAACCAACTTTAGCTACTATGTTGACCATTACCAACTGGAAGTATTCCGTGGTGGTGACCGTGGCTTAGTTGACCCTTTAGCCGTGGTAGAAGGTCAGCAATTTGCTAACGATTTCAACATTGTTTGGGATGGCACGACCGACCAAGAGTATCAATTTGAATCCAACACACAGCTGTTGTTCCGTTTAAAAGCCTTCGATAAAGACGGCAACATGGACGTGACGACGGTTGGTGTGATTGACCTTGTCGAGCCAGATTCTGAAGTCGATATCGATAAGAACGATGGTGAAGAAGAGCAAAGCCGCAAGCTCGGCAAAGCTCAGTTGATGCGTCACAACATTCCTACCTCTGCGGGTCTGGCAAGGTTCATGGGTACGGGACTAAAAGGCGTCGATAAAGTCGTGATTGGCGAAGACGAGTTTGATGTGGAAGAAGGCGAGCTATACGCAGAACAATACTTGCCAGCAGATGCGTATCTCTTCCCAACTCGTGTGGTCTTCGACAGTGGTGAAGAGCGTCGTTACCAACTGTACGTGCGTATCCCTGATGAGTATTGGGTACAAGCGGGTCTTGCGGATTTCTACATCGGTAAAAACAAAGTGACGGGCAACTCCGCCGCATTAGCCGTCGACGAGCAATACCAAGATGACATCTATAACCAAGGACGTTTAGCGTACTTTGGTCAGGGTAAGTTTGGCGACAAACTCAGAGTGACCACTCACTTTGATACTAAAGAGAGTGACGTACGAGACATGTTTAAGAACCCGTTTGCCTCTGACTCCTCCAGCGTATTCGACATTCTCGAAGACGACGATGAGATGTATTACGGCAACTATGGTGACAGCTCCAACATCTACAAAGTGGTGAACACCAAAGGTAAGGTTTACCTTAACGTTGAGTACGACAAATCCAATGTCTTGTGGGGTAACTACAACACTGGCATTACTGGCACTGACAACAACGATTACAACCGTAGTCTATACGGCTTTAAAGGGGATTACCGTACCCGCTCAACCACCAAGTTTGGTGAAGATCGCTTAAACATTGTCGGCTTTGTGGCTGAATCTGACTCACTCTTCGCTCACGATGAATTCCTAGGTACTGGTGGTTCTTTGTACTTCTTGCGTCATGGTGAAGTGGTACCAGGCAGTGACAAAGTAATGGTGAAAGTTGTCGACCCAGACAGCAGCATCACTGTGCAAGAAATGCCCCTGCAATCGGGGCGTGACTATGAAATCGACCCGTATCAAGGCCGCATCATCCTGACCAGACCGCTGAACAACATCATTTCGGATAACTTCGGCACTGTCATCAACGATCAACCAGCATCTGGCTATGACAACTACCTTTCGGTGGACTACGAATACGTCCCTCAAGGCAGCGATGCGCTTGACGCAATGACTGCTGGTGGTCGTGTGAAAGGTTGGGTGAACGACTACATCGGTGTGGGTGCAAACTACCAAACTGAAGAAAAAGACAACCAAGATTACGAAGCGTACGGCACAGACTTAACTTTGCGTGCATCTGAAGGGACGTACTTGAAAGCCGAATTCGGACACAGTAAAGGTCGTCAAACCGATTCCAACTACGTTTCTTTCGATGGCGGCTTAACCTTTACCCCGATTGGCAGCAACGCGGAAGATCGTGAAGGTGATATCTACCAAGTGAAAGGGGTAATGAACCTTTATGACCTAGCTCCAAACGTATTCTCTGCGGTGGGTAACGACGTCAAAGCTTGGTACAAATCCAAAGACGCAGGTTACAGTTTTGCCAGCCAAGATGATGACTTAGAGCAAGAGTCTTACGGTACTGAAATTCGTTTCCAAGCCACTGACCGAGTTGCGGTGAAGACGCGCTTTACCTCGGTTGAAGAGCGTGAATCCGATGGTGATTTACGAACGGATACCCAGCAAGCGGAATTGGAAACTCAAGTTAAAGTCACCAAACACATCAAGATCTCGGCAGCGGGTAAACAAGTTGAAGAACTAAACAACCAAGATGAAAAAGGCAAAGGGACCTTAGCGGGTCTGCGTGCTGACTACATCTGGGACAGCGACAACAACGTGTATATCAAAGGCCAGAAAACCGTAGGCCAAACCGACGAATACGACGAGAACGACAGCGTCACGCTAGGTGGTGAAACGCGAATTCTAGAAGACTTCGTGGTTGGTGCGGAATACACCACTGGTGATCGCGGGGATGCCGCAGAAGCGAGCGTGACGTATGACGTAACCGAAGATTACAGTACGTATTTAACCTATGTAGATGACACATACGAAGGCAAAAACAATGTGATTGTTGGTCAGCGTGCAGACCTAACTTCTACGGTTGATTTCTACCAAGAAAACCAATTTGTTGATGAAAACAACGGCAAGGGTCGTATTGACTCGTTTGGCTTTGGTTACGACATGAATGACGACATCGACATGGGCATCGGCTATCAAAAAGGCGAAATCGAAGACGATCAGAAGATCACCACAGAGCGCCAAGCCGTGAGTGTGAGCACTTCGATTGATGTGGATGACGTATTGTTCAAGAACAAAGTCGAATACCGTGTCGACAAGACCGATGATTCCGCAGACCCAGATAAAAAACGTGTCGACCAATGGGTGACGACTAACCGTTACACACATCATCTAACGGAAGAGTACACCTTGTTTGGTAAGTTCAACTACTCACGCTCAGAGAGCAAATCGAGCGATAAAGTGTTGGCTCGTTTTATTGAGTCGACAGCAGGTTTAGCATATCGCCCAATCTACAACGACCGTTTGAACGTACTCTCTCGCTACACCTATTTGGTGGACTTCGACCAACTTAACCGCGATGTGGATTACAAAGATGAAGAAAGTCATATCATCGAAATCGAAGGTATCTACTCGCTGGATGCAAACTGGGATTTAGGCGCGAAATACGCTTACAAGGACAAGCATGAAATCTTCACTCGTCAGTCCGGCGAAGACATTCCGGTTGATAGCAAAATTTCTCTCTACGGTTTGAGTGCCTCTTACCGTGTTATGAAAGATTGGGACGTTACTGGTGAGTACCACTGGAAGACGGACAGCACCTACGACGAGCTAGAGCAGGGCGCATTGGTTTCGGTTAACAAACATTTGAGCGACAACTTCAAAGTCGGTGTGGGTTACAACTTCTCAGGCTTTGATGGCAACCTAGCGAATGATGACGATTACGACGCATCAGGCGTGTTCATTAACCTAGTTGGTAAGTTATAAGAGGGCGATATGAAAACGACGATTCGTTTGTTAAGCGGCATGATCGCAGGGGCAATATTGGCAGGTTGCTCGGCAGATGCGTATGTTAGCCAAGAGAACCGAGAAAAGTTTGTTGATGTCAATGTTTCCAAGTTTTTGATCAGTGAATGTTTAGCACCGCAACGCGAAATCCATATTGCGGTTGCTGAGCATTTTGACTTCGATAAATCCATCATTCGTGAAGCCGATGCGGCAAGCCTAGATGCGTTCATCCGTGATATTCAAGACTTGGCCGGGCGCATTACGATTGTTGGTCACACCGATTTTAAAGGCTCTGACGAATATAACGAGAAGCTGTCTATGCGCCGTGCTGAATCGGTAGAGGCGTATCTTCAGCAACAACTCAACCCAGAGCAATACGATTGGGAAGTGAAACACTTTGGTGAGTCGCAGCCGCTAGCGTTGGGTAAATCGGATCAAGCTCGCGCCGAAAACCGTCGTGCTTACGTGATGTTTGAAGAGGCGAAGAAGTACGAAGAGATGCCTTTCTGTGAGCCGCCAAAACCAGAACGTAAGATCTACATGGCGATGACACCTCATTTTGATTTCGATAAGTCGGAATTAAAACCGGAAGACCTTTCACAATTAGATGATTTCATCGCAAAACTGCAAGGTTTAGAAGGTAGCATTATGGTGGCTGGTCATACCGACCAAGTGGGCTCGCTCTCTTATAATGAACAACTGGCGGAGCGAAGAGCACAAACCGTAGTGGCGTACCTCAAAACGAAACTCGATCCATCGCAGTTTGTGTGGGAAGTAAAAGCCTTTGGTGAGCTTCAACCTGTGATCAACGAAGAATCTCCAGAAGCCAATGCTTTAAACCGCCGTGCGTTTATCGTATTTAAAGAGAGCGAACTGGGACAACCGACTGAATAATTTGGTAAGGTTGTCCTCTCGCAAGCTAGTTATCTGTTTTCTGAGCGATAGTTAGCATCAAAGGTCAACCTATCCAAACCAAACAGGGAGTCGGGTAATGGAGAAAGTGCAGTTAGTCGTCGATTTTCTTCTCACTCACAAAATTTTATTTTCCGCATTAATCCTGCTGTTCATCATTGTTCTGCGTCGTTTGATTCTGTCTCGAATTCGTGGCGACGATGCCTTCATTACCGAAGAACAACGCAGCTGGATGTCGAGAACCAAAAACGGCACGTTCGCGCTTACGCTGATCCTGTTGTTCATCTTATGGCAATCAGAAATCAGCGAGTTCGCCCTAAGCGTTACCGCGATTGCAGTGGCTATTGTTGTTGCATCTAAAGAGATTATTCTTTGTTTTACCGGTTCGATTCAACGAGCCAGTTCGCGCTCGTTTCGCATCGGTGACTGGATTGAAGTCGGCAAGCTGTGTGGCGAAGTGATTGAGCACAACATGATGGCGACAGTGATTCAAGAAATCGACTTGCACCATGGGCAATACCACTTCACGGGGAAAACCGCGACGTTGCCTAACAGTATGTTTTTCACCTACCCAGTGAAGAACCTCAATTTCATGAAGCGTTACGTTTACCATGACTTTTCTGTTGTGGTGAAAGACTTCGTCAATCTCTACCCACTTTTGCCGTTACTGACCGATAAGATTGACGAACATTGCAGTTATTTTGCTGATGTTGCACACCGTTATAACGCGATGATCGAGAAGCACGCTGGTGTCGATCTTCCGGGGGCTGAGCCGCATATCCATATCTCAAGCAACATCAATGGTGAGCAAATCCTGCACATCATGATTTTCTGTCCGACAGATAAAGCCAACCACTTAGAACACCTGATTCGCAAAGACTTTATGGAGCTTTATGAGCAACGATTTCCAATGAACTCGGAGCACTGAGTCTCAGCTCAATAATCACCAGCTCAATGTAAACCCTCACCAATCAAAGGTGGGGGTTATTTTTATTGTTCATTTGTCGTAACGATAAAATATCTTAATGGATCGAGGCGCATATAATCGTTAAATTACGCGCGCAATCTGCCCTCAGACAACTTCCGCTTGTTGCTTAAAATACATAATAAAAACATCAATTAAGACTACTCAGATAGTCCGTACCGCAATAGCTAGTTTCCTATGGAAGCGACAGCATCGCGGTAAAGGTTGCACGTATGGCTGTTTACTAAACCGCTGAATCTCTATCACGTTTATCATTAAGATGCTTCATGCAAACTGGCTTTAAAATCAAATTTGCTCCTTCTCAACGCCTATTCGCATTGATGGGGCAGTGGCAGTCCGCGTCCAAATCCTATTTAACGGACTTGGCGTCGATCGCATTGCTACTGCTGCCTTTGATTCTCTCTAATGCGTTGGCAGTATTTTTTGGGCACGTCTTCCGTTTTACTGGTTTAATGGATTTGTCCCAGTTGCTGTTTCACGTGTCAGATATCCTGATCAACTTGTACCCGAGTGCATTCTGTGTGGTGGCGGGTTATTACCTTTCCCACAAAACCAATGTTTCTAGTGCGGTGTTCATCATCTATTCGTTGATCATGTTCTACTTGATCTCCATAGAGAATGGCAGTCTTTCACAGATGTACATGTTGCCAAATAACCCGCTGTTGGCGCTATTGAGTGCCACAATGACGTACGTTTACTGCAGCATCTTTAAGATACGTTTGTTAGAGCCTCAAGCCCTCGATTTTTCATCACGGCTGCTTAAGCATGTGGTGCACTTTTTCTTGTTTGTGCTTGTTGCGCTCGTGATGTCCCATTTCACGGCAATCTTTATGGCATTGGCTGGTGGTATGGTTCGCGGACTCGGTGTTGATCCATTAACGTTCAAAGGTGGTCTTATTTACCAAACCGTGCTGGGCTTGCTCGGATCGATTGGTATAAACGGACACAACTTGTTGTTTGCGATTAAGCAGCAGATCTTCGCCGCGACCGAAGCGAATATGATGGCATGGCAAGCCGGAGAGGCGTCACTGAATGTCATCAGCCAAGGTTTTTATGATGCATTTATGTCGATGGGCGGCTCGGGGAACTCGATCAGCTTGCTTCTCTGTGTGTTGATGTTTGCTAAAGAGCGTAACCACTTGATGTTGGCTCTGGCGGCAATGCCACTGGTTATTTTTAACATCAACGAAGTGTTGTTGTTTGGTTTGCCAATCATCTTCAACCCGATTTTGATCATCCCTTTCGTGCTGGTGCCGTTAGTGAGTTTTGTCATCACCTTCTTGTGTATTTCATCGGGTCTTGTTCCGCCAGTTGAAAACATTGTGAACTGGATGACGCCACCACTGTTCAGTGGGTACATGGCAATGGGGAATCAAATCGAAGGCTCGATCTTGCAAGCGCTGATCATTGTTTTGGGTATTTTCATCTATCGACCATTTTACTTGGCATACGCGGGGAAATATTCAGCGCAGTTCCGCGCCAATACGGCTTATTCTGGGATAGAAAGCTCTATCTTTAAAACATTGCTAAGTAATGTAAAAGCATCGAACAACTCAAGCATCAGTAAGTCGACAGCCCAGAAGCGTTTAACTACGATTTTGCGCGAAGGGGAGTTAGTGATGTTCTATCAAAAACTGCAGTCGACGAGAAATATTAACGAGTTCTCGTATGAAGCTCTGCTACGTTATATCGATAAAGATGGCAAGTTATGCCCACCGACATTTGTGAGTGATTTCCAGATGCTTAACTCGATGCCATTACTGGATAAGCTGGTGATTGAGAAAGTCTTGGCAGACATGCAGCAAATGAACTTATCGAAAGATCGTCGTATTGCCATCAACATTGCGGTGGCGACGATCGAGCAAGAAGAGTTTGTGCCGCATTTGTTATCGCGTTTGGCCCATTACGGTATCTCGCCAGAATGGCTGGAGATTGAGATCACGGAAGAAGCGATTCTGAGCAACAAGGTATTCTTGATTAAAACGATGGAAGCGCTGCAAGCTCAAGGCATTCGTATTGCAATGGATGACTTTGGTACTGGCTATGCCTCGTTCCCGCATTTGCTCAAGTACCCGTTTGATAAGATCAAACTTGACCGCTCGCTCTTACTGGATGCCAACGATAAGAAAGGAAAAGATTTATACGAGTTGGTGGCGAAACTGGGTCATATCACCCATTGTGAGGTGGTGGCTGAAGGGGTTGAGACACAAGCGGAGTATGACTTTGTAAAAGCGTGTGAGGTGGATAAAGTGCAAGGTTATTTCTTTGCTCGTCCAGCTCCGTTATTGGACATTTTAGACGAACAGCAAGAAAAGCCATTTCTATCGTCACAATTACAAAGTCGAGTGGAAATATAGACTTGCTGGCGCTAATGTGCGCCTCCTTGCTTAATAAGCAAACAAAATAACAAACTACGTTGACCAAAGAAACAACGAGTTTGAGCAGAATGGAAGGGTGTCGAGGGTTTTGGCTGGCACACTTTCATTCTGTTAAATAGCAACAAGTTGGCTGTAGCTACCTTTGTTGAGTGACTATGCGCAACGTTGAACGATCAACGCTTTGTTACTCGAATGATACCGTCATCGACGTCCTTGTCGAAACTCTCCCTCATTACGAAACAAATTACATGGATTTAATTGCGGCGAATTTCTTAAGCGGCTTCTAGGCCGTTTTTTGATGGATTTACTTAGCCAAATGAACAATCGATATATCAATCGACTTTTTACTTTAATATCTTCCAACTTATACATTAACGGTTTATGTAACGTCCTCGTGATGTTGTTACCAGTCTCGTTAATTTCTGCATTCAGTACATTGCTGAGTAATTTACTGGTGATAGCTGGCTACGAGCAGATTGGTATCACTGTAGGTACAGCGAGTGCCATTATCTGGAAGCTATTTCCAATTTTGCTGTTGGTGTACTTCTCGCAGTTTCTTTCCTCACTGTTGAAAGTCTCTCGTGTGAACGTCATAACGCCATCGTTGATGATTTACTTTATCGTCTGCAATGAATGGGGCTTATTGCAAGATGGTACGGTCGTTCCAAGTAACTACCCATTGGCAATTCTTGTTCCGACCGTCGTCGCTTGGTCTGTGCGTTTTATGCAAAGCCGAAAATGGTTTATGCGCTCTGATTTGCCGAATGTTGTGGATCAATCCTACAACCTCATCGTGGCGACGGTGGTGTTGGTCGTTGGTTATACGGTTTTGGGCTATGCGCTTGGGCAAGCGTTTTGTGCTGCGGATGTTGCGCATCTTCTACTGCCAAAACTGGATCCTAACTCACTGCTTGATGGCGTGATCTACGAATTTGTGCGTAACCTATTTTGGTCGATTGGCATCAACGGCCACATCATTTTTGCGCCTTACAAAGCCGAGCTTTATGAAGTGACGCGTGTTGCGATAGAAAACCATGAAGCGCTTGGAACACCACTGCCAATCTTAACTACTAATTTCTTTGATTTTTATGCAGGGATGGGGGGCGCAGGGAACACCATTTCACTGGTGCTTTGTATGCTTTTTCTGACCAAAAATCGCAGTTATAAAGCGCTTGCGGTAGCGGCATTGGTTTTGAGCTTGTTCAATATTAACGAGCCAATCATTTATGGCTTACCCATCATGTTCAATCCCGTCATGATTGTGCCGTTTCTCATTGCTCCTATTGTAGGGTTAGTCATTGCTTACGTTGCGACAGCGATGGGGCTGGTGGCACCGATTACTGAGATCGTCAGTTGGATGACACCACCATTAGCGAGTGGTTTCATTGGCACAGGCTACACGTGGACGGGCGTGATTTTGCAACTGATCATTATTTTGGTTGGTGTGGTAATTTACTACCCATTCTTTAAGCAAATGGACAAAATTGGTAATGCGGATACGCTGTTTGCAAAGTCAGTTTCTGATGATTTCTTCAATTATGAAGGATTAGACAATGGCAAAGTGGCGGGGGCATTTTTCCCTGAAATCACGAATAAGTTTGCGGCGCAAAAACGCATCAGTGACTTGAAAAAGCATGGCGAGTTTGTGTTGTTCTATCAACCACAGGTTAATGCTCGTACGGGTGAGATTCGTTCGCTTGAAGTACTGATTCGTCATCGCTCTGAAACAGGAGAGATCACACCACCAACGTTTCTTGAGAACTTTGCCAAAGTCGGCTTAATGAGTGAGTTGGATTTATGGGTGGTCGAAACGACATTGCGTGAAGCAGCGCTTTTGGCGAATCGACCAAACTTCAAAGTTTCAATTAACCTATCGCCAGAAACTTGCTTGGTACCAGACTTCACTGAAAAGGTACTGACGATGATTAATGAAAGTGCTCTCTCTTGCTCTCAAGTGGAGTTTGAAATTACCGAAGACATGCTGATTCAGGACGAGCATCGTACTCACTATGTGTTAAGCGCACTGCGAGCTGCGGGGGTGAAGATTGCGTTGGATGACTTTGGTTCTGGTTATTCGTCTATTGGTTACCTGTCAAAATACGATTTCGATAAAGTGAAAATAGACCGTTCGTTAGTACTTAACCTCAACAACAAAAACGGTCGCGAACTGTTTAGGTTAACCGCGAAGCTGGTAAAAATTACCGGAGCCGTCACCGTTGCCGAGGGTATTGAAACAGAGAGCGAATTAGAGTTTATGGCAGAATTAGGTATTGATTTGATTCAAGGCTTTTACTTCTACCGCCCAATGCCGTTTGACGATGTTGTAAAGCTTGAATACAGCGAGCGAGAAGAGCGTTCAGATTACGATCACTTTGCATGCTAAGCAGTAAGTTAACAGCACCAAAAAGGGAAGCGAAATGCTTCCCTTTTCTTTAGGTTCAAATAAGACATCTGTGTGTCCCAATCTCAAATTGGGTCATCTAGATGTAGATGTGTTTACTTGAACTCGAATTTACCTTGCATGATTGCCCAGTGACCAGGGAAAGAACATAAGAACGAGTAGTCGCCTCCCGGAGTCATTTTCTCTGTGCTGAAGGTGATAGAAGTGCTTTCACCGCCGCCCACTACTTTAGTGAAGGCATAAACGCGGTCGTCGTTTGGTTTCACGTAGTTGTTTTCAAGGCCCGCAGACATCCCGTCTGTACCCACCGCTTGAAGGTTAGCCGTATCTGTAATCACAACGTTGTGACCCATTGACTGTGCCGGCATCTTACCAGTGTGGTTCAGCGTCAGTTTCACTTCTTTACACGTCGCTGGCACGCTCAGTGTCTTGGTCGAAAACTGCATCATATCGTTAGCATCGATGGACACTTCACACTCCGCGTTGGCTTGTGCGCCAAAGCTCATTCCAACTAGTGCAAAGGTTGCTGCTACTAAACGTAAAGACATATAACACTCTCCATATTGTATTTTTGGGCTGACTTGGATTCAAACCGATCCAATGCATCTCATTATCATCGAATATTCTGTTTGAAACCGTGCTTTGAACCCTATATTGACGTTTTGTTGCAAAGTTATACTTATGATTTTCACTATTTGATCATTCATTGGGCTTATTTTATGTAATCAAATTAACAAGTTTCAGTAATCTTATCTTTCGGTGTTCTTACATCAATCAACAGAGTAGTTGCAACGTTTTTGGCTGGAATCTCGACAAGTTGTAACTAAATGTTTCTGTGTTTTTTAACTTGTAACGCAAATTTCTCTTAATTCACAAAATTAACAATTATGCAAACAAAAGTTATTTATCGACACGAATAAATAAATTCATCAATTGTTTGATGTCATTTATATAATTTGAACTAGAGTCCCAGTTTAAATTGTCCATATTGTCACTGAATGATTTGTCATCAATTTGACGTCTGAAACTGCTTAATTATTGACGATTTTCCCCCAAAAAATCCTGTTACGTTTTGTTACATCCATCAGCTGCGCCGCGAAAAAAGTTCCTGCTTATAATGATTTACCTTCCTACTGTAGATTATATAAGTCATTAATTATGAATAAGAATATGCTAAATTTCATGCCGAGCGTTCTAGCGCTCGCGATCGGAATGGGACTGCCCGCAGCACAAGCTGGAGTCGTAACCGATGCTGCTGTTGTTGGCTCTGAAAGCCAATGGTGGAACACGTACAAAGTAACCCTGACAAACGATGGTTCTCAATCAATTGAGTTGCGTGATGCCAAGGTTTTGTTTGATTCAAATCTAACTATGTCTGCGCCTTCTTGGGCAGCTACAAGCGTTAGCTACCCAGGCATGGCATTTACGAGCAATGCGAAAGGGAGCCTATTCGAAAACACTCTTACCCTTTCCTTTGATAGCGGTAGTTGGGTTAAGTCACAACTTCCAGCTGGTGAAAGCATCGAGCTAACTCTGGGTGTGAGTGGCGTATTGGATCTTGCTCTACTGCAGAACACTATCCGTTTGATTGCTGATGATGGTGAAGTGGGTGAGCCGGAGATTTCGCTTCAGTTAACGTCACCAGTAAGTGGCGCGGAGTTTGAAGAAGGCCAAGCGGTTGCGATGTTAGCAAACGTAACCGCGACCAATACCAGCGTTAAAGCGGTGACCTTCTTTGTCGATAACGTTCAAGTTGCTCGTGCAACACAGGCGCCTTTCCAAGCAAGTTGGACATCAGTTGGCGTGGGTGCACACACGATTAAAGCAGTAGTGGAAGACACTTCTGGTCTAACACAAGAGCAGGCTGTAAGCATCACAGTTAAAGAAAAGCAAGTTGAGCCGCCACTGGAGCCTGAAGTACATGAACTGACGTTTGTTGCACCAACACAAGGTCAAAAACTGACTGTTGAACAAGCGACGACAATTACTGCACGCGTTGATGGTGAGTTGATCTCGACCCTGGAATTTTGGGCAAACGATCGCAAGCTAGGCCAGCGTAGTATCACAGCTACTCAAAACTCTTACTCGCAATCTTGGACACCAAGCGAAGTTGGCAACGCAACGCTAAAAGTGGTGGTGTTAGATCAAAACGGCCAAACGGTTGAGCAGAACAGCATCGCAGTGACAGTAGAAACTGCACCAAGTTTTGTTAGCCCTGAAGTGAGCTTCTCTTCTCCTGCAAACGGTTCTAAGTTTGAAAAAGACGAGTTGGTATCGATCTCTGTTCGTGCAACGGATGCGGATGATGATTTGTCTCGTGTTATTGTGAAAGCAAACAACCAGCAAATTTGTGAGTTTAACGCGTCTACGGAAAGCCAGTACTCTTGTAACTGGACGGCATCTCAAGTGGGTGATGTGACGTTAGAAGCGGTAGCGACCGATGCTGAAAATCTGACGGCGACTGCACGTGTGAAAATCACAGTGGAAGAAGTTGATACCCCAACGCCTCCGGGTGGCTTGTGTGCTGATTTCAATGTTTACCCAGATTGGACTCGTGGTGACCACGCAACTGGTGGCGACATTATGGTTCACAAGAATATTGCTTACTCAGCGGTTCACTGGACGCAAACTGTTCCGGGTAGTGACGCCTCATGGGCACTGCACCTGAACTGTGATGGCACAGAGCCGGGTACAGCACCAGCGCTATCATTACGCAACCCAATGGACCCAGTTCGCCTTGAAGTTGCTGGTTGGCCAAATACATTTGTTGTAGCGAGCCCATCAACTCAAGCACCAAGCACATTGACGATCGAGACAAGCAGCGCTGATGCGTTAGTAGATGTAGAACAGCTAACACGTGCATTTGTTTCTGTCCTAGAGCAGGCAGAAAACGCAGGCTCAGCCTCTATCGTTATTCAATCGGATGTTCTGGATCTTGCAACACAAGACAAAGGCGCATCATTGGGTACGGTAGCGGTTAAGCAAGCGCTGACAAACGCTATCGATATTACAGGTAGCAATATCGATATCGATGCGATCAACGCACTGAGTGATGATGTAAAAGGTTGGGCACAGGCTCACAACTTGATCTTCACCACACTTGCACCTCAAGCGACATTTGGTTGGTCATTAAGCATTGGCGATTTCGCGTACGATACGCATTCTGGTCGTCAATCAGTATGGGATGAAGCGTCTGTCTTCTCTGCTGATTTGCTTAATAGCTTTGAACTATACAAAGCGGATTCTGCAAATAAAGCAGACTTTGTTGCTTTCACTAAATCGAGCGAGACGGCTGCGCTAACTAGCGAGCAGTGGCACAACGCACTTGAATACGTAAAACAGGTAACAGATTACGTTGAATCACCTGCAATGCTGGCAAACATGTCGACTGCGCAAGCGGCGAACTACTTCATGGGTAGTACGCAAAGCGAGCAGCAAATTCGCAAAGCGGCTTACAGTAACGTGTTTGCATTGATGTTTGATCAAGACTCTCAAGCATTAACCAGCAAGATTGAACTGTACCAAACGGCGAAAGTACCACTGTACTACGTGGGTGAAGAGCTAGAGAAAGGTTCATTGACTCGTATTGAGGCGCTAAACCAAGAGTTAGCTAATGCTGAAAGCGTGATGGATAACGAAGCCTTCCTGTACGAAACGCCGCAATCTCAGTGGGTTCCGTCAACGGTTTACAAGTGGAATGACTTCCTAGATGGCTTGAACGCGATGCACAACATTGGTGTGGCGGGTAACAAGTTCTGGCTGATGGATGACGAAGTCGATGACGCTACCAACATCAAATACGCGAAAGTCGCGATTGCTGCATTCCTTGCACAAAGTATGCAAGAGACTATTCGTTACAACGCTTGTGATGAAAACAACTGGTCAGAAGTGAAATATGGCGCGCCAACGGATTACCCAATGACGGCAAGCTGTGGTCAACTTGGTCAGAAATACGCAGATTATGGTGTAAACCCAGTGTCTGGTCTGGATCACGCGTACTCGTGTCCACGTGATAACAAGATGGAAGTAAGCGCGCTGACGCATGCGAAATGGTACGGTGCACCAGCTCCAGTATTTGCTGCTCCGGATGCTGTGCTTGAAGAGCGTGGTCTACTGGTAAATGGTGCTGCTGGTCGTTGGACGAACAACGGTCACTGTAACGAAGTACCTGAAAGCGTCGATACGTCTAAGCAAGTATGGGAGCGTGACGAGTGTAGAACTTACGTTGGCCAAAAAGCGGGTAAATTTGTTTGGGACGGCAGCAGCCAAGAAAGTGTTGAAGGCTGTGGCTGGTGGGGCCGTGGTGTTATCCAAACCACAGGTCGTCAGAACTTCGGTACGCTTAACCACTACCTAGGTCGTTCACACGTTGATCCATCGACGATCGGTAAGACGATTGATGGCGTAACGGTTGAAGCGCCACCAGAGAATCCGCTATACGCAGAGTTGGACTTCTGTTCGAACCCTGGTCTGATTTGTAGCTCGGAAGAAAACAGAGAGATCAAATGGATTGCTGGTCTATTCTACTGGGTAACATCAGTGCAGGCGTATAACGATGAAGGCGGCCAATACGCAGACTGGAACTACTACAACGAGCTGAAGAAGTACGTTGATAGCGGTCTACAAGGCTCTCAATTTATTGATGACGTTTCAGGCATCGTTAACCGTGGTTGTCCTGATTTGACGTGTTCGACTGGTGACGTTCATAACGTGGAAGAGCGCCGTGATAACTTCAAACTGGTGCTACAAAAGCTAGGACTTGATCCTCGTTAATTCAGATAGAACAACATCGCTGAGTCAAAGCCACCACTGAAAAGTGGTGGCTTTTTTGTTT
The DNA here is from genome assembly GCF_010092875.1 of Vibrio sp. LB10LO1. Classification (NCBI taxonomy): domain Bacteria; kingdom Pseudomonadati; phylum Pseudomonadota; class Gammaproteobacteria; order Vibrionales; family Vibrionaceae; genus Vibrio; species Vibrio sp. LB10LO1. Next base: position 62,531 of record NZ_JAADJW010000002.1, read on the forward strand.
TTTTCATTCGGCTCAGACGCTTAGTTTTTATTTTTACGTTTCTGTAATAGTTATTTTCTTTTTCTGCTTATTATCATTTATTTTCAACTCAATATAATGCTCGCCATTCCAAACGTATTTACTGCGTTTATGATTTTTATCTTTCGATGAATGGTTTCCGGGAGGGGAGTATGTCGAATTTTGTTGTTGTCGGTGGTGGTGCTGCAGGCCTAGAAATGGTCACGCGTTTAGCGAGCAGTTTTGCGGGTAAATCTGGCCACACCGTCACTTTGGTTGAACCATCTTCTCATCACTTATGGAAACCAAGACTGCATGAAATTGCGGCGGGCACGTTTGACAATGAGCTCGATTCGGTGGCGTTTCGCCTTCATGCTGCTTGCCACGGCTACCAGTATGTTCAAGCGCGCATGTCAGGATTAGATCGAGCAAACAAAACGATTACCGTAAGCGCTGAGTTCTCACCAGAACAAACATTGAAATACGATTACCTTGTGATTGCAGTTGGTGCGATCAGTAATGATTTCAAAATTCCGGGTGTGAGCGATCATTGTTTGTTCTTAGATTCTGCCTCTCAAGCAGAAAAAGCATGGGAGCAGATGAAACAGATGCTGGCGAACGGTGGTGCTCACCGTGTATCTATTGTGGGGGCTGGTGCGACTGGTGTTGAGTTGGCTGCTGAGTGGGCTAAAGTGAGCAAGCAATTAAACCGCTATCAAAATGATACTCAGCTTTCTATTACGCTTATTGAAGCCGCAGACCGCGTATTGCCCGCAAGCGCTGATTGCATGTCTGAAAAAGTACTCAAGAAACTTCAAAAGCAGGGCGTTAACGTCCGTTTAAACACAAAGGTTCAGCGTGCAGAAGCGGATCGCATTGTAACAGAAAATGAAGTCATTCCTGCTGATCTACAAATTTGGGCAGCAGGTATTCGATGCCCAGACTGGTTAGCGAATCTCGATGGTCTGGAAAGCAACCGTATTAACCAAATTAAAGTGTTGCCAACGTTGCAAACCACTCTTGATGAGAGCGTTTTTGTCATCGGTGACAGTGCTGAATGTCCACAAGAGGATGGGCGTGTTGTACCACCACGAGCACAAGCAGCCAACCAAGCAGCGGCGCATTTGGCGAAGCAGTTTAAGCGCTTGGTGAAAGGCAAAGAGCTAAAGCCGTTTGTATTCAAAGATGGTGGCATGGTAGTAGCACTTGGGCATGACTACGCGGTTGGCGCGTTGATGAATGACAAAGTCGTGTTACGTGGACGCTATGTTCGTCGTTTATACGACACCATTTTTAGACTGCATCAACGTGTCATTTTTGGCTGGTTCCGAGTATCAGCGTTGGTTGTGCTTAAACGCGTAAAAGGTTTATTGAACCCTTATTACAAAGGCTCTTGGTCTTAATCCCAGTCAGTATTATTCGTTTCTGTCTTTTCACTATTATCGAGCGCCCAAATCATAACGATTTGTGGCGCTAGGTGTTTTTTATGCGTCATTTGCAACTCTCTTTACCTGTCCAACTTCTTATTTCTGCTTTGCTTGCTTGGAGTGGGGCTCAAGCCATCCTTCTTCTCGTCGAACATGGTTTTGCAGATAAATCGCTATTGCTGTCGAGTGATTACTACCAAATTTTGATGTTGAGTAAAACGGTCTACCTAGGTTTGCTCAAAATGGTGGTGGGCTTGATGGTACTGTTCTCCCTTGTCGAGGGTATTACCAATATCGGTTCAACCTTACGCCTTAAAGCATTGGGTGGACGAACGCTGCTTTTCTATAGTTTCACGACTCTAATCGCCATCAGCTTGGGGCTTGGTGCTTCTTTGGCATTGCCAGCATGGGAGCCGCTCAGTCAGACTATTCCTGTTGGCAGTGATGTTCGTTTGATTGATGAGCAAGGGGCCGGTGGGGCAGCGATATTGACCAATCTCGTCAAGATGGCAATGGTCAATCCGTTTGCTGCATTGGCGAATGGTAACTTACTGGCGATCGTCGTTTTCTCCTTTATGGCAGGCGTTGCGATTTTGCTTTCGGTGCCATCAGGTCACCCTTTATTGGCGGTGATTTCGGGGTTAAACAAAAGCATCAACACCATGATTCGTGGCATCGTTAAACTGTCTCCGATTGCTATTTTCGCTATCGTGCTTGATATCACGTTGACTTCGAATGGCAATCTGATTCAGCAACTTGCGCTGTTTGCGTTGCTGGTGTTTGTGCTTACTATGGTGCACGGGTTAGTCGTATTACCGACGATTGCTAAGGTTATGACGGGGATTTCGCCGATTACGTTGTTTAAAGCGATTTCAGCACCGTTAGCCATGGCGTTCGCAACTTCCTCTAGTGCAGCTGCTCTGCCTCTTGCAAAGCAAAGTGCGGAAGACAATTTAGATGTCTCACCAGAAGTCAGCAGTATGGTGTTGCCACTCGGCTCTGTAATGAACATGGACGGTACGGCGCTATTTGAAGGTGTTGCCGCGATTTTCTTGGCGCAACTGTTCGGTGTGGATTTGAGCACGACTGGATTGGTGATGATTTTTATCATGGCTATGGTCTCTTCTGTCGGTGCTCCGGGCATGCCTTCTGGCTCTATGTCGGGTATGCAGTTAGTGCTGTTAGCTGCAGGTATTCCATTGGAAGCGATTGCGATTTTATTGGTGATCGAAAGACCGCTGGACACCTTCCGCACTGCCGTTAATGTGGAGGGGGATTTAGTCGCGACGCTTGTGATCGACCGTTGGCAAAAGAAGACGACGGTGGATTCACAATCTCTTGATTCGTCAGAGATGCTAGTGGGCTAAAAGCAAAACGCACTCTCAATGGAGAGTGCGTTTTTCGTTGTTCTGAACTTAGATGAGCGGAAACGGGCTACGCTTTTTTAAGCTCGAATAATGCGTCATGCAGTGAAGGAACGATCGCATGGCCAAAATCACGCACTTCTGCGCAAGGCTCAACAAGGTCTGGGATTTGGAAAGTGACCATGTTAGCTGCTACCGCAGAGCGTACGCCATTGTTGGAATCTTCAAAGGCAAGACATTTGGTTGGGTCAACGTTTAGTCTACTTGCTGCAAGCAGATAGATCTCTGGATCCGGCTTTCCGTGTGAGACCTCACAGCCCGTGGTTAAGTTGTCGAAATACTTGCTCAGACCCGCCAGCTCCAACTTCTTTCTCGCGACTTCTTTTGCAGTAGAAGTCGCAACGGCAATGGGTAAACCTTGTTGTTTTAGCCACTCAAGCAGTTCTACCACGCCTTCTTTTACTGGAATGGCTTGATGTTTTACAACCGCATCGTAGCGAGTGCGCCATTCGTGATGAAGGCGATCTAAATCATCACCGTAAGCTTTGCGGAAAATGACCTCAATGCCCGCCGAGTTGCGACCAATGATTGAAAGGTAAACGTCTTTGTAGAATGGGAGGCTTTGTGCCTCACACGCTTCTTGGAAAATGCGCATGCACACTCGCTCCGTATCGAGGAGCAATCCATCCATATCGAAAATAGCTGCTTGATAATTCATTACGTTGTGACTTGTCGATTGAGATGGCGCATTTTGACATAAGCGGAATCGATTTTCTTGTGCAATTCGATCATCATCAACTTTTGGTCGAATAAAGACAAAAGTGGGCAAGTGCTGTTCCATACGAAAAAATAATTTAATACTGAAATCGATATTGCGCTAATTTGTCGGGAAGAAGCGTTTACGACAATCTATTAAAATAGACAGAAGAGCAGAGATCCGTCTCTGCTCTTTTTTGATTTCGAGAGAGGGGCTTTAAGTCCTTCATGGGTTTATTCTGTGATTCTAGTCACGAAGCAATTCCTACCTGTTAACTTAATAAATGTTATGTTATAACATAATTTCTTCTCAGCTAGTTAATACCGCTTATGTCTTTGTATGCGGACTGCTGGTACCAGCGAGAGAATAAAAGTGATTTTAGGTTTGTTGCTCGTGCCGGGTGATTAATACCCGTTTAGAGAGATGGAGGGGTCCAATCGATTTTTTCGGAATATTTACTGGTCTTGCAACCTTTTCCAAAGCGATATCAATCTTGGTATCGCTTTTTTTCTGTCTGTAGAAAGCGAAATAAAGCTTAAGCTCATTTGGCAAGCGTTCGTTCTAGAAGGGGGAATAAAACAGGCTTTTACTGAGTTTATTTGCTGTTAATTATATGAATAAAAAGGATTTTATCCGCTTTTTAGGTGAGTTTAACCCTGATATATGGATCTAATATCACAAATTTCTATATTAAAGTTGTTTCATATTTGTTTGGTGAGTTAGTTTCCCTCTCGAATCTAACGAGGAGAATAGAACATTACTATGAAAAATATAAAAGTTGCAGTCGTCTTCATCGCTGGTATTAGCCTACAAGCTCATGCCAACAACTCAGTTGATATCACCAGTAGCACGCCTGAGGGAGTGCATACAAAGTTTGAATCTGCTCATCAAGTCCGTGATCGAATGGCGTCGTCTGGTTTTACGCTGCATCGTTGTGGTATCCAGTCTATCAAGAAAGGCCACATGGCTGATCAAGATATGGAAACCCCACACAGCCAGATTACTTGTATGTACTCAAAACCTGGTGCGCAAGTTACGGATGAATCCGAAATTGCTTATTGGCACTTAAACGTCGTTTACGATATGAGCAGCCAGATGTACAAAGCAGGCAACGAGTTTACCGATATCTATCAGACTCATATCTACACGCTAACACCGAGCTACCTTCTTGATGCTGCTCCTAACTTTCATCAGCAAAGAGCAAGTCTTCAGTCATCTGGTAAGAGCGTAGGTGAATGTGAGTTGCAGCAAATTTACTACTTTATGAAGCCGACAGAGGCAACGTACCTTTCGCATGTTGCAACTTGCCCAGTTTATGCCGCAGAAGGTGAACTATCAGGTCACCTGAATGTTGCTATCGACTACAACTCTGAAAGAAAAGGCTATACGGAAGCTAGTGTTGGCTTTGAATCTCTATAGTCTTTTAGATTAGTCAGTATTCAACCTTTCGCTTTATGCACCAGTTAATGACTGGTGCATTTTTAACTTTCCTGAGACTCTCTGGCAGCTTTGCTTGTCTGTGCGAAACCTAAAAAATACCCTAGCCTGCATTGGCTCAGGCTAGGGCGAAGCTCAGTCAGAGCGTTAAGGATTGCAGGAGTTACTATATATGCAATTGGTTTAATATTCACTATCTGCCATCACACAACTAGACCTTTAGGGTGATGGAATGGTTAGTACGGTCGCCAAAAAGTGTACGTCTTTGGCTCAAGTGCTCTTTCGTGCCGTGCTCACCCCCATATTTTAAACGAGATAAAAAACCACAAACAAAACAATGATATTGCTATATCTTTATATTGTAGAAATTATTTCTGCATTTTATTTTATATGTGGAAAATTATTTTAGTTGGCAGGTAAAGAACCCTACAAATAGCAAAATGTTTCTCGAGGGAAGACTTTAGAATGTGACACGTAAATCTGGTGATACAAGCCAGTGAATATTAAATAATTTAAGTAAGTCGTCGTCATGAATTCAAAGTCTTTTATATTTTTGCTCTTTTTGTCTGTGTGTTTGATCTGGGGAACCACTTGGTTCGCAATGGAAGTCGCATTGCACTCTATTCCTCCTGTTCTTGCCACAGGTATGCGTTTTTTCCTTGCTGCACCTTTGCTGTTTGTGATGGCAAAAGCATTCAAACAACCTTTGATGTTCCCAAAGGGTAAACGTCATTGGATTTTTATCGTGGCTGTTTTGTACTTTGCGATGCCGTTTACGCTGATGATTTACGGAGAGCAATACATCTCGTCGGGTCTTGCATCGATTATTTTTGCCAACATGCCGGTTGCGGTGATGCTAATGTCTGGCCTGTTTTTGGGGCTGCGTTTGGCGCGTCATCAAGTGTTTGGTTTGTTGACGGCAGTGGTAAGTCTTTGTCTGATTTTGGGCAACGAGATGCAACTGGGTGGGGAAGATTACTTACTAGGTACGCTGTCGTTAGCGCTTGCGGTGGCGATGCATGCGGTAATGTATGTGTTAGTTCAAAAGTACTGCAAGGACATTCAGGTGTTGACCTATAATGCGGTGCCTTGTTTTATTGCGTCTCTGCTACTATTCGCTTTATCGGCAGTATGTGAGCAAGTTGATGTAGCGGCATTTACTTACGACTCAGTCCTAGCGGTCGTTTATCTTGGCTTTGTGGCAAGTGTTGGCGGTATTGTGGCTTACTTTAAACTTGGTCAGGTTTCGACACCGTTTCAAGCTTCGATTTGTTTTCTGATTTTCCCTTTGGTCGCGTTATTCCTATCCGCGTTTATTAATGGAGAAATGCTTTCAGAGCAGTCGATTATCTTAATGCTACCTCTTATGTTTGGCATTTTGTTAACCAAAGCACCTAAGAAGCTTTTCAAGTTACGCTCAGTGGCAGTACCCGCCGAGTAACGCATAGCAAGAGGCTCTCGTGGGCCTCTTTTTTTGCCCTGAACTCGCAACACCCCCTTCTTTTATAAACACTGTAGTAAACGGCGAGGTAGCGCGGTTTGATCCATCCAATGATTTGGAATCGACATTGGTGTGTCGTAGTAACTTGCCCCAAGAATGGCACCGAGCGGAATAGCTCGTCCACTTGAATCGCCGCCACAGTAAATGTTCTCACGCATGGTAGTTTCGTAGCTTTCTGAGTTCATCAACAAATGACAAATCACCACAAACGAAGCGTCTAAACCGCAATGCATCCCAACCGACTCCGCAACGCTGGTGGCGGTTCTGCCGCTCATCGCTTCTGCACGTTGAATATCGCTGGCAATCTTTGGAGAAACCGTCCGAGCTGCCATTACACACGCTTTGGGCGCAGCGCCTTGCAATGCCATCTGAATCATCACTGCGACAGCTTGAGCATACATAACGGCGGTGTCGTTGTTGTTGGTAACCCGCACGGCGGAGTCGACCAGTTTAGCGAGTTTGTCATCATCAGAATGAAAAGCCACCAACGGAGGAAGCTTAGATAGTGCTGGATTTTGCGTGTCGTCAGCCCCACACAAAGTTACGCGCAGTTCTTTGGCTTCCAACTCATGAATGTTGAGCAGTGTTTGCTTTGTCGGTTTGTCTGTATAGCCCTGCCATTTACCACCAAAATCAAACCACTCTCGAAAGGAGCGAATGTAACGCGCCTCGTCGTAGTGTCCGGTTTGAACCAGAGCATCTAACATGGCAACAAGCTGTGCGCCATAGTGGGTGAGGTCACCGACTTGCTTGCTACCGTGGGCAAAATAACCTTTGTCATGGTATTCAGTTCGGTTAGGTTGATGAAATTCCGGATGCGGAGAACCAAACTGCCTGATGAGTTCTTGATCGTAAAGCCAATGAAATCCGAGAGATGCTGCATCACCGACGAGTGCGCCGATAATGGCATGAAGAGAGCGAGCGTTTCTATGAGTCATCTTGCCACCTTTATCAACAGGACTACTCAATAAGTCTTACACAGTTTCTTGGTTTTGTAGGGAAATTTTTCTGTTTTGGATCAAGACTATAGTGCTCAATTAACCATTGCTTTACTAGGGTTAAAAAGACTAAGGTTAAAAGCAAAACGCCCCGCGAGTGGCGAGGCGTTGGTTTTAGTGGCGTACTATTAATAATAACGATTAACTGTAAGCGCGTGCGACGCGACCTTCACAATCCAAAGTAACCTGTTTTGCGTAAGCTGGAATGAAAACTGATTGTCCTTTTTCAACTACGCATGTTTCGCCGTTAGCGTGAGTTATCACAAGTTTGGTATCCAGAGGCATAAGGATCTCAGCGGTTTGAACTTCTAGAGTGCGCTGGTGAGCTTGCTTAACGATAGCGAATTTGAAATCGTCCACAGGAATTGGGTATTCCAACATGTCTTCGATTTCGTTTGGTGCAAGCAATAGGCTGTCGAATGGCTTCTCGTTGAAGCGTGTGCACGCAACGAGCTCTTTCACGTCCATGTATTTTGGTGTTAGACCTGCGCGTAGTACGTTGTCTGAGTTCGCCATGATCTCTAGACCTGTACCTTTTAAGTAAGCGTGTGGCGTTTCTGCATCCAAGAACATAGCATCACCTGGTTGTAGGGTAATCACATTAAGCATCAGTGGCGCAAACAAACCAATATCGCCAGGGTATTGCTTCTCTAGTTCAAGAATGAGGTTGAACAGAGGTAAGTCGGTGATGCGAGCTTGAGCCAATAGCACCGTCAACGCCATCTCTTTCTGTTCGCCTTCAAGTGACAGTAGACCCGAGAAGAAGGTTGCCAAGCCCGTTGGCGTTTGGTTTGCGATAAGGTCATCCACCAGGCCTTGTAGCTCAGGAATTGCCAGCTCAGAGAAGAAGCTGATGATTTCACTTGTTGGGCGGAAGCCATTCATCGCTTGGTATTCGGTTAGCGCGTAAACCAACTCAGGTTTGTGGTTTGGATCTTTGTAGTTACGGTTTGCAGCGGTTAGGGGGATGCCTTGTTTTTCTTCCAGTGCAAAGCCTAATTCTGCTTGTTGTTTGTTTGGGTGAACCTGAATCGACAGCGCTTTCTCAGCAGCAAGCACTTTAAACAGGTATGGAAGTTCACCAAAACGGTTTGCGACTTCTTCACTCAGAAAGGCATTCATGTCTTGAGTAATCAGTGAAGACAGTTTGGTCTCCTCACCGTTTACCATCACCAATGAGCAACCGTTGGGATGCGCGCCCATCCATACTTCTGCTTGTGGTTCGCCCGTTGGGTTTTCAATGCCAAACAGTTGGTTAACAGAAGTAGTACTGCCCCAAGCGTAGTTTTGAATCACGTTGTTCATCAGGAAAAACATCGGATGCTTAGCTTGAGTTTGAATCGTTTGTGTATCGGACATCGTTAAATCAGACATAGAGTGTCACCATGAGAGAAAATCATGGCTTGGGCGACATTGCCCAAGCCATAGGAGCCATTTGGGGGTAGGGGTGATTAAGCGGCTGCTTGCATCATTTTTGCTTTGCGAACTTTCTTCAGAGTTACACACGTTACTGCGGTAACTACTGCGCCAGCTGCCATACAAATCAGAGCAAGTACTGGGTGGTTCATCGCGCCAAGTAGAGCCACAACTGGACCGCCGTGAGCAACACTGTTGGTAATGCCGAATGAGAACGCCATTACTGCCGCTACCATTGAGCCAAGTACGTTTGCAGGAATCACTGACATTGGATCTTGCGCTGCGAACGGAATCGCACCTTCAGAGATACCAACCAGACCCATTGCACCAGCTGCTTTGCCCGCTTCTGTTTCTGATTCTTCGAACAGGTCAAATTTACGACCCAGTGCAGTTGCCAGTGCCATGCCTAGAGGTGCAACAGGGATTGCACACGCCATCGCACCCATAAATTGAGTTTGACCGCTCGCAATCATGCCAACAGAGAATAGGAACGCGACCTTGTTGAATGGACCACCCATATCGAAGCCAGCCATACCACCAAGTACGATACCCAGTAGCATGACGTTACCTGTGCTCATGCTCGTTAGTAGCGCAGTCAGACCGTCCATTAGGCTTGCGATTGGCGCGCCGATAACGAAGATGAAAAGACCAGCGATGAATAGCGAACCTGTGATTGGCGCAATCATGATTGGCACCAAAGGTTGAATGAACTTGTGGTAGTTAATCGATGTAATCCACTTCACGAAGTAACCCACAAGTAGACCCGCGATGATGGCACCGATAAAGCCTGTACCTGCTTCTGCGCCGTAGAAAGAACCGTTGTTTGCAATCCAACCACCGATCAAGCCAGGAGCCAGAGCAGGACGGTCAGCAATCGCGTAAGCAATGTAACCCGCTAAGATTGGGATCATCAGCGTAAAGGCAACCACACCGACGTTGAGGATTTGGTTCCACATGCTGCCTTCAGGAATAGCCATGCCCGCTTCACTTGGCTGTCCACCGACGGCAAGAGCAAGTGCAATCAACAGACCACCCGTTACAACGAATGGGATCATGTGTGATACGCCGTTCATCAAGTAGCGGTATAGGTCAGAGCGAGCCTGAGAGGCTTTGTTCGCAACAGAGGTTTGTGCATTGCTGCTTGCTTCTGCTTGGAGTTGTGGTGCACTTAACGCCTCGCTAATCAGACCTTGAGCATCGCGAATAGGAGCTTTTACGTTAGTTTGAACCACGCGCTTACCCGCGAAGCGGTTCATGTCGACTTGTTTGTCACATGCCACGATGATTGCGTCTGCACGCTCGATTTCTTCTGCGGTTGGGCTATTTTTCACACCGATTGAACCGTTCGTTTCAACCTTGATTTCGTAACCCATCGCCGCTGCACCTTTCTCTAGCGCTTCTGCTGCAAGGTAAGTGTGTGCAACGCCCGCAGGACAACCAGTAACACCAATGATGAAACCTTGGTTTGCTGGAGCGTCCGCCACTGGTTGCGGCTCTTCTTTAGCAAGCAGGAGTGCTAGTGCGTCTTGGCTGTTTGCTGCACCTAAGAACGCATCAATGAAACCATCTTCAATCAGTTTTGAAGATAGCTCTGCAAGTACTTCGATGTGGTGGTTATCGCCACCGTCTGGAGAGGCTATCATGAAGAACAATTTTGAAGGCAAACCGTCTTCCGTACCGTATTCGATACCAGATTTGCTCACGCCAATCACAACCGCTGGTTCAATGACTGCTGCACTTTTCGCGTGTGGGATCGCAACGCCATCTTCAAATCCGGTATTACCTAATTCTTCACGTGCTTTTATATCTGCAAGAAATTGCTCTTGGTCTGAAATACGACCTTGGGCGTGTAGAACTGCAACCAGTTCTTTAAATACGTCTTCTTTTGAAGTCGCTTGAAGATCAAGCTTAATTAAGTCTTCATTTATTAGTTTGGTGATCATTGTCGAACCCCTATAAATATAATTTTTATTTCAGGGGTATTTTGAAATTAACCAAGCGGAGACAGTAGTGAAGAAAAAATGCATTTACTGGACGATTGTAACTGCCCGACTAGAGTGTGATGTAGATCGTCTACTGGATAAACTTACTGCATATCTGTGACATCATGTGGAAGTCGATGAATCATAGGTGAAATGTGTTGTTGCTCCCATATATAAGGGATTGAAGACTTTTTTGATGATTTGCTAGACTGGATAATTGATGCGTTAACTGGATTTTTGTAACCTTAAAATGGAAGTGTGATTTTGCTCAATAGCACAAAAATCCAGTAGGGTGTATATCTATAGGTATAGCATCATGGATGCGTGTTTAAGAGTACGTAAAATGATTTTTCATGATTTGATTTCATCAGTATTAAACGAGCGAGAACCATTCCACAATATATGGTTTGCTGGTGATTTTCATACACCACCTGAATTTAGCTATCAGGTTAATTTTCCTCGGTTAGAATTAGTCTTGTCTGGTGAATATATTAATGAAATGGAAAGTCATGACCGTAAAGTGACACATATTGTCGCGAAAACCGGTGATGCGATATTTATTCCGCCTAACTGTTGGAATAAACCTGACTGGGATACAGATTGCTCGGTATTAAGTATTCTGTTTGGTCGTCGCCAATTGGGTTTGAGTTTGGTTTCCAAGCGAAAAGGGGAGGCGAGCTTCTACGATATTCAAAAACACAGTATTCAGACGCGCTCTGGATTTGCCATTGATAATATCTTGGAGGCTCTGAGCTCATTGGCACGTGAGTGCAATAAGAAGCCAATGGATGAGCTGTTGCTACAAGCCTTGTTGCAATACGCTAAATCGATGTTAGATGCGCCTGTTGAGACGCAGGCGCACAGCCGAGTGCAAGATCTGTATCAGGGTATTTGTATCTATATCCAAGAGAACTTCCACCGCCCAATCACACGTGACAGTATTGCGTCGAGGTTCAGCATCTCTTCTAACCATTTGTCGCGTTTGTTCCGTCAGCAAGGTCACATGACGTTAGCCGATTACATTACGTGGGTACGGGTAGACCGCGCGAAGTTTATGCTCAAGAAATACAACTTTAAGTTGAATGAGGTATCGGTGCGCTGTGGATTCAAAGATGTGAACTACTTCTGCCGAGTCTTTAAGAACCGCACGGGCAGAACGCCGACGGAATATCGCGGTTCAATCTAAAGCAAGTAAAGATTAAGCGAGCAGCCTCGACATGGCGTACATCAGAAGCGCCTGCAAGTCGACGCTGCTTTTTGTTAGCAGTAAACGCTCCGCCATTTGGTCAGTGAGCAGGTTGCGGGTTAGGTTGGTGGCGGCGATGATTTGTTCTCGAGTGGGCTTAGCTGGCATCACCAGTGCTATGGCGAGATGAACTTCACCCATTTTGGACGCCCAATCCATTGGGATTTCGTTGGCGATAACCGCGATGGAAATGTGTTCTACACCTTCGAACATCACATGGGGCAGGGCAATACCCGGAGTTACGGCAGTTGAAGAGCGTTCTTCGCGTTTGATAAAGGCGAGAATCAGTTCGTCTGGGTGAATTGGATGAATAAGCTGAGCCAAGCCTTTCAAGCATTCGAACTTGGTGAGCTCAGTGTGTGCTTTGGCGTAATGCCATTGGATCTCACACGGCGGACAAATTTGCGGAAGTCGCCCGGCAAGTTGGCTTGAGAACTCGTAATTGATGTGGGAACCCACAACAGTGAAGTTTTCGGCGATGATGTCTTTGATAACGAAACAGGCAAGCTCGGCGTCAATACCGATGGCAGTGATTTGGCACAGGTCGCCTTGTTGTAAGCCGACCTGTAAAACCGCGACTGACTTGGTAAGTTCAGCGATGCGGTTTTGGGTTATGTTGATGATGTGTAAGGTGCTTTTGAACTTTTTGGCGACGCGATTGAGGGGCTGTGCGATATGAGCACTAGCATTAATATCATCGACAAAAAAGGTAATCTGGTATTCGTTCATCTGCAAAGAGTATCATCGACAGTGTACAAGGAACACCTTATCAACATTAAGTAGCACGTCTTCAATTGGGATTTGGATTTTGTTAGTGCCTTCAAAGCGAGCTGGCTGTTCAATCTCGATATCGGACACAATTAAGACTCGATCTGCTTGTGCAATGTCATGGGGAGTGAGCTGATTCTCAATACCCATCGCACCTTGCGTCTCGACCTTAATTTGTACGTTATGCTTAGGCGCAGCTTTCATAAGAGCATCTGCTGCCATATAGGTATGAGCGATGCCTGTAGGGCACGCTGTCACCGCTACGATTTTCATGTTCTATCCACTTTATATTTTTGTGGATATTAGCATAGTGGTCGTCGAAAAGATGGATTTAAAGCAGATAATCACAAGAGCTCTATCACAGTTTAAATCTCATGTTACATTAATCCAGTTAATGCACTTTTTGTCCTGTATTGAAAAGGACGAGTGTTGGTTACTCTGTACGCAGTCATAGATGGACAAATTTAACTCATGACTCACGAGCGTGAACATTGCAAGGTACAAACAATGGACATATTAAACCTTATTGAGCCGGAAACCATTTGCTTGGATTTGCAGGCTCAAACCAAAGATGAAGCGCTCAAAGAGCTCGTCGAATTGTTGGACGCGGCGGGCAAGCTCACTAGCAAAAGTCAGTTCTTGGCGGACATTTGGAAACGAGAAGAGATTGGCAATACCGGCTTTGACGAGGGTATTGCCATTCCTCACGCCAAAAGTAATGCGGTCGCTAAACCCGCAGTGGCAGTGGGCATCAGCCGAAAAGGTATTGATTACGGCGCTGATGATGGCGAACTGTCTGACGTATTTTTCATGCTGGCTTCTCCGGATGGGGATGATCACCACCACATTGAAGTCTTGGCACAAATCTCCACAAAAATCATTGAAGATGGTTTCGTTAATAAGTTAAAAGCAGCGGAGTCAGTGGATGAAGCTCGCGAGCTACTCACTGATATTCAATCGAATGCGAATGACTCAGGGTTAGACCCTTTGGAGTTTGCGCCTGAGCCTCTTAGTCCTTGGGCGCAAAAGCTGAGTAGAATGAAAGAGCACTTGCTGTTCGGTACTTCTCACATGATCCCGTTTATTGTCGCGGGCGGCGTGTTGCTGTCTCTTTCTGTGATGATTTCAGGCCATGGCGGCGTTCCAAAAGAAGGTATTTTGGCAGATATTGCTGAGATGGGTATCGCAGGTTTGACGCTGTTTACCGCGGTGTTAGGCGGTTACATTGCCTATTCGATTGCGGATAAGCCAGGGCTTGCTCCGGGCATGATTGGCTCATGGATTGCGGTTAGTCACTACAACACCGGCTTCTTGGGAGCAATTGTGGTCGGATTTTTCGCCGGCTTTGTGGTTTGGTTGCTGAAGAAGATTCAATTGCCGGACAGCATGAGTTCGCTCGGCTCGATCTTTATCTACCCACTGGTTGGAACGTTTGTCACCTGTGGTGCAGTGATGTGGGTGATTGGCTCACCGATCGCCAGCGCAATGACGACAATGAACGATGTACTTACAGGTATGGCGGGCTCAGGTAAAGTGATGTTGGGCACCGTACTGGGCGCAATGACCGCGTTTGATATGGGCGGTCCTATCAACAAAGTGGCGACCTTGTTTGCTCAGACACAGGTGAATACTCAGCCGTGGTTGATGGGTGGTGTCGGTATTGCGATCTGTACTCCGCCACTGGGTATGGCGTTAGCGACTTTCCTATCGCCAAGTAAGTTTAAACGTGATGAGCGTGAGGCGGGTAAAGCGGCGGGCATCATGGGTATGATTGGCATCAGCGAAGGGGCGATTCCGTTTGCTGCTGGTGACCCAGCTCGCGTCCTACCTGCGATAGTTGCTGGTGGCATTGTCGGTAACGTGATTGGTTTTATGTTCCATGTCATTAACCATGCTCCGTGGGGCGGCTGGATCGTACTGCCTGTTGTAGATGGCAAGGTTGGCTACATTGTCGGCACAATCGCAGGCTCGTTTACCACAGCATTGATTGTTATTGCGCTTAAGAAGACGGTCACAGAAGACGACAGTCCGGTTGGTCAATCTCAAGCTTACACGTCTGTGCAAGGCGAGGGCGAAGCAGACATTCTTGCTGTGACGTCTTGTCCATCAGGTGTGGCGCATACCTTCTTGGCCGCGAAGTCATTAGAAAAAGCAGCCTGTGCGTTAGGCATTAAGATCAAGGTCGAAACACAAGGGGCGAACGGCATCATTAACCGAATCACTGACAAAGATATCGCCAAGGCGAGGTTTGTTATCTTCGCTCACGATGTCGCCATTAAAGAGCCGGAGCGATTTAGAAAAATGAAGGTGCTGGATGTCAGCACTAAAGACGCGATGCTCAATGCCGCAGCACTGTTGCAAGCGAAAAGAATCCCTTAAGTACATAGCCCCCAATTAAGGCTATCTGCTAGTTAGCTCCATCATTTTTGATGGAGCTTTTTTTATCCCTGCGAAAAGTGCCGCTATGTTTTTGGTTGGACTGGTTGAGGTGACGGGTGCAATTTTGATGTTAATTGGCTTGTTATCGACGAACAACTTGTTAAGTGCGATAGGTGCAAGTTTTATTGTTTTCACCTCCGTTGGTGCGATGTTTTTCCATTTTCGTTTTGATACTTGGAAAGATGCGATTCCGTCTATTGTGACGCTTTTATTATCACTTTTGGTGACTTCGCCTTTGATTGAGTTTGTTGCGCTTATTTAAGATGAAATTATTGCAAGTAATGTTCTGAAATCTTTAGTAACATGTTTCAAATAGTAACTGTTTCAAATAGTAATAGTTTCAAAACGTCACGTATTTCGAATTCAAGGAGGCTTGCAATGGAAAAACTAAGAGTAGCATTTATTGGTCTGGGTGTGATGGGATACCCAATGGCTGGTTACCTAAGTAAAGCGGGCTTTGAAACCAAAGTATACAACCGCACAAAAGCGAAAGCCGACAAATGGGCTGAAGAATACCAAGGTGTGGCTTGTGAAACACCACGTGAAGCCGCAGAAGGCTGTGATATCGTTTTTACCTGTGTGGGTAATGATGATGACGTTCGTAGCGTTGTTTACGGTGAAGAAGGCATTCTGGTTGGCTTGAAAGCGGATGCAGTGTTAGTGGACCACACGACGACTTCTGCAGACCTAGCGGTTGAGTTGGCTGAAGCGTGTGTTAAGTACGGCAATCACTTCATTGATGCGCCAGTTTCTGGTGGTCAAGCGGGCGCAGAAAATGGTGTTCTAACCATCATGTGTGGTGGTGAACAAAGCATTTTTGATCGTGTCTCTCCAGCGATGGATGTGTACGCGAAGCAGATAACGCTACTGGGTGAAAACGGTCAGGGTCAACGCTGTAAGATGGTAAACCAAATCTGTATTGGTGGCGTTTTACAAGGTTTGAGTGAAGCTTTGCTGCTGGCACAAAAATCAGGCTTGGACATCGCTCAAGTTGTAGAAACGTTGAAGCATGGCGCTGCAGGTTCGTGGCAGATGGAAAACCGCGCAAATACGATGGCGGAAGATAAGTTCGATTTTGGCTTCGCTATTGATTGGATGCGCAAAGACTTGGGCTTCTGTCTGCAAGAAGCAGAGCGAGTGGGTCTAGAGCTTCCACTGACTAAGAAAGTGGATGAGCAATACGCAGACCTTCAACGTGATGGTTTAGGTCGCATGGATACATCAGTACTGATCAAAGCGGTAGCTAAAAATCAGTAGTTGATGAATCAGTAATAGATAAACAGTTCTTTGGTATCAAAGAGCTTAAAGAAATCTAAGTTGATCATAATGAATCTCCTTGAGTATTAATTGTGAATAGTGATTTGAAATCAGGAGGTGCTTTAGAGCACCTCCTTTTTTTATGTCTTTTAATCACACAGTGAGGCGATTACAGCGTTCGCTTACTTGTTTAAGCCTAGTGCAATCTCAAGACCTTTGCCGTACGCTTCGTCTGCTTGGTATGCGTGTTGAACGTGGCGTTGTTGGATGAACTCTGGCACACCGTCCATTGCGCGAGCTGTGTTGTCGAACAGAGTTTGACGTTGCTCTTCGCTCATCAGACGGAATAGGTCACCCGCTTGGCTGAAGTAGTCTTCGTCTACACGGTGATCGTAGTGATCAGCGTTGCCGTTGATGCGTAGAGGTGGCTCAGAGTAATCTGGTTGCTCCGCCCATTCTTGTTTGTAGTTTGGCTCGTAACCTAGTGTTGAACCAAAGTTGCCATCAACGCGCATTGCGCCATCGCGGTGGTAGCTGTGAACAGGGCAACGAGGTGCGTTCACTGGGATTTGATGATGGTTCACACCTAGACGGTAACGCTGAGCATCGCCGTAAGCGAACAAACGACCTTGTAGCATCTTATCTGGAGAGAAGCCGATACCAGGTACTACTGCAGCTGGGTTGAACGCTGATTGCTCAACTTCTGCGTAGAAGTTTTCTGGGTTACGGTTCAGTTCAAACTCACCAACTGGGATCAGTGGGTAGTCTTTTTGAGACCATACACGTGTTAGGTCGAATGGGTTGAAGTTGACTTCATCCGCTTCTAGCTCAGGCATGATCTGTACGTACATCTTCCATTTAGGGAAGTCTTGACGCTCAATCGCTTCGTAAAGGTCACGGTGATGGCTTTCGCGGTCTTTACCTACGATCGCTTCTGCTTCTTGGTCAGTCAGGTTCTTGATGCCTTGTTGAGTTTTGAAGTGGAATTTCACCCAGTAACGCTCGTTTTCTGCGTTGATGAAGCTGAATGTGTGGCTACCAAAACCATGCATATGACGGTAAGAAGCTGGGATACCACGGTCACTCATTACGATAGTCACTTGGTGGAATGCTTCTGGTAGTGATGTCCAGAAATCCCAGTTGTTGGTAGAGCTACGCATGTTAGTGCGAGGGTCGCGTTTTACTGCGTGGTTTAGGTCTGGGAATTTTAATGGGTCACGTAGGAAGAATACTGGTGTGTTGTTACCAACCAAGTCCCAGTTACCTTCTTCGGTGTAGAATTTTAGTGCGAAACCACGGATGTCGCGTTCTGCGTCTGCTGCACCGCGCTCACCAGCTACGGTAGTGAAGCGAGCGAATAGTTCGGTTTTTTTACCGATATCAGAGAAGATCTTAGCGCGAGTGTATTTTGTGATGTCGTGCGTTACTGTGAACGTACCGTAAGCGCCAGAACCTTTTGCGTGCATACGACGCTCTGGGATCACTTCACGATCAAAGTGTGCTAGTTTTTCAAGGAACCAAACGTCTTGTAGTAGTTGAGGGCCACGAGGACCAGCAGTCATAACGTTTTGGTTATGGGCGACAGGGCAACCTGCTGCTGTAGTCAGTTTTTTGCTCATTTGAGTTTCCTTGCAATATAGTGATTATTTAGCGACTTTTCGGCAACTGCTCGAAAGTTATGCGAGGAGAATAGCGCTGCAACTGAGAATAAAAAAACTGTTATTAGCAATCAGTGTGATAGGTGTCACCTATGCTTTAAGTGGTTGTTAATTAATGGCTTTGTGTCAATTAACATTATTTGTCGTATGGATTAAATATTACTTCTAACTGTGGTCTGTGTGAATAATTTCTGCCTATTTTAAATTGTTCAAAATAGGCAGAAATTCTCAATGGTTTGAGAAGGCCTCAACTCGATTAACCGAATTTCACCTCAAGTTCTTCTGCTTTAGTAAACGCGGGATGCGTAGCGAGCTGTGCGCCATAACGTTGGATGTTAGGGAAACGCTCAATAACCCCAAACTTGTTCAGGACATCGACGACAAACGACATCATGAAATCAGCACCGGTTAGGCGTTCTTCAACAAAGTAGCTTTTCCCCTCTAAGCTTTGATCAACGTAACCCATGACTTTCATGGTTTCCGCATCGGCGTAGTCCGCTAGGAAATTCGTTTGCGCGCCATCTTTAGCGACAAACATTTTGAGAAGCAATGGAACCATGGCTGAGCTCTCTGCAAAATGCAGCCATTGAATGTACTGCGTGTAAGCTTTGCTGCCACGCTCTGGTGCAAAACGCCCATCTGCATACTTTTCAATTAAGTATTCAGTGATAGCACCAGACTCTGTAACGATCTCGTCGCCATCTTCCAATACAGGTGACTTGCCGAGTGGATGAATGCTCTTGAGCTCAGGTGGTGCAAGGAAGGTGACGCTGTCACGAAGGTAAGGCACGATCTCGTAGCCCACTCCCAATTCTTCTAACAACCAAATAATGCGTTTTGAGCGAGACTGGTTTAAATGATGCAGTTTAATCATGGAAGAATCCTTTCTTATACAGGTTGATTAGTTTGAATAACAAGCTTGCCGAAGTTTTTACCTTCCAGTAGACCGATGAATGCCTCTGGCGCGTTTTCTAAACCTTCTACTAGATGTTCGCGATAGTGGATTTTTCCTTCTGCTAGCCATTGGCTTACATCTTTGACGAAGCTTGTGTAGCTTTGCTCGTAGTGGTCAAAAATGATGAAGCCTTGCATCTTGATGCGTTTAACCAGAATGTTACCCATCATCATCGACATACGATCTGGACCTTCTGGTAACGCTGTCGCGTTGTATTGAGAAATCAAACCACAAAGTGGCACGCGAGCGCCGACATTTAGCAGAGGTAATACCGCGTCAAAGACTTTACCGCCTACGTTTTCAAAGTAGACATCGATACCTTTGTCGCATGTTGCTGCTAGCTGCTCTGCAAAGTCATCTGCGGTGTGATCAAGACATTCATCAAAGCCTAGGGTCTCTTCTGCGTACTGACACTTCTCTGCGCCGCCTGCGACACCGATTACACGGCAACCTTTTAGCTTACCGATTTGACCAACCATAGAACCAACCGCACCAGTTGCAGCTGCGACAACTAGGGTATCGCCAGCTTTAGGCTGACCAATTTCCAATAAACCCACATAAGCGGTAAAGCCAGGCATACCAAGCACACCAAGGGCATAAGACGGATGCGTCGGTTCACTGCCTAATTTAAACAGACCTTCGCCGTCTGATAGCGCGTAATCTTGCCAGCCTGTGTAAGCTACCACCCATTCGCCAGTTTGGAAGTCAGAGTTCTTTGATTCCACCACCTGACAAACGGTTCCGCCAACCATCACCTCGTTTAGCTCTACCGGATCAGCGTAGGATTTGCCTTCATTCATACGGCCGCGCATATATGGGTCAAGAGAGAGATACACGCTGCGCAAAAGCACTTCACCTTCGTTCGGAGTAGGGATGGCAGTTTGTTCTAAACGGAAGTTCTCTAGGACAGGCGAACCTTTTGGACGGTTAGCCAATACGATTTGACGGTTGAGCGTTTGGGTCATGGTAAGTTCCTATATTAATTATTAGACCAGTCGTCTAGTTTTGGTTCCTAAAAAATCCGCCGTACTTTTTGGGTAAAGATAAGGCGGATTAAGTGTGGTTCGTTATTTGCCTTTTAGCATACTTTGAGTGCTCTCAAAGCTACGCATTAAACCGGAACGATCCTGATACAGTTTGTTGAGTAAGCTTGCGCCAATCCATTGATGGTAAATCAAGTGGGCCGTCTGCTCTGCTGACTCCACTTGTATAGAGCCGTCTTCAATGCCGGCTTGGACACAATCTTCGATGGCTTTCACCACTTGAGTGGCACCCGAAGCCAGTTTTGCGCGCATCGCTTCTGAAAGATCAGAGACTTCAGCGCTCAACTTCACCACTAAGCATTTGTTGGCGTTACATTGGCCATTTTCAATCGCCATCCAGCGTTCGAAATAGCTCAAAAGGCGGTCGCAACCAGAACCTTCACTTTCGGTAAAGTGGGCTGTGATCATCTTAAGGTAGCGAGAGAAGTAATCTTCAATCAATGCCTCACCAAATTGCTCTTTCGACTTAAAGTAATGGTAGAAAGAGCCTTTCGGCACATCCGCTGCCTTCAACAGTTCAGAGAGTCCAACACTGGTAAAACCCTTGGTCACTACCAATTGGTAGCCGACATCGAGTATGTGTTGGCGTGTATCGTTCGTTTTTGCGTTCATGAGCAATACTATAAAAGCGATTAGACCAGTCGTCTAGTAAATTGTGGTTCTTACTTGATCAGTTCGTATTCAATCACATACAGCTCATCGATGTTCGGGTAGATCTCACGGATAAGCTCTTTCAGTTTTGGCAGTTCAATCGCTTCTTGTTCTGCGTGGAACTCGTTGATGTCATCAAACTTCAGTGGTGCCACTGATAGGATTTTGATGTTACACACCTTACGGTCAGTTTCTAGGGTGAACACTTCCACTTCGGTGTTTGGCACGTAGTGGCTTTCTGATTCATCACGAATCGTGATCGTCTTTTTACCCGCAGTGATAAGTGGTGTTAGGAATTCAAAGAAGGTGATTTTAGTTGGATGTGAAGACATAACCGATGCTCATATTAATCGAATAGGGCAAGAGTATATCACGCCCGTGTGAAACAGGCGCGTTTACGTCATTTAGAGTGCAGAGTTTGTCGATAAACTTATTGATTAGAAAAGATTTTTATAAACTTGGCAAAAAAATAGCCTGAGATAATACCAATCCAATTTGTACTTAAATCTTCAAAGCTAAAAGAGCGAGAGGGGATAAACAGTTGGCTAAACTCCTCAAGAGAAACGATACACAACAAAACAATCAACAGGCGGATACCAAACATGTCTGCTTTCGTTGCTTTCACCCATTTAGGAAAATTAAATACAGCAAGAAAGCCGATTAAAAGACTAAAGGTGAAATGTAACGTACTCGAACCGCCAACATAGTTCTCCATGCTTTGATACACACTATGGTCGATATCGGAACTCTTCCAAAGTGATAAAGAGACAGTAAGCAGAAGTACTAAGATAAAGCTGTATCGAGCAATGGTATTGGTCATATTCACCCCACGGGAAAGAAGCCTAAGTAACGTTTCACAAAATACAATGCTGCAAGGTTTTGAATAGCTAAGCCAATGGCGATCGCCCAAGCCGCACCAAGCACACCGTGTGACTGAGAGAGCACTATCAGCAGCGCAATAGAAATGACACCGGAGACAATAGTGATGTATTTCATTGTTTTCTCATGACCACTCATCAGCAATAGAAAGCCAACCGAACCAGTGGCAACATTAATCAGTTGCCCTAATGACAAAGCAATAAGCAGTGGTGCGGCAGCAATAAACTCTTTGCCAAATAACTGCATAACAAACTCTGGGAACAGTACGCAAATAATCACGGGGATAGTTGCAGCAGCGATGTTGGCTCTGCAGGCGAGGCGGCTGAGGTTTCGCAGGCGATCCATTTTTCCTTCTTTATAGAGAGAAGCAAACATTGGAGCAACGACAAAGTTAATTGTGATGAGGACAAAACCGATCAGCAAAGAGGTACGCTGTGCAGCAGCAAGAAGCCCAAGCTCAGAGGTAGAAATAAAAAAGCCTGCGATCACTAAGCTTCCCCATTGGACTAAATTGGTGAAGATACTTCCAATCCAGACTTGTTTAGCTGAATAGCTAAGTTCACGGTTTACCGCGGTTTTCCCATGCTGATATTGACCTGAACGAACCCACTGAAGCGTCGACAATAACGCAATAAGCGCTGCTGCGATTAATAGAAGTGCCATCAAAGTATCGGTCGTTATCGGCAATGTTTGCTTGGCTGCAACAATCAAGACCACCATCAGAAAGCTAACACCGAATTGCAGAGCGACAAGAGAAGCAATGACTTTCCTGCTGGCTTGTAACACGCGACTGTTGGTTTGACCGATAACAAGGAGAGGAATAGCCGCAAGAGCCACGACAAGCGAGAAGGAGGTCACTTGAGCGGTATTGAGTTGTTGTGGAAAAGAGATAAATGCGAGGTAAATTAAAGCACAGGCTGCAATGCTAAATAAGAGGCTACGAACTAAGGCGATGCGATAGTTGTTACTTTGCTCCGTTCTGTCTTGGTTTTTAAATGCAATGGCATTGAACTTCACCAGTGAGATATTGAAACCAAGCTGTGCAATAACGGCGATAAGGGAGACAAGGTTGAACAGATAAAAGAATTGTCCAGCTGTCGCTGCATCAGAATACCTTGAGACTACAAGCGTCAACAAAAAAGCGAAGAAGGCTGCAAGTGCTTTAACGATCCCTGTAGCAGCGCCAAGTGAGAAGAATTGCTTCTTTTCACTTGGTAGGTTTTGGATTTTTTGGTTGATGGATTGAAGCATGGAACCCTCTAGCTATAAATACTGTTGAGTGCTAGACGTTGTTTTTCTTCACTAAACGCATCATTGAGCCCAATTGTGTATCGATAAAAGTCAATGTCGTGGTAGTGATTGATACAATGGCTCATCTGTTTGGCCATTTCTTCTGGAGTTGCCGCTAAGAAAGGATAGTTAAGATCCTTCGTGGCACCGATAGAGCGAATAACCATAGGTAAGTGCAACTTTGCGGCTTCCAAAATAGTGAGAGGCATGCCTTCCCAGGCGGCAGTGTGAAGATACAAACCCGCGTCTTTGAGTAGATTCACGACGTCATCGCGAGGAATCATTCCGGTTACCGTAATCCCCTGTGTGCGAAGCTTATTTTCAAGCTCTGCCTCACCACCGCCAATCCAAGTAATGTCAAATTTTCGCGCCAGCTGTGAAGGGGCAATATGATTCAATGTATCCAGTAAAAACTGAGGATCCTTTTGTGGCGCCACGCGGCCAAGTACCACAAGTTTTAGTGTGGTTTGTTGCGAGCTTTGTGGACGCTCTTCACTATCATATGTCACGTAATTGTTTAATAAATCAGCACGTTTAGCGCCGATGCTGATGGCTAAATCACACTCACGTTGGCTGCAACCTGCCACCACATCAATTCTGCTGATGGCCACTTTTTCTAATGTTTTGTAGACCTGTTTAGCAAAACCGGAAATGTCTTCCCGTTCAAAAGCGTAACAATGAGGCGTATAAACTAAACGCGCTCCACCGAGCTTTAAAAAGCGACCTAAAAAGCCCGCTTTACTTGAGTGTAAATGAACAATATCTGGTTTGAGCTCAGCGATAAATGCGTTGGCGTCTTTCATAAATTGCAGCAGATTGCCCTCAACCCATTTTGCATGGCTAAAAACATGATTGCTCGATTCATTGGTCATATCGTTTGAGCGCGCGCGTGCGAGCAGTGAATGTTCATAAGGTTCTGAACGTGATGAATGGACGTAGCTGTAAAGTGCCGTTTGAACGCCTCCACCGAAGGCTTCAGTAATATGTAGTACTTTTTTCATCACGACTTCGTCCCTGGTGTTTGTTTCCACTTGTCTTTAAATGCCTCGCGTTCCTGTTCTGAGTAAACATGGCGATAGAGGGGCAGGTCGTACATGTAGAAAAGCTTCGAGAAGTCGTAGTGTTCTTTAAAGTACTGATGGATGTTGGAATACCACTTGTTCTTTGCTTCATTACTGTTTTTAAGAACGAAGTCATCAAGCTGAAGAAACTCACCAATCTCTTGATCGAGTGAGCTAAGTTGTTCGCATTTAATTAGGATAACGCTGGCTTGTTCGTTATTGAACGTATAGAAAGGCTGAGTATTATCAACCTCTTGCCTAAGAACATCGATGCCAAAGTTACGCTTAAGTTCATTATCGAACCAGTTAGCGAAGTAATTCAGGTTTATATAGTTATCGAAGCAGTGCTCTAGATGTTTGTAGGTCACATCCATATCACGATGAATAGCATCATTTTTCTTCCCTTCAATAAATTGAAGGTGTAAGTCTTGGAAGAAACGAGAAAACACGGTCGCGATAGGGTCTCGGACTAGTGTGACGATCTTAATATGCTCACGCTTTTGAAGAATGCGCTTACGCTTATTGAGCACTAGGCGATACATGGTGCGGCTCTTAAAATCAAAGAATTTACTCACGTCCTTTTTGTTGTGATACATGTGGAACTCTTCATGATCATCAAAGGTATGGATGTGATAGCTCGGGATCTTTCTTTCGCCAAGAGTGTGTTCAATAGATGACGAGCCCACTTTGCCCATTTGATACACCAAAACAAAATTGTCTGCTTGAAGTTCTCGGTTTTTTTCAAATTGTCGAGAGATTGAATATTTCATTTATCCTATCCTTGATAACTTTAATGTCGTTATTCCGCAGCGTTATTAATTGTGAGTTATTGGCGGAATCGGTAACTCAGATTGATGGTTGTTATGATCAGCTTGTTTTTGATGTTCTGTCTGACGACTATGATGCCGTTTTTTACTGATCATGACGGGTAGTAAAAGTATTAAAATGATGGTGGTATTCACGGCGACGAAAAACACCATGATTAGTGCATAAATGGAGAGTAAGAGGCTTTTTTTATTGTCTATCAATGTATTGAAGCAAAATTTCATAAATAGAAAGTAGCCGCCAAACAACAAAGCAATACCAAGTAATCCATATTCGATCGAGGTGTCGAGTATGAAGTTATGGGTATAGATGGCTAACTCATCATAATTGAAATAGTTGATCATATAGTTGGGTAACATCTTAGCGCCAACACCCAAAACTGGATGCTCAAGCAAGATATCGAGACCATTTGCTAGCAGCAATTTACGGTGTAAATTGGAGACCCAACGCGCTTCACTTTGATTAGCGAAAATAATGTCTTCTTGGGTGATTTCCAGCTTATCGGCAAGCTGATCAAAGCCCACGTACAAGGTGGTCGATACGGTTGCTAATACGATCAACCCACCAACAAGCAGCACTGTCCATGTGTAAGTTTCGCTGAGTGTTTGTTGTATAAGGCGCCTTAGAAACAAAGTATCGATAAAGACCAACAAACAAAAGCCAAGCAATGCCTTTCTTTCTTGGGATAAAAGAAGAAGTACGAACGCAAATAGCATCAAGACAGGAAATGCACGAATACGGTCACGGTAGAGGTAGAGTAGGGAACAGAGCACACCAAACGCATATTTGCTCACGCCGAGTAGCTTGAATCCACTTTGATAGCCTTGCGCAAAGTGCCAGGCGGCGACAAGACTACATATCACCAGCAAACAATAAGTAAGATAAACCATCACGCGTTCATCGTCGAAGGCTCCATAGGCATACAGCAGGCCGAGTAAACCGATTATTGCTACCCACTGGACGGTTTCAGTCACTAACGGTACGAGCGGAACACGATTCAGCATGCCATTGATGAACACATAGCTAGTAAACAGCAGCAAGAAACCAATACAAGGGTGGAACAGCTTATGAGTTTTTCCTTCAAGAATAACCAAGGCGACAAAACCCAGTGAAAGTAAGCTCGCGATATCTGACGGTGCGAGAGCAATACCACCAAGGCCTATCTTTACCGGAACAAAAAATAGCGCGAGAGTAATCGCCGCAAACAGCGGTACATGGTTACTTGCTGGTGCAGAGCTGTTGGTAGAGTCCATAGTACCCGTCTCGGAATTTATCGATGGTGTATAACTTGGCACGATTAACTGCGTATTTACTGGCGCTATCGTAGAGGTCAACGGCATTGCATAGTCGAGAGATTTTGTCTGCTAGTTGCTCTGATTCACCGACCGTGAACAAATATTCATGGCTGCCCATAACTTCATCTAACCCCGGCACATCTGAAGAGAGCACAGGTAAGCCTGCCGCCATCGCTTCTACAGCCGCAAGGCCAAAACCTTCAACATGGGATGATTGAACGTACACGTCCATGCCAGACAAAAAAGCGGGAATATCGGACACCACACCGTGGAAATGAATACGATCGGCAATATTGAGGCTCTGAGTGAGAGATTCGAGTTCACCGCGTTTCGCTCCGTCTCCAGCTAAGTGGAGATGATAATTGGTAGGAAGAAGGGCAATCGAGTGGATTAACGTCTCATGATCTTTATGTTCATGAAGTCGCCCGACCATTCCGATATTGATGGCTGATTTCTCCCTTAAGAGGCTTCCAGACTTAGCCACAAGAGGGAAGC
The DNA here is from genome assembly GCF_010092875.1 of Vibrio sp. LB10LO1. Classification (NCBI taxonomy): domain Bacteria; kingdom Pseudomonadati; phylum Pseudomonadota; class Gammaproteobacteria; order Vibrionales; family Vibrionaceae; genus Vibrio; species Vibrio sp. LB10LO1. The sequence goes on from NZ_JAADJW010000002.1 coordinate 89,272, forward strand.
GAGCAAGATCGACACCATTATGGACAACACGATATTTATGCTCAAAACGAGGCATGAACTTTACCAGTTCTTCTTGGACTTTTTCACTGATGCTGACCGTCAGATCGTGCCCACGATAAAGTAGGTATTCCATAAATTTAAATAACGGGTAGTCACGACGGCGGTTGTATGAACAGTGCTCGGTTTGAATGCGCTTTTTACCAACGGCAAGCAATGCCAGATAGATAGATGGGTACAAGTGCCCATGCACGAGATCTGGCCAGCGTAGTAAAGACCATTTCTCTTTAATCGTCAGGGCCTGCCAATTAAAGCACTCGATGCCATGAGAAGTGAGCTGTGCCAAATAATCGTTGTCATCGCAAAGTACGAGGACTTTGATTTCATACTCTGGTGAGTGTTCCATCACTAAGTCGACGAGAAACTTCTGTGCGCCACCGTTTTTTGATAGATCATTGATAATATGCAGTATTTTCTTCTTCATGACTCAGTCGCTAGATACTTTTGTTTGAACTTTTCGATTTCAGGCTCAGCAAAGAAATGCTTGGTCAGCTTTGATGACAGCATCTCTTCGACAAACTCAGGCTTTGGCTGGTATGAATGTTTAAACTCTTTGATCAGAGGGGAATACCACTTGTTGTCGGCTTGGTTGTCGTGAACAACAGCCACCTCTTGTTGTAGAAATTCACTAATGGCTTGTTGTGATTGGTCGAGTTTGTCGATACGAATAACCATGAGTGAAAAGTTGTGGTTTTGGTATGTTTGGTGACCCACTGCTTGATCAAAGGGCTGAGCAAAAACATCAATGCCTGTCAGTGCTTTGATTTCATTATCAAACCACTCTAATGGGTATTGATGGTTCACATGTTCTTCAAACGCTTCATGGAGCAATTGAGGGCGCTCTGAACGTACCGCGCTGTCGTCTTTTAGATACTTATCCGCCATCCAAAATGGCAGTGACTGAAAGAACATAGAGATGTTTCTACCAACGGGCTCGCGCACTAAAGAGATAATACGAACCTGTTGCTTACGTTTAAGCATGTGACACATGATGGTTCGTTTGAGTACGCGTTTTATCTGATTCGTAACGGGTTTGTGCAGTTGAGCACGAACGGGGGAAATCTGTTTACTCGCTTGTATCGACATCAGGTCATGTAAGTGAATCGAATTCGGAATGGATTTTTCCAATGCACTCGATCCCACTTTCCCCATTTGGTAGATGAGGACGGGGCGCTCTTGGCTCTTGAGTAACTGATACCACTGCATGCTTTGATTAGTAGGCGTATTTTTGGACATAAAGTGTTTCTCCTTCCTTAGATTTCGCCTGAGTGATAAGCACGCCAAGAGATGGTATTGAATGTTGAATTTGCTTGGATAACGCTACGTTAACCAGTGAAGCTTTAGTTGACTCGGAGCGAATAACAGTAATCAACCCATTGGCTTTTTGACCAAGAATAAGAGCATCACTCACTGAAAGCAGAGGAGGGGTGTCAATGATGATTCGGTCATACTTACTCTTCAGGTACTCAAGGAGTTTTTCAAAACGGTCAGATGCCAATAGTTCCTGTGGATTTGGTGGAATAATACCGGCAGGCAACACATCTAAGTTCGCCTCTTCATTTCTAATGATGCATTCGCTCAAAGGCGTATCCATCGTAAGTATGTTGGTTAAACCTGGGCTTGATTCTGGAAGATTAAAGCGTTTTGCTAGTGAGGGTCTTCGCAGGTCGCAGTCAATCAGCAGTACCTTTTCCATGGTTGAGAACGAGACAGCCATATTAATACTGGTTGATGTCTTTCCTTCCTCAGGAATGGCAGAAGTAAATGGCAAGATTTTCTGCTTAGAGTTCGTTAGTCTCAGCAATAACGAGGTTCGGACGGAGCGGCACGCTTCGCTGAACAGCTTTTCGTCTTGGTCCAAATAAGCTGAGTAGGTAACGCCTTTTTGGCGAAGAGCACGTTTTTTCACCTTCGGAATCGTACCTAAGCAGGTGACTCCGAGCTTGTCTTGGACATCAGAAGAGGTACGAATGACCTCGCGCAGTGTCTCAAGGATGATCACAAGGGCACAAGCGATAGCAAAGCCAAAGAAAGTAGCTATCAGCACGAGTTTCATTCGCTGAGGTGCGATTGGGAACAGCGGCACGATCGCAGGGTCAGTAAATCGAGCGGTGACATTCTTATAATCGCTGGTGGCATTGGTTTCTTTTTCGCGATTCAAGAACGCTTCGTAGAGATCCTTGTTCGATTCAACTTCACGCTTAAGTTGTTCGTATCGCGCCTTTTGCGATCCTAGCATTTGGAAATCAGATTTTTTGTTATTCAGTTCAGCACGAAGCATGTCTTCTTGCGCTTTTGCTGCGAGTAAGTCCTGCTGTTTACTGGACGAAATTTCTCGAATCAATTGTTCAGTTCGTTCTTGTATGGAAGCCAACTGCGCCTTGGCTTGAATCATACGATCATGTTTAGGGCCGTAGCGTTGAGACAGCTCCGAGACATTTTTAGCGGCTTGGGCTTCCGACATCTTCAAATCACGAATTTGAGCTTGGTTTGCAAACTCATCAATCGATAGCAAGCTGTCGATGTTTTGTGTCGATTTACGCTTGAGCAGTTGAATTAATGTTTGTGCTTCAATGCGATTGTTTACTGCGGCATTGAGTTTACGGTTTAGTTCTTCAAGCTCATTGGCATAGATGTCATCGATACCATTGATATCGATTAAGCCTTCTTGCATTAAGAAATCTTGTAGTGCTTGTTCTGATGCTCTTAAGCGCTCTTCTAGTTTTTGCGAGTTATTGGTGAGCCATGTAGCTGCATTTTGTGTTACAACCAACTTCGCTTCAAAGTTGGCATCGATATACGCTTGGCCTACTGCGTTCGCGATGGTGGTCGCCAGTTGTGGATCGGTAGAGCGAAAACGAATTTTTACCAACTGTGTATTCCGAACAGGTTCAATATCCAGCTTTCTCTTGAATGTTTGAAGTGCTTGATAATACGGCTTGGTATGTTGTGAGGTTTCTTTTGGATTCGGTGCGACATGCAATAAATCTTGAACGAAAGGAATCGCTTTAATTTCATCGATTTTTTGCTTAATACCGCTTGAGCTAGTGAACTCTGGATGGTTAACCAGATTCAATTTGGTGATCACTTTATCTGCGATATGGTTTGACTTAAGAATCGCGATTTGAGTTTGAAAGTACTCTTTTTTCGTGGTGTCGACACCGTAAACTTCCTCAATCGAAAGTGCACTTTTTTGCTCTTCTTGGATGAGAAGGGTGGCAGTGGCTTGGTAGACTGATTTTTTCGAGTAGATATACCAAGTACACGTAAGTGAGAAGATGATGGTGAATGCTAAGATACTCAGCCAGTTCTTCTTAAGGGTTCTAAAATGATGCCCAAAACGAATCAGTGGGACTTGATTCGTAGGGGCTTGAGTAGAATGAGTTCCGTTCATTGAATTGCCTGTCATTAGAAGAAGCTCTGATCGATAAATACAATGTCGCCAGGTTCTACAGAGCGTTGCATACTGACGCTTTCAACCGTATTACCTGTTGCGTGTTGAGTAAGATTAATGCTCTTGCGGGACGCTCGATCCGTTAAGCCTCCTGCTAGTGCGATGGCTTTTTCAATCGTCAATCCCGGCTGGTATTCGAATCCACCAGGCTTTCGGACTTCACCATTTACGTAGAAAAGGCGGAAGCTATTGATTGCCACCATTACTTTAGGATTGATTAGGTAGTCACCTTTCAGTCCGGTTTCAATCTCATACTTGAGCTGTTTTGGGGTCTTATTGATGGCTTTAATTCGCCCTAAGTAGGGGTAATCAAAATAGCCGTCTGAAGTGATCAGGATGTTCTTTATGGAAAGATCTTCCTCACCGTAGACTTGAACCGAGATGGTATCACCAGTATCGAGTAAGTAATCTTGCTCATTGGCACTGGCAAAAGAAGGTGTGCTAAGAAGCACAAGTACTAAGCTAAATAACGTTGCTAGTAAGTTCATTCACATTCCTTATTACAAAGAGAATCGAGCACTAAGAGACCAGATGTTTTGCTCGAAGCTGTAGCCTTGCCAATTAGAATCTTTATCCTGATAGCGCCAATCCGCTTGCAATAAGACCCAACGCTTTATTTGGTAATCAAGACCTGCAGATAGCGCGTATCGGTCTTCCTTACGTGTAATACCCGTGTAGTCATCTTGTTGATATAGGGCCCCTAAGCGTGTTGCTAAGTAGCTATTCCAGTCGTGTTTAAGATCGATGAGGTAGCGAGTTTGTAAATCGTAATCACCATCTTGATCGGGACTGACGGCTGCTTGGGTGGTCTTGAGTGTGATGAGCGATTGCTCTTGAGGTTGCCACTCCAAGCCTATGTCCCAACTGAATCCATTAAAGGTTTCACGTTGATGGCTATCGAAGTCTTTGACTTGATAACCCAAGCGGGCGATACCTTTGGTTTTCCCTGTGACTTCCCACTGTGCGCCGGTGTAATAGAAGCCGGAGTAACTGTCTTTTGATGGCACTACAGGGTTGTCTGAAAGGTAATCGGTGCTCATTTGTTGAGTACCAACCAACCAGTATGTTCTAGGTGTCGCTCGAAGATAAAACTCTATGTGGGCGCTTGGTGCACGAAAGTCGTTGTATTTGGTCTTTGCATCAGGCTTGCCAGGCAGTCCATCACGATAGTTTTGGTATGTCTTGTCACGGTATCCAATACCAAACTCCAACCTACCTTTTGAGCCTTCAGAACCGAACACATAGTTTGTTCTCAAGTCATTGCGATGAAACTCAACAGGACTGTTGAGCAAGCTACCTTGGCCTTCGGTGAAGTCTTCACCTTTCTCTTCATGTTGAGCTCGGAACTGATAGTCGATAACCAGTCGATTCCGGTGATTGAATTCGAAAAAGTTGGTAAATTGAAAAGTATGGTCGTCGTAATCATTTTGGTCATCCGAAGAGAATCCAGCACTTAATTTATAAAGCACATTTGCTCGGTATTGATTACGTTCAATTTTAGCCAACAGGGCAGGCTCTATCCCCCAAATGTTGACCGATTCAATGTTCTCTCCACGATCGGCTTTGTTGATGTTGTCATCACCTTCGTAGAACACGCCTAAGGTAGGGATGAATTCAATCCCAGAATCCGTTTTATACGCCATAGGCTCAGCCAGAACACTCGCTGAGCTCATAGCAATTGCGACGGTTATTGGGATAACTTTCATTGTGATGGACTCAGTACACATTTGAACCAGTAAATCCTTTAAAAATCGTTAAAAAGATAATCTTGATGTCCATCCAAACTGACCAGTGATGGATGTAATCCAAGTCGAACTCAACGCGCTTTTCCATCTTGTCGAGCGTGTCAGTTTCACCTCGGTAACCATTGATTTGCGCCCACCCTGTGATGCCTGGTTTTACTTTGTGACGAAGCATGTAGCGGTCGACGATCTGGCGATATTCTTCGTTATGTGACACGGCGTGAGGGCGAGGACCAACGATAGACATGGTGCCTTGAAGAACATTGATAAATTGAGGCAGTTCATCAAGGGAAGTGCGACGCAGAAACCCGCCGAATGGTGTAATACGAGGGTCATTCTTTGTGGCTTGTTTTACGTCGTTACCTTGTTCCATGGTGGTCATTGAACGAAATTTCCACACTTCGATTTTTCTGCCGTCCAAGCCGTAACGATACTGCTTAAAAATAACTGGACCTTTGGAGGTCAGTTTGATTCCGAGGGAAATAGCCAGAAGTACAGGTGAAATCAGAAGTAAAATAATGCTCGATAATACGATGTCTTCTAAGCGTTTTACCCAAGAGGAAATACCAGCAAAAGGTGTGTCAAATACACTCAATGTTTGAACCTGACCTATTTGATCCCAACGTGAATGCAGCAGGTTATAAGTAAAGAAATCCGGTATCAGATAAGTGTTCGCCGTCGTGTCTGAGAATTGATTAAGAAACAAAGCGATTCTTTCGTTAGCATGCATCGGCATAGCGATGTACACGTAATCGACTTCGCCACGCTTCGCTCTTTCTAATGCGAGTCCGACGTTGCCTTTAATTGGATAGTCAGACTCGGGCAAACGGTCTTGAGAACGTTCGTCGTAAAAGCCGTCAAATAACACACCATGTTCAGTGTGGCTTTCTAGTTCGTTAGCTAAAGTCAGCCCATGTGGTGTCTGGCCAATAATAATTGCAGTTCGCGTGTTGTAGCCTAGCTTTCGCATGTAAGCCAAAGCGATTCGAAATACTGAGCGCCATGCAAGCAGAAGGATAGGGGTGACTAATAGCCAAGTAGCTAGAATGTAGCGTTCAAATAAGGTGTGGACGTGGGAAAAGTACAACACCATAAATAGGAATGCACAGGTTACAAGCCATGAGACACAAACGATGAATACTTGGTCTTTGAATGAGCTGGTTCGCCATGAGCGATAGAGCTTTCCGCTTTCGGCAATGATGAAAAACGTCACACTGCTGACGAAAGACAAGATAACGTAATCCTTCTCTATCGATGTGTTGACATCATTCAGGATTAAAAAAAGCATGAATGAGACGATAACAGCAAGATCAGTAAGGCGGTAAAGAAATGCAAACTCCACCTCGTGAGAACGAATAAGTCCTTTATGTTTCATATCCTAATTTCCTTTACGGTACGCTACCGTTCTTCAGCGACCGAAATCGATGGTTTAACTTAGTGTTTGAATAGACAGAGAAGTAATCAGTTGCTTAGCTTCCGACGTTGTAGACTTATGCTCTTATTTTTTTCGAGATAAGTTTAAAAATTTGCTCTGTTTGGGTAAGTGGAAATAAGAATGAAATTTAGACCTTTGGCTAATATTCGCTGTTTAGTAAGAAACTAATACTCTGCTCATAAGTTGCTAAGGAAAGTGCTAAGAGGCCGGAGGGGAGTAAATATTATGATTGACGTAGACCGAAGTCAGAATTCATGCAAATGTGTCACTCTTTACAGGAGTTTCCCCGGATAGGGGGACGCTCCTGTAAAGATTCACTCGCATTAGAGAATGGATTAGTTTTGCTCAAGCTGTTGTATGAAATCTTTCAAGGGCATTGGTTTCGCGAAGTAGTACCCTTGAAGGCAATCGATATTATGACTCCGTAAATACTCGGCTTGTTCAGCGGTTTCTACGCCTTCTGCGATTGTTTTCATACCTAAACGAGAGGCTAGGTCGAGGAGGTTTTCGACGATATGTGCAGAGACTGAATCATTACCGATCATTTGAACGAAGCTCTGGTCTATCTTGAGTATGTCGAAGCGGAACTGGCGTAAGTAGCTCAAACTCGAATGGCCTGTGCCAAAGTCATCTATGGCTAGGCTAACGTCATGTTCACTTAATGAGTGAAACAGAGCCCGTGCTTCGTCTGTGTCTCTGACAAGTTCTCGCTCGGTAAGCTCCAAGCACAGCTGAACCTTTTTCTCAGGGAACGATGATAAAAACTCTAGACTATCTTCTAAAAGCTCACTGTTTACGCAATGTTTCGCTGAGATATTAAAAGCGACAGAAAAATCTGGTGGTAAAGACTGTGAGAATGCTACAAGCTCATTAGAGACTTGATGCATAAGCGATTTCGTCATTGGGATAATGAGCCCTGAGTCTTCTGCTAGCGGTATAAAGAGGTCTGGTCTTATCAACCCTTCTTTAGGGCTTAGCCAACGAACCAACACTTCAAAGCCTACAAATTTGTTAGTTTTATCAACGTAAGGTTGAACGTAGGGAACGAACTCATTATTTGCGAGAGCCTGGCGCAATTTGTCTTCCATTGATGGCGTTTGGCCTGTTGCGACGAATATGAGCCAGCTCATCGAGAGAGCAAACAAAATAATGATAAAAATTGTTGAACGCTTATGAGACAGAAGGTAGTTCATATAGTCGTCATGAAACAGTGAGACTTGCAATCGATACGGATAATCCTTTGACTCTACCTGAATTGTGACAGGAAGAGGTTGGTCAGAAATTTGTCCAGCCTTGTTGATCCATTTTTCGCCCACTTGAAGATAGGTGTCTAGGTCTTTTAAAGTGAGAGATAAGATATTTTTTAGGTAGTAGCCACTGACTGATACACCAACACCAGTGTTGCCCGTTTCATTCTTGAATATAAGGGCTGGAGTATTCGGTTTATCAGGTAGGCTTGATACTAAGAATAACTTGTCACCAGAGAAGTGATAATTCGGGACGATATAGTCACGTTTCCCAACCAAAGAGCCACAAAATACGTGGTTGTCCTTTGCTAAGGCAATCATTTGTACATCAGGAATCGTAACAACCAAGTCTCTGAGGTAGGGTAATGCTTGTTCACACTCCATTTTGGTATAAGGCAGAGCTCTCTGACTCGCGAAATCTGCATTTTTAACCAATTTGTCCATGAGTGATTTGCCTACTTCAAGAGAGTTTCTTACCTCTCGATGAAGATTGGATTTGGATAATTGGTAAACACCGACGAATCCTATACTAATCAATAGAATGAGGACAATAAACGCAAGGAGTATTCTTTTAGTTCTAGATGCTATCAACATGGCCAAGTTTGTAGTCTTTACGGTTGAAGCAAGTATAGTTTACAGAGTGATTGTAGAAAAGTTTGCTTAATGTGGTTAATTTTTTATATATATCAGGCAGGTAGAAGCATAGTGATTATTGCTTAATGCACTTGTACGTATTCTGTTCAAATTGTCGCTTTTATGATTTTAGGTGAACTTTCTATTTTGGGGTTAGGATACGTATATATCTAATAAAGTTTATGGTTTAAATCGGGTCAAGACTTAGCTTAAAAGCGTACTCGGATTATATATCAGCTAAAAATGTTCATTTTAAATATCATTGGTAATAGAAAGGATATTACTTTCTCTAAGCTATATATTAAATGGAAATAAAAAATCCCTCTCGAATGAGAGGGATTGGTAGCAAGCAAAGGTGAAAGAAGTTTTACTCGAAATCTACGCCGTTTTCTTTGTGTAGTCGGCGGCATGCACGGCCATCGCTGTGGAATAGATGACAACGATATGCAGGGATACCGATTTCCAGTTTGTCACCAGACTCTACTGGTAGTGTATCTGGCCGACGGTAGATAACGTCTGCGTCTGCACCCTCAAGGTTTAGGTAAACTTGAGTTTCGTTACCTAGTTTCTCTACGATCATCACTTCACCGTGAATTGTCGCATCGGCGTCAACGGCTTGAACTAAGTGCTCAGGGCGAATACCCAGAGACATACGGTCACCGCGGTTCACTGTTGTACCATCAACTGGGATCCAGAAAGATACGCCGTTAGAAAGCTGTACTTTTACGCGTTCTGCTTCCACTTCATCAATGAAAACACTCATGAAGTTCATTTTTGGTGAGCCAATAAAGCCAGCAACAAAGCGGTTTTGTGGGTAGTGGTAAAGCTCAAGTGGTTTACCAACTTGTGATACGTAACCGCCATCTAGAACCACAATCTTGTCTGCCATTGTCATTGCTTCTACCTGATCGTGCGTTACATAGATCATGGTGCAGCCAAGTTGGCGTTGTAGTTTCGTGATTTGAGCACGCATGTTTACACGCAGTGCTGCATCCAAGTTTGATAGTGGTTCATCAAGAAGGAATACATCTGGTTGTGATACTAGCGTACGACCGATAGCAACACGTTGGCGTTGACCACCAGAAAGGGCTTTTGGTTGACGCTCTAGTAGGTGACCCAACTGGAGAATTTCTGCTGCGTGTTCAACACGCTTATCGATTTCCGCTTTGTCAGCTTTTGCTAGTTTCAGACCAAATGACATGTTGTCATATAGGTTTAGGTGTGGGTAAAGAGCATAAGACTGGAACACCATACCAACACCACGTTTGGATGGTTCTACGTCATTCATGCGCTGGTCACCAATATACAAATCACCTGAAGTAATGTCTTCAAGACCGGCAATACAACGTAGCAGGGTAGATTTACCACAACCTGATGGACCTACGAAAACAACGAATTCACCTTCGTTGATCTCTAGATCTACGTTCTTAGAAATCAGTACGTCGCCATACGCTTTACAAACATTTTTTAACGTGACACTCGCCATGTAGCTCGTCCTCGATCAATTTTTATTATTCACCGCTCATCATTATATGAATTATCTAGCGAGCAGTAACAGTAGGAATCGGTAAGTTATTGGGATTGGTAAGAAAAACAGGGTAGCGCTCCAAATGTCCTGAACTGGAGCACTACCCACCATAGCCAAATACGAGTTTCTCTCCCCCACATTATTCGTGTTGTCTCCCCCGTGAAATAATTACCACAAACAACACCAATAATGACATTCCACTCGTATGGCAATGAAAAACCAGCAAATCTTTTCACCTATAGGGTAGGTACTGCTGGGAAAGGGTTCTTACCATCCACTCTTGGATGACTGCAGTTTCTAAGATTGTGTTCACTGCTACATCCTCCTAATCGAAATAATTGTAGGGGGAGTAGGCGGGGAGGAGTCAAAAAGGAGGAGTAGAGGGGGAGTTGGGCGGAAATCACATTATTGCGTGACCTAAAGTTGAAACCGATCACAGGAAGTATTCATTTTGTGATTTGAGTCTCTAACCCTTGGCGATTCAGATCACGAAAATACGTCATAATTGCAAGGGCGTAGGGATTAGGAGGATGAGACACAATCGATAATTTCAGATGATATGTGTCGAAATACGGCTGAACCTCAATGGACTAGCCCTACATCAAAAATATAAAAAGGATACGAACATGAAAAAATTAAGCGCTGTAGCACTGGGTACCCTTGTTGCTTTAGGTTCTTTTGGTGCTAATGCTGCCATCGAAGAAGGACAACTGACCATCTGGATCAACGGTGACAAAGGCTACAACGGTCTTGCAGAGGTTGGTAAGAAGTTTGAAGAAGACACTGGCATTAAAGTAACAGTGGCTCACCCAGACGGCCTACAAGACAAGTTCCCTCAAACTGCAGCGACAGGTGATGGTCCTGATATCGTATTCTGGGCTCACGACCGTTTCGGTGGCTACGCAGAATCTGGTCTACTAGCTGAAATTAAACCATCTAAAGAAATCCAAGACGGCATCGTTGACTTCGCATGGGATGCAGTACGTTACGATGGCAAACTAATCGGTTACCCAGTAGCGGTTGAGTCTCTATCTCTAATCTACAACAAAGATCTTGTTCCAAACCCACCTAAGACATGGGAAGAAGTAGCAGCGCTAGACGCGAAACTTAAGAAAGACGGCAAGTCTGCAATCATGTGGAACCTGAAAGAACCGTACTTCACATGGCCGCTAATGGCAGCTGACGGCGGCTACGCATTCAAATACACATCTGAAGGCTACGACATCAAAGATGCAGGTATTGCGAAAGAAGGCGTGAAAGACGCAATGAGCTTCGTGAAAGGCCTAGTAGACAAGGGTGTAATCTCTGCGGATATGGATTACTCAGTATCTGAGTCTGCGTTCAACCAAGGCACAGCGGCAATGACTATTAACGGTCCATGGTCTTGGGGCAACATTGAGAAATCTGGCATCAACTACGGCGTAACAACGCTACCTAAGTTCCAAGGTCAGTCTTCTAAGCCATTCGTTGGTGTACTAACTGCTGGTATCAGCACTGCGTCACCAAACAAAGATCTAGCGGTAGAGTTCATCGAGAACTACTTACTAACGAACGATGGTCTACGTATGGTTAACAACGACAAGCCACTAGGTGCAGTAGCGCTTAACTCGTTCCAAAAAGAGCTAGATTCAGATACACGTATCGCGGCGACAATGGACAACGCGATGAACGGCGAAATCATGCCAAACATCCCACAAATGAACGCATTCTGGGGTGCAGCTAAGAACGCTATCATCAACGTGGTTGACGGTCGTCAAACTGTAGATGCTGCTCTAGCAGATGCAGAAAAACAAATGACTAAATAATTCAGCAATACCCTTTTTAAGGAGGGGGCAACTCCTCCTTACTTTTCTATATTTATCCTATATTCGCTAGCAGGTTCCCTATGCAGTCAGTTCAAGGTACAGATGCTATGACAGCACCAGAAGCCAGCCTACCAAGCAGCAAAAAAGTGTTCACCAAATGGGCACTATTGGGCACAGTCGGCATTATCAATGGCTACGCAACTATCCTAATGTATTCTCGCGGTGAGATTGCGTTTGCACTACTTACGATCATTCTAACCGCTTTAGCGCTATTCATTTTTGGTAGTAAGAAAACATACGCTCACCGATACATCTACCCTGGTATTGCCGGGATGATTCTATTCATCCTTTTCCCGTTGGCGTATACCGTCGGTCTGGCGTTCACTAACTACAGCGCGAAAAACCAGCTTTCTTTCGATCGTGCACAGTCTGTCCTGTTAGATAGAACGTATCAGAGTGGTGAAAGTTTCCCATTCACTCTATACAAGACTGAGCAAGGTCACCAAATTGTAGTGAAGAAAGGCGATGAGCTACTAGCGACGCCAACTTTCCAGCTTGATGGTTTCTCTGCAACGGATCTTGATCTAGCGCCTATCACTGAAGCGACGGGTGACAAAGAGCCAATCAAAACTATTGTTAAGAACCGTAGTGCACTGAGTGATGTTGACCTTCATCTTCCAAGCGGTGATGACATCCGAATGAGCGGTCTGCGTAAGTTCGCAGCGGTGGTACCACTGTACACGCTTCAAGATGATGGTGAGTCGATCTTCAATAACCGTACACAAGAGATGCTGCGTCCAAATATGGATGTGGGCTACTACCAACCTGTCGATGAAAATGGCCAGTTTGTTGGTAACACGGTTTCTCCAGGCTTCGTGGTAAACATCGGTACTGACAACTTTGAGCGAGTTTGGAAAGACGACGGCATCAAAGAGCCTTTCATCAGTATCTTCATCTGGACGGTTGTATTCTCAATCCTGACGGTAGTATTCACGCTAGTTATTGGCTTAGTTCTAGCGAGTGTTGTTCAGTGGGAAGAGCTTAAAGGTCGTGCAGTGTACCGAGTACTGCTGATTCTGCCTTACGCGGTTCCAGCATTTATCTCAATCCTAATCTTTAAAGGTCTCTTCAACCAAAGCTTTGGTGAGATCAACATGGTATTGAACGCTATCTTTGGTATCAGTCCTTCTTGGTTCTCTGACCCATTCCTAGCGAAAACCATGGTGATGATCGTGAACACATGGCTTGGTTTCCCTTACATGATGATTCTGTGTATGGGTCTACTAAAAGCGATTCCTGATGACCTTTATGAAGCGTCTGCAATCGATGGTGCGAACTTCGTCCAGAACTTCATGAAAGTAACGTTACCAATGATGATTAAACCTCTGACTCCTCTATTGATTGCGAGCTTTGCGTTTAACTTCAACAACTTCGTAATGATTCAGCTATTGACTGGTGGTGGTCCAAACATGATTGGTACTTCTGAGCCAGCGGGTTACACCGACCTACTAGTAAGCTACACGTACCGTATCGCGTTTGAAGGTGCAGGTGGTCAGGACTTCGGTCTAGCAAGTGCAATCGCAACGCTTATCTTCCTATTGGTTGGCGCGCTAGCACTATTGAACCTACGTTTCACTAAGCTATCTCAGGACTAAGGAGTAACGACCATGGCTATAGTACAAGGTAAATCTTTAAAGTACCGTGTATGGGCGACCCATATTGCTCTTTGGGCTTTCCTGTCACTGATTATTTTCCCACTGTTGATGATCATTGCGATCTCATTCCGTGAGGGTAACTTTGCAACGGGTAGTCTGATCCCAGACAACCCATCGCTAGAACACTGGAAGCTTGCACTAGGCTTCTCGGTAACAAACGCAGACGGTTCTGTAACACCGCCTCCATTCCCAGTTCTGACTTGGCTATGGAACTCGGTAAAAGTAGCAGGTATCACCTCTATTCTTATCGTGGCACTGTCTACAACATCGGCTTACGCGTTTGCTCGTCTACGCTTCAAAGGTAAGAACACTATCCTGAAAGCGATGATGATCTTCCAGATGTTCCCAGCAGTACTTGCTCTTGTGGCGCTTTACGCATTGTTTGACAAATTAGGTCAGTACATTCCTTTCCTAGGTTTGAACACCCACGGCGGTCTGATCTTCTCCTACTTAGGTGGTATCGCACTACACGTATGGACGATAAAAGGTTACTTCGAGACGATTGACAACTCGCTAGAAGAAGCGGCAGCACTGGATGGTGCAACACCGTGGCAAGCGTTCCGTTTAGTACTGCTTCCACTATCAGTGCCAATCCTAGCTGTAGTGTTCATCTTGTCATTTATCGGCGTTGTTGGTGAGGTACCGGTAGCATCTCTACTGCTTTCTGATGTAAACTCCTACACATTAGCAGTTGGTATGCAGCAGTACCTATATCCTCAGAACTATCTGTGGGGTGACTTCGCAGCTGCAGCAGTATTGTCTGCACTACCAATTACAATTGTATTCTTACTTGCACAGCGTTGGTTAGTCGGTGGTCTGACGGCTGGTGGTGTGAAAGGATAATCTCAGTTGGTCTCTGAGAGAGAAAAGAATAACTAGAAAAGGGCGACCATATGGTCGCCCTTATATTTAGCATCGATATTACAATTTTGGTTTGGCCGCCGATCAGTAATATCAGGCTATTTTGGCGTTACGCATAGCTGGCTGTTAGCTTAGTTCCTTACGCTTTAATCACTAACAGTTTCTTGTAACCATAACCTGAGTCTAGACTCAGGTTTTTTTATACCTACAGATTCACTGCGTTTTCTTATTGCGTATACAGACTAACCAGTTTGCAATGGATTACACAGCATCGGCAGAATGCCGTGCGTATCACTTCACATAATTAGTGTAGGGTTATTTGAAAGAATAAATGGCGTAACTAAAGGGGGAGGCTAAAACTCTCGGCTTGAAGGTGCACAGCCTACATATTGAAGCAGTGTGTATAAACTCTCTTGTTGTAATGCGACGCGTCGGAAAAGATCGGCAAATGTGGTATCACCACCAAAACAGGTTTGAATGTAGTGGTTAATTTCCTCTTCGTTATAACCTTCCACATACATGGTGCGTACCCATTGATATTCGACCGCTTTCAAATTGGTCAATGTATTTTCACTTAACGTGGTCTCTTTTAATCTCAAGATCCAAACTCTATCCAACACGAAAATTGTGCGTGGATTTAATCAAATCAAAGTGAAAGATTTATGACAATTTGAACCTAGTGTGAAGTGAATGACAGAACCATGACATTACTTCACACATGTAGAGCAAACGATTACTTGATAATCAGTTTGGGGCCTTGGGGAGGGGCAAGTTATTTGAACTGTTTGAGCTATTTGAGATATTTGACGTGTGCTTCCATCTCTTCGCCAATTTGTTTACGCATGTTCATCAAGCGAATAGCCGACTGTTCCAGTGCTTTGTCTTCATCTGATTCTGGGATCCATTTTGGAACGTCGGTCGGCTTTCCATCTTCATCGACCGCAACCATAATCACGATGCAATGCGTTGTTAGACGGTTCTTTAGCTCTTTAGGATCGCTTGCTTGTACATCAATGGCGATGTGCATTGAGCTGCGTCCGGTGTAGATGACCTTAGCACTGACTTCGACTAGATTTCCGACATGAATTGGCGCAACAAAGCGAATACCACCTGCATATGCGGTAATACAATACTTACCACTCCAAGCTGCGCTGCACGCGTAGGCGGCTAAGTCGATCCATTTCATCACGGCACCACCGTGTACTTTACCGCCGAAGTTAACGTCTCCTGGTTCAGCAAGAAAACGAAGGGTTATGTCTCTTTGACCACTGCTCATCTGTCATTCCTTTGTTATTGTCGTTGCTATTAGATCCAATGTATCAGCAAGAAATCGATACTGGAATAGGGAGTGCAACAAAATATTAACTTTTTTGTCAGTGCTAGTAGCAAAAGATATGGGGCACAAAAAAGCCACGGTGGGTGCCGTGGCTTATGAGATTGAATTAAGATGTCGCTGGTGGCAGTTCCGGGCTTGGTGATTGAACCTTCTTGCGGATCTTAATTTGCGACAAGATGACGCCAGAGATAACCAGCATGCCGCCAATGATGTGGTAAACATGCACCTCTTCCCCCAGCATGGTCGAGGCTAACGCTACAGAAACCACCGGCATCAGGTTCATGAACATGGCACTTGAATCTGCACCAATCAAATCAATCGCTTTCACCCACATTAAAGGCGCGAAGATAGAGGCAGCAATGCCCGCATAAGCAATCAATGGCAGCGCACTTTGGCTTGGTAGAAGTTGATCACTGCTCAACCACAAGGGAGTTAGCATAACCAGCGAGAAAAAGCCCTGCATATAGACCAAGGTCATGCTGCTGAAAGGCATTTTCCAGCGTTTTAGTAGCACACAGTAAATCGCGTAACAAAGGGCAGCTAACAGCATCAGACTGTCACCTTGCGTCATGTCTTGATGTAGGAAGTAGGTGATGTCACCGTGACCCAGCATAAACGCCAAACCGCCTAATGAAATCACGCCACCTGCCACGCTCAGCATGGAAATCGACTTACCCAATAAAGGCACGCTCAAGAAAACACTGATCAATGGGACGAGAGAGGTAATCAGTGCCATGTTAGAAGCGGTCGTCGTAAGACCCGCGTAATAGCCGAGTGATTGGTTTAGTACCATGCCCAGTAGCGCAAGGAACGCTAACTTAGCCAAGTATGGGCGAATCACATGGTGCTGTTTGATAACCGCTGGTAAGCAAAATGGCGTCAGAAGCACCATAGCGACAAACCAACGATAGAAGCTCATGGCACTTGGTTCGATGGCACTTGCTGCCATTTTATTTACGATGGAATTTCCACCCCAAATCATGACAGTAAAAAACGGAAGCAAATAAACCATGAGAACCTCATCGCAGAATAATTAATGGCGCTAGTCTGACAGGTCTTTATAATGAAATGTATCTCTGGAAAGACATCGTAAGCGATAGGAAGACAAATTTGAAAAAGAGCACAAGGAATCTTCATCCATCATTATCAATCGATAGAGCACCATCAGATGTATTTATGAATTTCGAAGCCTTTCTGTCGAACACGGAAACTCGTATACATAGCCATCCATGGGGGCAGGTTCAACTGATCAGTGGCGGCATACTAGAGATGGATGCGGAAGACACGCGTTTCTTAGCGCCTCCACATCTTGCGATCTGGGTGCCAGCTGGCATACGACACACCAGTTACAACCGTAAACCTTTGGAATACTGCTCTTTAAACATCGACCCAGAGTTGACTCAACACTTTCCATCCAAAACGAGCTTGATCAAAGTGACGCCCATTGTTTCGGCGATTGTGGAAGACTTTCGCCAGCGTGATATTAATGTTGCTAAGAGCGAAGAAGATAAACGCCTCGTTCAGGTCTTGTTGGATCAGCTAGCCAAACAAGAAGTCGAACATCACTTTTTGCCAACCACAGACAACAAATATCTGGAGCCAATTCTTAAAGCCGTCGAAGAAGCCCCAACTGACGAAATCAGCTTAGGAGAATGGGCGGAGAAGGTTCATACCACCGAGCGTACTTTAGCTCGCCATTGTCAAAGTGAATTGGGAATGAGTTTTACCGAGTGGCGATTGCGAGTGCGTTACCTGCATTCGATGGAGTTGTTAAGGAAGGGGCAAACAGTAAAAGAGGTAGCGCTAACGTTGGGTTACAACCAAGCCAGTCCATTTATTGCCATGTTTAAGAAATACTCCGGCATTACACCGGAGCAATATAAGAATCGCTTGTTATAGCTGAGCGAGCACGTAGTCTAAGCCGCCTACAACTGCTGCAACTTGAGCGTCGTTACACTCTTCATCAGTCACTTTCGGGCTGTCTGGGTAAACTTCTGTTGTGGTGCCGTAAGTGCAGTTGGTTACGCCGCCACACAAACCCAGTTTTACCATTGGGTAATTAATGACGCCAAATTGCACCACTGGCGAGCCAATGATTTCGCCTTTATCGTCAGCAGGTGCAATGTGCGTTACTTTCGCTACTGACTCGATGACTGCTTTTTGGAACTCAGGTTGCGGGTTTTCTGTATCGCCCACCGTGTAGAAACCATCTGGAATCATGCCTTCGATGTATTCAAGACCATCACGCGCTGCAAGTGCTGGGCGGAATTCCGTCTCGTCAGAATCGGTGGTTTCGTGAAGGTCGATGTGCATTAGAACATCACCTAGCGTTGCAACTAGCTTGATCAAGTTTGCTGACTCTTCTGCTGGGCTGTCTGCATAGAAAGAGCGGTTTGGATCAATCGCATTTGGGTTCCAGCGGTTAATCACTTCATAGCCCCAAGGGCTGACACATGGTGCAACGACAATATTGAAGTGTTCTGCGTAACGCTCTGCCTGCGTATCAACAAACTTCAGCGCACCATGTACGCCACTTGTCTCGTAGCCGTGTACGCCGCCAGTGACCAAAACAACAGGTTTTGCCGCATCCCAGTTACGCGTTTTGATACAAAATAGAGGGAAGCGTGCTTCGTCGTATGAAAGCGCGCCGTATTGCTCAACATCGAAACGTTCGCGAAGAGCATCAATTTTCGTCACAACTTCATCTTGGTAGCTACGTTTTACGCCACGTTGTTCGCACCAAGCTTTACGTTCTGCTTCGCCCCAAGGCTGACCTGGGGTACCGATTGGGTAAGTGTATCCGCTTTTCATCTATACTTTTTCTTTTGAGTGCTTGAAAGATAAGACAAGACTAGTCCTCTCTCAAAGCCACGGCAACAGAAAACACAATTTGTGACTTTATTCTTTGCAAAATCATAACTTTGCTGAGTGATTTAATGGTGTTACATTCTGTTACTTATTCAATTCCATAAAAGAGACAAATAAATGGCTGGAGCAAGTTTACTAACACTGTTGGATGACATTGCAGCGGTATTGGATGATGTTGCATTGATGTCTAAGATGGCAGCGAAAAAAACCGCTGGTGTACTAGGTGATGACTTAGCACTAAACGCGCAACAGGTGTCTGGTGTAGCGTCAGAGCGTGAAATTCCTGTGGTTTGGGCGGTAGCAAAAGGATCATTTAAGAATAAGCTGATTCTGGTGCCGTCGGCGTTGTTGATCAGTGCTTTTATTCCTTGGCTGATCATGCCGTTACTCTTAATTGGTGGTCTGTTCCTCTGCTTTGAAGGTGCAGAAAAGATCTTGGAAAAACTCTTCCCTCATTCACACCAACATGAAGAAAAAGAAGAGCAAGTTAATACTGGTGAATCGGCCGAAGAGTACGAGAAGAGAAAAGTGGCGGGTGCGATTCGTACTGACTTTATCCTCTCTGCAGAAATCATCGTGATTGCTTTGGGCACGGTGACAGGCTCAAGCATCGTAACGCAAATTCTCGTGGTGAGTTTAATCGCAGTACTGATGACTATCGGTGTTTATGGCTTGGTTGCAGGTATCGTTAAGCTTGATGACTTGGGCTTTTATCTTGAGCGCACATCAAATGGTGAAGGCTTGAAAGCGAAGTTGGGGGGGGCGCTAGTGGCATTTGCTCCGAAGCTGATGAAGATGCTTGCGATTGTCGGTACTGCGGCTATGTTCTTGGTTGGTGGCGGTATTGTCGTGCATAACGTACCTGCGATTCATCACCTGATTGAACCAATCATTATGGACTTCCGTGGACATACGATTGCGACAGCGATCGTGCCAACACTGCTTAACGGCGTAATTGGTGTTATCGCGGGTCTAGTTGTGGTTGCTGCTTGGACGGTGATAGAGAAGGTTCGTGGTAAATAGCGACTCTTCATACGTAAGACAGCAGACATAAGGCTTTATAGGAGCCAAACGAAAAGGGTCATGCCTTTCCATATCAAATATGGTGGCATGACCCTTTTTCATTTTGTGAGCGTGCTTACTTCACTTCCCACTCAATCTTTTCATTTGCACGGATTGGTACAACGATGTCGCTACCAAACGGCATCGTTTCTGGTACATTCCAAGATGCTTTTTCTAGCGTCACAGTATCAGTGTTACGAGCGATACCGTAAAAATCAGGGCCATTCAAACTAGCGAATGCTTCTAGGTTTTCTAGCTTGCCTTCATTCTCAAAAACTTCTGCATAGAGTTCTAGCGCTGCGTGTGCTGTGTAAGAGCCTGCACAACCACAAGCCGACTCTTTTGCGCCTTTTGCGTGTGGTGCTGAATCTGTACCTAGGAAGAATTTCTTGCTACCGCTCGTTGCTGCTTCGATAAGCGCTTGTTGGTGGGTATTACGCTTAAGAATTGGCAAGCAGTAGAAGTGTGGCTTAATGCCGCCTACTAGCATGTGGTTGCGGTTAAACAGCAGGTGGTGAGCAGTGATGGTTGCTGCAACGTTATCAGAAGCGTTGTTGACGAAATTAGCCGCATCCGCAGTCGTGATGTGCTCAAGAACGATTTTTAGGTTAGGAAAGTCGTTGACGATAGGAGCAAGAACCGTGTCTAGGAATTCCTTCTCACGGTCAAAAATATCAACGTGGTTGTGAGTCACTTCACCATGAACCAAAAGCAGCATGCCAACTTCTTCCATCGCTTCAAAAACGTGGTAGATGTTCTTTGCGTCGGTTACGCCAGAATCAGAGTTGGTGGTTGCGCCCGCAGGATAAAGTTTTGCTGCAACAATTTTGCCTGTCGCTTTCGCTTTACGGATTTCGTCTGGCGTGGTGTTGTCTGTTAGGTACAGCGCCATAAGAGGTTCGAATTGCTCACCGTGCTGCTCTGCAAGGATTCGATCACGGTAGGCTAGCGCCATTTCAGTATTGGTCACTGGTGGGACGGTGTTCGGCATGATCAGCGCACGACCGTTATAACGGCTAATATCGCGAACGGTATCTTTTAGAACTTCACCATCGCGTAAGTGAACGTGCCAGTCGTCAGGACGAGTAATAGTCAGTGTTGTCATTAATTGCTCCCACCATTAAAAAGTTATGTTTGGAGCCTAAACGCTGCATTTACCTCAAGAGCAAACGCTTGCGCTTAGGCGACAGGATGATAGTGGAATTGCTCTTCCATTTCACCCCATTTTTCACATTTCTTTACGGTAGGAGCTCAGTTGGTTACTTCATCGTCAACCAAAGCGCGTGAATTGTGCCTGGTAGGAAGAAGAAAAACGTCAGGATTAGATTGATGAAGAAGTCTTTCTCTAGACCTTTTTCCATGTAAACCGCCACTGGTGGAAGAAAGATACAAAGTAGAATTAGAATCAGTTTGTTAGTATCCATGGTCTATGCTCCGGATAGATTATTTTTAGTGTCAAAAAGTTGGCGAATTATGTGCTCAATGTCACATCTTGGCAATCCTAATTTCGTCAATAATGTGCAAATTTATGGGACGTTATTCATAAAATGCGACGCACTGACACATATCCTAGAGCTCAATAATGAATCCCTTATGAATATATCGCGTGCAAATTGGAGTTTTATCCCCGAGTAACCTCGAGACACTTGGGTCACCAAGCTTATGGGGATATGATAGTAGAACAATTAAAAAGCACCTGTAGGAAGTAGGTTATGTCGCAATCAGTTTTATCCCAAATTAATGTTTTTCCAGTCAAATCTGTAGGAGGCGTCGCGCTGTCTTCCGCTTGGGTTGAAAAACAAGGATTAAGTTTTGATCGTCGATTTATGATTGCGACGTCAGACGGCTCAATGGTGACGGCCCGTAAATTCCCACAAATGGTGACCATCAAATCAGCGTTATTGCCAGATGGTGTGGTGTTTACCAGCCTTGGGGAAGAGCCATTAAAGATCCGTTATCAAGATTTCAAAATGCAGGAAGCACCCGCGACGGTTTGGAAAGACAGTTTTACTGCATACACCACCACTGACGAAGCAGATGATTGGTTTAGTAAAGTGTTAGGTCTTCGCGTTGAGTTGCTTTTTACTGGTGAACAATCAAATCGCGTAAGAGAAAAGCTGGGTCACAATGTTAGCTTTGCCGATGGGTATCCAGTGCTTGTGATCAGTGAGGCGTCACTGGAGGAGCTAAATCGCAGAAGCTCTGAACAGCACTCGATGGATCAGTTTCGAACCAACCTTGTAGTGTCCGATACCAAGCCATTTGAAGAAGACTCATGGAAGCGCATTCGTATTGGTGAAGTCGAATTTGAATCAGTGAAACCTTGTGAGCGTTGCATTCTAACCACCGTTAATACTCAACGTGGCATTTTCCGCGAAAGCAAAGAACCGTTGAAAACACTGCAAGAGTTCCGTGCTAATGAACGTGGTGGTGTGTTCTTCGGTCAAAATCTTGTTGCCCTTAATGAAGGCATTATTCGTCAGGGAGACAAGGTGGAAGTGCTGGAATACAAAGATGCTGAGTTCTATCCAGATAACTCTCCTAATCGCATGTCGCTCACCTGTGTCGAGCGAGAAGAGATTGCGCGCGACTTCGTCACCTTATGGCTTGAGCCAAGCAAAGGTCAGTTACCAACATACTTGCCGGGGCAGCATTTGCCTATTGAAGTGAAATTAGACGGTAAGAAAGTTGGGCGTCGTTATACGCTTTCTTCTAGTCCATCTCGTCCAGGTCGTTACGCGATTTCCGTTAAGCGTGTTTCTGGTGGTCGTGTATCTAACGCGTTACTAGATAACCTGCAAGTGGGGGATGTATTGGAAGCGGAAACGCCAGATGGTCAATTTCATCTAAAAGAGCACTCTGTTCAGCCTCTACTCTTGCTGTCTGCCGGTAGCGGTGTAACGCCAATGCTGTCGATGGTTCGCTACTTGGCGGATCACAACCAACTCGATGACGTGGTGTTCTACCATCAGTGCAGTAGCGAGATTGATATCCCGTGTAAAGATGAGTTAAACGAACTAAAACGCCAACATCCGGGTTTAGATGTGAAGATTTGCTTAACTCAGCCTGCGGTGGACTGGTTTGGTCTGAAAGGGCGTATTAGCTTATCTCATATCAAACAGATCAAAGATGTTGAACAACGCCAAGTGTTCGTTTGTGGCCCTGATGGTTTTATGCAGAAAGCGAAAAACCTTCTGCTGAAGAAAGGGGTACCTGAAGATAACTACCATCAAGAAGCTTTTGGCGTTGCGGTTGCGACGACCAAACCTGAGAAAAGTGTTGAGATTGAATTCAACGGCTTGAAGTTGGCGGGTAACAACCAACAAACATTGCTGGAACAAGTCGAGAATGCCGGCAAGAGCATCACGAACAGCTGCCGTGCGGGCTTGTGTGGGGCATGTAAGGTGCAATTAGAATCAGGACAGGTCGACCATCCGGATGTACCTGCATTAAGCGCAGAAGAACGTGCAATGGGTAAAGTGCTCGCGTGTTGTGCTATTCCACAAACGGACGTGACGCTAACAGATTAACTACCCTACATAGTAATCGCTGATCATGACCAGCAAATAAAAACGCCGCTAACTTAGCGGCGTTTTTTCTATCTTAGAGCGGGCTCAGAGCGGGAACACTCATGCGCACAATCGCGTTTTAGTCGTAGATCGTTGGGATCGGCTGACGCTTGTGCTGAGTCATTTTGTAGATAGCTACTAAACGATCGCTCACTTCTTGCGATACTGGCTTACCTTCTAGGAAGTCATCGATTTGCTCGTAAGTCAGGCTTAGCGCATCTTCGTCTGCTTTTTGTGGAGCAAGCTCTTCTAAGTCTGCCGTTGGCACTTTTTTCACAAGTAATTCAGGCGCACCGAGCGTTGCAGCAACTTCGCGAAC
Organism: Vibrio sp. LB10LO1; assembly: GCF_010092875.1. NCBI lineage: Bacteria > Pseudomonadati > Pseudomonadota > Gammaproteobacteria > Vibrionales > Vibrionaceae > Vibrio > Vibrio sp. LB10LO1. Next base: position 112,903 of record NZ_JAADJW010000002.1, read on the forward strand.
TTGACGTTTGCTCAAGCCAAACAGTGGTGCCATATCGCACGCGCCATCACCAAATTTAGTGTAGAAACCGGTGATGTTTTCTGCTGAGTGGTCAGTACCTAGAACCAAGCCACCAACATAACCAGCGATTTCGTATTGAGCAACCATGCGAGCACGTGCTTTTACATTGCCTTTCACGAAGTCAACTTTTGCTGCGTCAGTTGGTAGAAGCCCCGTACCTTCTAATGCAACGTGAGAAGCAGCATGAAGACCATCCACACCTGCTTTGATGTTTACCGATACGGAATGCGTTGGTTGGATAAAATCAAGAGCAAGTTGGGCTTCGTTTTCATCCCTTTGCTCACCGTAAGGCAAGCGAACGGCGATAAACTGATAGCCATTGTCGTCAGATTCTTCGTTTAGTTGGTCTACAGCCAATTGAGCTAAGCGACCACACGTTGTTGAGTCAACGCCTCCACTGATACCAAGGACAAGAGACTTACAGCCAGAATCTTGTAATTTACGCTTGATAAAAGCGACGCGGCGTTCAATTTCGAAATGCGGGTCGATAGAAGGGAGTACTCGCATTTCATCGCGGATGGATTGTTCCATTTAGGGTTCCTTTTCCTGCAAATAGGTTCGACACTAATCAGTATTACTAGATTCATACTGCTTAAGACGTATATCGTTCACCAAGTGGCGAGAAACCGCCCAATTGGAGTCCATAAACGTCGCATTGGTGTCAAAAAGATCTAAAGATTAGTAGTATCATACCGAATTCATCGGATTAGAAAACTCTCTTCAACCAGGTAATCACCGGATATGAAAAAAATCGCCGTTTTTGGTAGCGCATTTAACCCGCCGAGCTTAGGTCACAAAAGCGTGATCGAGTCACTGAGCCACTTTGATCTCGTGCTTCTAGAGCCAAGCATTGCACACGCTTGGGGCAAAAATATGTTGGATTACCCAATTCGGTGCAAACTGGTTGATGCCTTTATTAAAGACATGGGGCTTTCTAATGTTCAACGTTCAGACCTTGAGCAAGCTTTGTACCAACCCGGACAAAGTGTGACGACTTTTGCGTTATTAGAAAAAATTCAAGAAATCCATACCCAAGCCGATATAACTTTTGTCATAGGTCCTGATAATTTTTTTAAATTTGCTAAATTTTACAGAGCGGAAGAAATTATGGAACGTTGGGCTGTGATGGCTTGTCCAGAGAAAGTCAAAATCAGAAGCACGGACATTCGCAATGCGTTGGTAGAGGGTAAAGACATCAGCGCATTCACGACCCCAACGGTTAATGAAATATTGATGAGCGAAGGCTTATATAAACAATCGTAATCTGAAAACGAAGAGGTCAGGTTTTCATGGTCAGAATTGTGGTATTTAGTGCATGCGCGCTGCTTGTGGCTACACAGGCTAGTTCCGCTTGTAACTATTTGTCTGATCGATCCGTCGTATTTGCTGATAACACCATGCCAGTTTGTGAAGATGTTTTTGATAGCGTGGGTGTTCTTAGCATGGACACACTCAACTGGTACATCGCTGAAAAGGCGATTGAAGGCCCAACAGAAAGTTACTGGGATCAATGGGCTATTCGCTCGGAAGACACGCCGATACTCACTCAAAACCTAGAAAAAAACTACTTTGGTCTTGGGCTTTGGATGCCAGAAGAGCTACGTGATGAAGAAGCTAATATGAGCACCGAAGAGTGGTTAAAAAGCCATGGTTTAATGTTCAGCGTGGGCTTTGGCGATAAGCACGATGGTGAACCAAGAATGCGCTTTGATTACCGTTGGCATGAATACTACGACGCTGACTGGATGATGCAAATCGAAGTTCCGTTTTAAGCCGAATCAAAACAAAAAGGACGCACATGAGTGCGTCCTTTTTTCGTTCTATGTATGCTGTATTTACAGTGCTTCCCCAAACACTAAGAAACACAGTTGCTCGTATTCTTCTTCATTGTTGTTGAACAACTTAGCCACGATATCTGATTGCTTCTTACCAGATAACTTCATTTTACGCGCTTCTCTTAGCGTCAGAACCAAGCAAAGCTCGATAGAAACTTGCGAATCACAACCTGGTTTCCATTTGTTGATTGAGTCGGTTAGCGCTGAGCTAGTCAGCATTGGCTTTAGAGTCAGTACTTCATGCTTAACCACTGCCAACAAGTCCAATTGATGTCCACTTCGTGCTTTTGTCATTACCAACTTTTCAATAAGCGCTGACAATAACGCTGATGGTTTCACATAGCCTGCTTGTTGAGCGAATGCGTCAACTAAGCGCACAGAAAAGTCACAGCGAGTCACTCGTGTGTTAGGTAAAAAGGTGAGGGAGCTCAAACATCCCTGAGGAATCCAGAAGTGTTGACCCGGTTCAATGGCATACTCATGTTTACCCAATTTAATGATCGCCAAACCTTCCACTACTGATAGTAAGCTGTGTTTTAGCGCCTTTTTACGCGCAGCAACATTAAGGAAAGGGTAATTAGCGTCGTGAAATTCAATTGCGTAGTTCATTGTGAATACCAGAGTTTTTGGGGCGCTAAGGGTAACGCTAAACCCCTAAATTGCCAACCGGATAACAGATTTTTTTGTGAATAGAAATTGTAATGCTACTGGTATGACCATGTTAAAAGTATGGGCTAAAATGCTGCGGGTTGGCAAAACAATGCGTAAAATGTGCCAGCTTTTTTTGAAATGAATTGAATAATGACAGCCAATAACGATCCTTATATTGAAATTCGTCCATACAATGACGAAGAAATCCCAGCTGCGCTGGACCGCCTGATCAAAGACGATGAGTTTATCAGTGCGATTTTAAACCACCGTTTTGCAAACAAAGCGGCGTGGTTCAAAACACTCATGAGTCCGATTATCCGTGTCTACTTGAAAGCGAAGTGGAGTAAACTGGATTCTGTGGAAGCGATTCAGCTAGAGGTTAAGAAGTACCTGCAAGATACGCTAAATCGAACCACCGACGGTGTGACATTTTCTGGCCTAGATAAATTGGACAAGAACACGTCTTACTTATTTGTTTCTAACCACCGTGATATCGCGATGGATCCAGCGCTTGTGAACTACGGTTTACACCAAACAGATCATCGTACTGTGCGTATTGCAATTGGTGATAACCTGCTGAAGAAACCTTGTGCGACTGAGCTAATGCGACTCAACAAGAGCTTCATTGTAAAACGTTCTGCGAAAGCACCGCGTGAAATGATGAAAGCGTTGGGTTTATTGTCTGGCTACATCAAGCACTCTCTAGACACAGGCAACTCAATCTGGATTGCGCAAAAGGAAGGCCGTGCGAAAGACGGTAATGATTTTACAGATCCAGCCATCTTGAAGATGTTCCATGTGGAAGGCCGTAAGCAAAAAGTCAGCTTTGGCGAATACACTCGCTCATTGAAGATTGTGCCAGTGTCTATCTCTTACCAAAATGACCCTTGTGACATAGCAAAAGCCAAAGAACTGTATGAAAAGGCAGAGAATGGCCGCTATGAGAAAGGCGAATTTGAAGACATTGAAAGCATCATTCAAGGCATCGTGGGTTACAAAGGCAAAGTGCATGTTGCCTTTGGTGATGTAATCGACCAAGAGTTCGAGACGCCGGATGAGCTCGCGAACGAAATCGACCGCCAAATTCACAATAACTACCGAGTATTCCCAATCAACTTGCTTGCCGCAGGTCGTGAAGATGAGTCGATCACTGAATCAGTAAAAACTCAGTTACAAGAGAAGCTTGAAAAACTGCCGACTGGCGCGCACAGCTACTTAGTAGCTAGCTATGCTAATCCAGTAAACAATCAAGAGTAATCTTGTCATGTCCATTGCTTGAAAGGTAATGGAAATTAAATTGCGAGGAACGAGGCTCAAACGGAATCTATCTCAGGCGTGTTATTGTTAGATTCTGAACTCGTTCCTCTCATTAGACCTTCTTCCTTTCATTGACTTAAGCGTCTTTGGAAACATCCCTCTCTACGGTGCAACAGCACCACCTAAGGTCAAGTTTGTTGGCCACTTTGTCACTTTATTTCCCCCTAAGAAGATATTGCCTCTTACTGTCATGGTATCGGGAAATGTCGTTAGCTTTGAACCTCCGATATAGAGGTTACCATCCACCACTAAACCTTCAGGTAGCTCCGTTAGCGGCGTACGGATAACGCTCAAGTCGCCTTTTACTCTCAGTCTCGCTGGCAAGCTCGTTAACGGCGTATCCGTAAGGTTCAAGTAGCCACCCAGTTTGACACCGCGTGGCCAGCGCTCAATTTTACTGCCGAGTAAGTTCGCGTAGCCTTTAATTTTAATGCCGGGTCTCACCGTTTTAAGCGCGCTGTTGGTGGCCTCAAGGCTGCCTTGTACATCAAGCCCTTTTGGAAGTTTGGTTATCGGCGTCTGGGAAATATTGAGGTTGCCTTTAACGACTAAGCCATCAGGGATGGTCGTATAGGGTTTATTACGTAGGTCGATATTGCCGTAGTTGTCGGTATGGCCAAACTTGGCGTAGTAATCAAGCTCATAGGCAGTGGTGGTACTAGAAAACGTTGTCAGAGCGAGTAAGAGGGGGAGAATGCGCATAACCATCACAACCGTTGATAAAGTCTGGAAAAGGATAACGTAAAGCGCCGTTAGCCGCTACATCGTCACTTAACAAGAATATGAGATGCTGCCAAGAACTTGCGATGCTTCTTTGTTAAGTTATGAGGTCTTGATTGAGGGAAATATTCATGAACTTAAAATCGATATCATTTTTGGCAGCAAGTGCAGCGTTGGTGTTTTCAAGCGTAGTAATGGCGAAATCTTACAGCACGCCAGATACCAAAGCGTTAGTCGTTGCAGATGGCAAACTAGGGCAGCGTGTTTGTTACTACGATGACAAAGCATACACGACGGGGGCAGTGCTGAATGTAGAGGGTGTGCTACTGATGTGTACCGATGAGAATGATTTTGAAACCAACGGTTCACTGAAGTGGGTTGTGTTTCAACAGGACCAGAAATAGACCGGTTCATCAGAGATCAAAAAAGCGAGCCGTGTGCTCGCTTTACTTATCTATCGGTAAAATATAGACCTACCGGTGAAATGTTGTGATTAACGCGCTAGAGAGCGAGTCTTAAGTTCAAAGATCAGTTTTTCAGCACTTACTTCAAACTTGAATCGAGCGGTTAGCTCTTTCGATTCTTCTGTTAGTTCAGAAACGTTGTATTCAACGCCAGCACATACTGCTGTTGCCATTTCGATGTATTTCGCCAACTCAGCTTCTAATGCTGCTTTAGTCTCTGCGAAAATCGTTACGTCGGCAACATCGTCACCTTCTTTGATGATAAAACCCATTTCACCAGCGCAACCGCAAGCTTCACATACTTGGTTTTGTTCTAATTCGACACTCATAACGAATCCTCTTGTAAATACTGTGGGTATTCTATCAGGTATTTGATCTCTATCTACAAAAATGAATGATTTTGGATAAAAAAGGCACGGTATGTTATGTTGTTAATGAGGGGTTAATTAAATTTATTAGAACTTCCTTAATAAAATTAGTGTGATATGTATCAATATTTAAAATCAATTAACCTACATATTCGTGAGATTTTTGTCAGGTTAGTTGAACTGGTGGTTAATTTATAAGACTATTTCTGGATTAATTATTTTTACATAATTATCATTCTTAGTCTGTAAATAGTTTGGATGAATAAAATGGTGTAAGGTTTTGATGGAGTGGACTTTTCGCCATATTTTGAGTCATCAGTATTGACAGAAATATCACTGTAAATTGCACGTTACGCAGTGCGGTTTAGTTATGATTGCTGCCTTAATTTTCATGTCAAGGACATACAGTACATAATGCTGAGGATGATTTCATTCTGGCCTCATTTAAATGTGAGTTAGATGGATTTACAAAGAGAAGAGCTTAAAATATGCCAAAGCGTAGTAAAGAAGATACCGAAATCACTATCCAGAAGATCATGGATGCCGTTGTTGATCAGCTTCTAAGACTTGGTTATGACAAAATGTCTTACACCACGTTAAGTCAACAGACTGGTGTATCGCGTACAGGTATTAGCCACCATTTTCCTAAGAAAACGGACTTTACCGCCGCGCTAGACGGTCGCATCTTCAAAATGTTCGTTGAACATCTAGAATTTGACAAAGGTTTGGACGCGTTTTCGAAGAGCTGGATCAAGGCTTTAGAAGATACTGAGTTCCTAGCGATTTTGCGTTTGTTGTTCCACCATATTGTTACTTCAGAAAGTGCACATGAATTTGCTGCAAATGGTATTGACCGTTTGTACAAAATGGCTGAGAGTCAATTTGGTGCTGGTAGCGACAAAGAGTTAGAGTGGTTGATTGGTCGTTCGTTAATTCAAATGAGCAAATAACACTAGAACAAGAAAGCCCCGCAATCACTGTGGGGCTTTTTGTTTGGGTCTAACTTTGGGTTTAACTTAGCTGCGCGAGTCGGAAAGTGAGTGTTCTTTCTATGCCGCTGAATGGACTTGTGGGAAGTCCAGAGTCGGGTGTTTGGTTACGATAGAGTTATAGCCATAAACCTGCTCAATGCGTTCTGGGGTTAGCGCATTCCATGGCGTGTCATCACAAACGAGCTTACCATCATGCAGCAACACTAAACGGTCTGCATATTGCGAGGCTAAGTTTAGATCGTGCAATACAATGACCACCGCTGCATTATTCTCTTTTGCGGCCTCACGAGCGATTTTTAGTGTGTTGTGCTGGTGGGCTAAATCCAGTGCAGACGTTGGCTCATCCAACATTAGAATCTTTCTATCACCTGATTGATGTAACTGTGTTAGTACACGAGCCAAGTGTAAACGCTGTTTCTCACCACCAGAGAGGGCAGGGTAGAGGTTATCGGCCAAATGCAGTACGTCAGTTTGTGCCATATAGTGGAGCGCTAACTCAGACGTTTCTTTGTGACTGATAGAAAGAGGAATTGCGCCCAACTCGACCACTTCTTTCGCTAAGAATGGGAAAGTCAGCGTGCTGTGCTGAGGCAACATCGCAACGTGTTTTGCACTCTCTGCTGGCGCCCAATCGTTTTTCTGCTTACCAAAGAACTGGATGTCATTCTGAGAGGGAATTTCACCACACAGCAGCTTCAGTAAGGTACTTTTACCAGCGCCATTTGGACCTAGTAACGCAGTCACTTGTCCTGCACGAATATCAATACTGACGTTGTCTAGTACCACTCGGTTTCCGTACCTCATTGAGATATTTCTGCCAGATAAAACGATGTTGTTCATTACAGAATCTTCCCTTTTTGTTGGAACAGTAAGTAGATAAAGAACGGTGCACCGATCAGAGCGGTGACGATACCGACAGGAAGCTCTGCAGGAGCCACCACTACGCGAGCAAACATATCTGCCGCAGTAAGAAGCAATGCGCCCATTAGTGCTGAGATAGGAAGCAGCGTACGATGGTCAGGACCAGCAAGCATACGACCTAAGTGAGGTATCACTAGGCCAATAAAGCCAATGGCACCGCTAATACTTACCGTGATACCAACACCCACTGCCGATAAAAGGATAAGTTGTCGTTTAAGCTTTTGAACGGGAACGCCAAGATGCTTAGCTTCTGACTCACCTAAGAGCAATGCGTTTAGTGGCATGGCTTTTTTCTGGAACCAGAACATCAGCAGTACTAGTGTCACGGCTGCTAAAGCAATCCCTGACCAGTTCGCGCCTGCTAACGAGCCCATCGACCAAAGCGTTAAGTCACGCAGCATCTGGTCGTCAGCGATGAAGTTCATAAAACCAATAGCAGCACCAGATAGTGCACTGATAGCGACACCAGCCAGTAGCATGATGGTTACTGATGTACCAAACTTGTTTGTTCCTAGCCAGTAAACCAATACGGTTGTAAGAGCGCCACCCAAGAAAGCGAAGAATGGTAACGCCGCCAAGTTCATGAGTGTCGGATAGTTTTGGCTAAAGTCGGCAAATACGACAATGGCAAATGCACCACCAAGTGCTGCACCAGCGGAAACGCCGATGATGCCGGGTTCGGCAAGAGGGTTTCGGAATAACCCCTGCATTACAACACCACAGATAGCGAGGATCGCACCGATAAACATACAAAGAATGGTGCGTGGAAGTCGTATTTCGTTGATAACGAGTTGGATGTGAGGAGCAAGGTCTGAACCTGCTCCGGTTAAGCTTCTCAGGCTATCTGAGAAGCTAATATTCATTGGACCAACGGTTATGGACGCTACTGCGATAAAGGCTAAAACGCCAGACAACGCAAGTAGGGTAGTAGATAAAGGCAGACGTCTTAACAGCATTGAAACTCTCTACGGGTAAAGCAGTTCATTCAAACGCTTCGCTTCAGACAGGCTTTTAAGCCCTAAACCGCCAACCAGCGCATGACCATCGATTGTCACGAACTTTTTATTTATGCCAGCAGGCGTTGCAGCAAGCAGAGGCATCGCTTTCAAAATGGCGTCCGCACCACCCATGGTTTGGTAGCTACGGCCACTTACAAGAATCACGTCTGGCTGCATCTCAACCATTGCTTCTGTAGATAGCGGTTTGTATGAAGAGAGTTTGCTCGCTGCTGGGTTTTCACCACCCGCTAATTGAATGATTGCATCAGGTGTAGTGTCAGATCCCGCGACGTTTGCTGGGCGACCTTCGTGAATCAGTAGGAAAAGTACTTTCTTTTTGTCAGCTTTCGCTGGTTGGTTGCCTTCAAGTGCTTTAACTTGCGCTTCAACTTCCGTTTTTAGTGCTGTCGCTTGAGTTTCACGATGCATGATGGTCGCAATTTGGTCAATACGGTCAACCAAACCTTCCACTTTTGCTTCTGTGTTGACGACCTCGACATCAACACCCGCAGATTTCAATTGGTCGAGCGTGGTGCTCGGCCCCATTTCATCTGAACCAATCAATTTAGTTGGGCTTAATCCCAGCAGACCTTCAGCAGACAGACGGCGGTGGTAACCAACTTTTGGCAGCGCCATTCCCTCCGGTAGTTGGCTTGTTACGTCAACGGCAACAAGGCTGTCTTTTGCATCAAGAGCAATCAGCAGTTCAGTCACTGCACTGCCTGCACTGACAACACGCTCAGATGATGAGGCTTCGTTAGCAAGCAGACTCGCACTGGCAAGCATAGTAATGGCTGCAGTCAATGCGGTACGAACGGGCGAAAGTGTTTTATTCATTAGTGTGTTCTCAATCTTGTGTTCTTCTATTGCGACTCTTCAGTGAGTAGTTGAGTCGCTTGAATTCCGTTTTCTTGTAAAAAGCCAAGAAGCTTAACCAGCGATTGAATATCGGCGGTTTTTTCCGCGCCAATCACGATAGGTTTGTCGGTTGATTTACTCTCTTCTAATAGAGCCAGCGTAAAGTTTTCCCAATTTATGTAAGCCTTACCGTTGATTGCCCAGTGCGGTTCTTCTTTCAGGATGTTTACCGTAATCGATTCTTTGTCCACTTCAGCTACCGCTTGGGAGTCGGTACTGGGTAGGTTCACGTCGAGCGAGTCTAACTTCACCGCCGCAGTGAGCATCAAAAACACCATCACGATGAAAATGATATCGAGCAGCGGGGTTAAGTCTGGCGTTAAACCATGACTGTGATTGTCTTGCGGTGCCTTAATCATGAGCTTCTCGCTTCAACATGATTTGCCACAGTAGCGACTTCTTTGTGGTTTTCTGGAGACACGTGTTGCAGGGAAATGCCTTCAAGCCAAAGATTCACATAGTTGAGCGTATGCTCAAGCTTAGCGATCACGCGATCAGCCCAAAGGCCAATAAGTTGCGCGCCAGAAATGGCAGGTAATGCAATGATCAAACCTGCTGCTGTCGTGCGCATCGCAAGGCCTAGACCATCAGCCAAATCGTTTGGTGTGATGTTGCCTGTGGAAGAAGCAATGCCTTTAAACATGTCGATAAGCCCAAGTACTGTTCCTAACAAACCAATCAGAGGGCTGATCACGCCAATCAACGTCAGTAGGCGAAGGCCTGAGTGCAACTGATGACGCTTTTCTTGAAGCCAAATGCCTGCGGCATCCTCACGTAATGATTTAGAAAAAGAGTGGTGAGCGAGCAACATAGCGACACCGCGATAGAGTAGAGGGCGTTTGCCAGAAAGCTCGTCCGCTAGCGCTTCAATATCTTTGTTGTTGGTTGGATCAAGATTGGTCAGCTTTTGACGAATTGCACGCTTCCCCACGCCTAAGCTAATGAATACTTGAAAGAGTCTTTCCGCAATGATCATGACTGTAAGTGCAGAGCAAATCATTAAAGGCCAAGTCATAAGACCAAATTGGGTTTGTAAATGTTGTAGCTGTTCCATTATCCATCCAACTTAAAACGAACTGGGATTTGAACTCGGTGAGCAACTTTTTGCCCACCAGAAATATGAGGAGAGAATTGCCATTGTTTAATGGCTCGTAGTGCAGAAACATCAAGCATCTGTGCGCCTGAAGATTCAATTAGCACTTGTTTAATCTGGTTGCCGTTTGCATCTAGCCACACTTCATAGAGAGCGACCCCCTCAATACCGCGTTTGCGGGCTGAACGTGGGTAACGTGGCTGAACTGGCTGGGAGACAAAAGCCGGTTGATCAATCATGACGGGCTGTGCGCTGGCCCCTTTTGATTGATTCGCAGGTGCCGCTTGTTGCTGTTGAACTGGTTCCTGCACAACTTTTTCGGTCACTTTTTCTTTGGGTTGCGGCTCTTTTTTCGCAACTGGCTTTGGTGGTTGAGGTTTTTTAACGGGTTTAGGTTTCGCTTCAACCGGTTTCTTTTTAACTGCTTCTTTCTTTACGACCGGCTTTTCTACGACCTTTTTAACCGGCTTAGGCTCTGGCTTTGGTTGAGGTTTCTTTTGTGGCTCTGGTTGCTTTTCTTCTACCACTTCTTGTGGTGTCGGTTCAGCTTGGACTGGTTTGGGAGCCGAGACTAAATTAAGGCTTACCGAGCTAGTAGGATTACCTGCTGGCATTGCAAACACCTTTGTCTCTTGGGAGACAAAAAGAAGCGCTGCGTGCACCACGAGAGAGGCACCTCCGGCAATGGCATATCTTTTTACGTTCACGGGTAAATCTCGGTAGTAGGAATCATTATCAAGTGGGAAGATTATTACGCGAAAAGGAAATAAGATCAATTATCAATTGCATTATCATTACGTGCAAATTATGATCTTTGCAGTTTTTTTGAAATGAGCCTCAAACCTTTGTGTGGTGGGCTTTAAGTGAGTAAATATGAGCGTCGAGGTTTATAAATTTGACGAATCAATTCTTGGAAGTGATAGCCCCGATCCGCTGCGTTTTGCGTTTGTGAAAAAACACTCTGCGCACGCGGGTGGTAGCAGCCTACCTGTACCACCGCCGCAACAAGGTGACATTCTGTCGCGGATCACTTCAGAAGTAGCAAAGAACAACAAGCGCTGTCTGTATATTCATGTGCCGTTCTGCCGTGTGCGCTGTACTTTCTGTAACTTTTTCCAAAATGCCGCAAGCCGCAAGCTCGTCGATGACTACTTTGATGCTCTGATGAAAGAGTTGAGAGAGAAGGCGGCAATGCCTTGGACACAAAGTGGCATCTTCCATGCGGTTTATATTGGTGGTGGCACGCCAACCGATTTATCTCCTGAGCAGATTCGTATTCTTGGCCAGACTATTCACGACTATTTCCCTTTGGCTGCGGACTGCGAAATTACCCTTGAAGGACGCATTAATCGCTTTACTGACGAGTTGTATCAGGGAGCGCTAGACGGTGGCTTTAACCGCTTCTCCTTTGGTGTGCAAAGTTTCAATACCCAAGTGCGTCGCAGTGCTAAGCGTCTGGACGACCGTGAAGATGTACTGAACCGTGTCAGTGAACTTGCCAAAGAGGACAAAATTCCCGTCATTATCGACCTGCTTTACGGCTTGCCTTACCAAACCAAAGAAGTGCTCGAACAAGACTTAAACGACTTTATGTCCACTGGCGCGCACGGTTTGGATCTATATCAACTGGTTGTTGGCGGAACAGCCCCAATGCTGAACCTAGTAGAGAAGGGCAAGATTCCACCACCTGCTACTACGCCAGAAAAAGCGGGCATGTACGAACTGGGCGTGAAATTCATGGCTAAGCACCACATGAAGCAGCTTAGCGTGAACCACTGGGCGATCGATAACCGTGAACGCAGCTTATACAACAGCTTAGCGAAGACCTATGCAGAAGTATTGCCTGTCGGTTGTGGTGCGGGCGGTAACATAGGTGGTTACGGCATGATGCAGCACCGCACGCTAGACACTTACGTTAAAGCTGTAAATGAAGGGCAGAGCACCATCGCAATGATGATGAAGCAAGGCCCACTTGAGCCGCTATTCGCAGCGCTGAAGTCTGGCTTTGACCAAGGCATTGTTCAAGCAAGCAAACTCCCGGCATTTATGGACGAAGACACTTTCAGCTTCCTAATGCCGTTATTCAAAGTCTGGCATGACAAGGGCTTAGTTGAGCTACAAGAGCGCAGTTTAGTACTGACATTAGCAGGTAGCTTCTGGGCTGTGTCTTTGGCCCAAGCATGTATTCAGGTACTGACTTCTGAAATGAACGAAAACGTACCAAAAGTATCTAATAATTAATCTGAAAGAAATGGAAAAAACAATGGAATCAATTAAGCAACAGGTCGAAGCCCTACTAGAACAAGAGCCGCAACTACTTCCAGCAGCAATGGCTGAGCGCCTTGGTGTAACAGAGTTTGACGTGGTAGCTGCACTTCCTCAAGAGATGGTTGCAGTAGCACCAGGCGAGCAAGCACAAAGCATCTTAGAAGGTCTTGTTGGTTTTGGCCCAGTAACAACTATCGTTCATTCTTTTGGTTCTATCTTTGAAGTAAAAGCGCCGTTCCCGAAAGGTAAAGTTGCTCGTGGTTACTACAACCTTATGGGTAAAGAAGGTGAGCTTCATGGCCACCTAAAACTGGATAACGTGAAAAACATTGCGCTAGTAAGTAAACCGTTTATGGGACGTGAGAGCCACTATTTTGGCTTCTTCTCTGAATGCGGCAGCAATATCTTCAAGATTTATCTAGGCCGTAACGAAAAACGTGAACTGATTGAAGAGCAAGTCACGGCATTTCGTGCAATGCAAGCAGAGCTGAAGAAGTAGTCTCGCATCAACATGACACTGCATTTAGCGCGAACCCGTTAGAGCAGTGTCGTTTTATTAAAGAATAACTGGGTTAAAACTCGGAATAACATACAAGTAAAGTTAGGTATCAAAATGGATCAGCAAGTTAAACAAGAGCGTTTACAAGGTCGTCTAGGACCAGAAATCAAGGAATTTCGTCAGGAGCGTCGTACCATTCAATTGGCAACCGTTGATGCGGAAGGCCGTCCAAATGTCAGCTACGCGCCGTACGTTCAAAACCAGGAAGGTTACTTCGTTCTTATTTCTCAGATCGCTCGTCACGCACGTAACCTACTAGAGAATCCGAACGTATCTTTGATGATGATTGAAGACGAAGATTCGTCGAAACAGTTGTTCGCTCGTAAGCGTCTAACGTTTGATGCTGTCGCAACGGTTGTTGAGCGTGATACTGAAATGTGGCAACAAGTGGTTGGTCAAATGAAAGATCGTTTTGGTGAAATCATCGATGGCCTGAGCCAACTGGAAGACTTTGTACTGTTCAACCTGAAAGCAGAACAAGGTTTATTTGTGAAAGGCTTTGGTCAAGCTTACCAAGTTTCGGGTGATGATCTGGTTGATTTCGTTCACCTTCAAGAAGGTCACAAGAAAATCGAAAGCGCATAAGCGGACTTTCTATTTATGTTTGTCCAAAGGGATGTGATTGCCCAAAGGGAGTTAGGTTATACTGACTCCCTTTTTTATTAGAACAAAAGCACAGAGAAAGATCATGAGACCAGTAAGCAAGGAACTTGGCGAGATTTGTTACCCATTCATCTATGAAGACAGTCCGGTCTGTGATTTTGAGATTACCGCAGATGAACTGTGTAGCCGTATTGGACTTGTCCTGTCGATGGAGTTGGATGACTTTAGCCGCGACATACTGACTCGAATGCAGCCAAACGTATACCATGTGAATGGCTCTATCCGCGGTAAACTGGCGATCACAGAAGCAGATGTTGATGAGCTTAAAGCCGATTACGATGCCATCAAGGCTCGTATCGACGGCGGTTTTAAAGGGTTTGTGCTTCCTGGTGGTCACCCAACTTCCAGTCAGCTACATCTATGCCGCTGCCAAGCAAAGAAGGTGGTTCGTGCATTGGTTGCGGTTGAGCATTCAGGCAAGAAGCAACCCGACTCGATTTTGTTCCGTTATTCAAACCTGCTTGCGAATGTGCTCTATAGTCTTGCGTCTTACATCAACCACATTTATCAAGTTGAAGAAACCGAGTTTGTGTCTCGCAGCTACACAATGCCAAGTAAGTAGATAAAAGTATCACCTAATAGTCTGAATTTAATGACTTTAAGCTAGCCGTCGCAGAGTTCTCATTCGAGTGCAGTGAGCACCTTTACCCATCTTTATACCTTTGTTTGAATAACAATTAAAATTGATTTCAGAGGAAAGTAACGGTGGGTTTAGTTGTTGGGGGACCTTTATTGATATGGCTATTTTGCGCGCTATTGTCTATCAGAGCCGGGTTCGTGCTGTTTGCAGGGCAGGGTGTTTCTAGTGTCATGATTGCTATAGCGTTAGCGGTGGGGGCTACAGCTTCTATTGTTTTCTACAACTGGTACTCGATTGCGAAAAGGGAGGAGGTTTACTTTTTCTCCCTTGCAATGGAATTGTTGTGTCGCCCTATATTGATTGTGCCAGCGCTTATCGCGGTAGGACTGTATTTCTTCGGCGGAGGGTTATTGCTCAATAGTCACATCAAGATGTTCGTCTTTGTTGCACTGTTTTCGTGTTCGGTAGCGAGTATCACGAGTTTGTTCACCGCTGAAAAAGTCATTGATGTGTACCAGATAAAGCAAACCTATTAGATATGACTAAGAAGCCATCGCTTTTGCTTCGAGCTCTTTTGCACCGCGCAGCATCGCCTCAATCAATTCGCCTGCATTGAATTTTTCCAATGCTTCATGGGCGCCTACTTGGTGTGCTCGGTCGACACAAATCTCGCTAGAGAGTGAGGTGTGAAGAATACGGTAAGAGTTGTTCAACGCGGAATCATTTTGAACTTCAAACGCAAGTTCGTAACCGTCCAATCCTGGCATTTCAATATCGCTCACCAGAAGGTCAATAGGGCGGTTGGCTTCTGCATCTCGTTTCATTAAGTCGAGCGCATCGGTACCGTTTTTACAAATCTGGTAAGGGATGTTGATGCGGTCTAATGCATCGCTTAATTGTTTACGCGCAATCGAGGAATCGTCCACCAAAAGGATGTTAAGGGCTTTCAGACGTTCACGTTCGATGTCCGTCAGCATCGGAATCTTGGTGTTTTCATATTGAGGGTAGATCTTCGAGAGAAGAAGCTCCACGTCCAACATTTGGACGATTTTTTCTTCATAGCGAGTAATGCCCGTGACAAAGATATTGTGACCGGCGCTTGATGGTGGTGTTTCAATGGTTTTCCAATCACATTCAATGATTTTCTCAATACTCCGAACCATGAAAGCCACAACAGTGCGCAAGCAATCCGTCACAATCAAGTAGCAGTTTTGGTATTCCTCTTGCTGGATTGGGCGGAATCCAATGGCGGCAGCCATATCAATCACTGGTACTGTCAAATCACGAATCGTGACCGTTCCAATCACATGGTGATGAGAATATGGAATCTTGGTTGTTGGCATGTAAGGAACAATCTCACGGACTTTAAGTGTGCCAATTGCGAAGTTCTGTTGCTGGGTGAGTTTAAACACCAACATGCCTTGAGATTGGTTCGCTTTACTTGCGACTTTTGCCATGAAAATAACCTTATCAATATCACTGATTTATGCATTTAATCTAATCTTATAAGGCGACAGCTTCAACCGTAGAGCATGGAAAAGTGAGCTTTTTAGGAAATAGCGCAAATTACAAGTGAAATTGAGATGAGTAACGGCCAAGTTTTCATCAAATTACCAGATGGCGTTGACCATAAAAAGAAGAAGATATGGGCGGAATCAGAGAAGTTATTGCGATATTGAAGCGATTCGGTAAACTTGCGCCACCCGAACAGTGAGAGACAGACACATGGCAAATACAGCAGCCGCTTTACACATTCTTGTAAAGCATAAAGAACAAGCTGAAGACATCATCCAGCAGCTTAAAAAAGGTGCTAAATTCCAGACATTGGCAAAGAAATACTCGACTTGCCCATCTGGTAAACGTGGTGGCGACCTAGGTGAGTTTCGCCGCGGTCAGATGGTGCCACAGTTCGATAAAGTTTGTTTTTCAGGTGAGGTTCTAACGCCACACCTAGTCAAAACCAAATTCGGTTGGCACGTTGTGAAGGTGCTATACCGCACGTAGGGTTGAACGTATTTAAGGAGCACCTTGTTAGGTGCTTTTTTGTGTCCTTAACAACGCGTTTTGTTATCTAACTAGCAATTAACCGTCTTGCGTATTGAATGTTGATACTTTAATGAGTTATTAAATATGCAAATGGTTGTTTATTTTGGTGAGAAACATGACAGTAAAAGATACGAAGCGTTTGGATATCGACGCGCAGCCACACAACATTGCTTTTAACTACAAGAGAAATAAAGCAAAGGCAATTTTGACGTTAAAAGGAATTCTTGATGGAATCCATGCAGATGAGCATTTAAACCAGGTTGAAGAGGTATACCTGAGAGCTTGGAAAGACAATGATATCTTCAACTTCAAAGATGGTGATTTCATTGATATTCACGAGCAAATTGAAGATATTTTAGAAGATGGAGTAATCTCGACTTCTGAGCTAAAGGATATACAGCAAATGTTGCAGGACATCCTCGATTATGGTGATTTAGAGGATGGTGGTTACGAGAGCACTGTCAATCACCTCTTGGGATTTCTGAGTGGCATCAGTGCAGATGGTATGCTTTGCGATATGGAAATTGAGCGTCTTTCTAGCTTGCTTCAACAAGATAAGGCTTTATCACGTATGTGGCCTGCTAGTGCGATTAAAAAAAGGTTAGACGCCATCTTAGCGGATGACATTGTTGATGAAGAAGAGAGAAAAGAGCTGTTCGATTTGATCAAAGCTATTTCTGGTCAATCAATGCTTGATACTGGCCTCGCTTATGGAATGTCTGCTGATTTCTCTACCACACAAGATGGTCGTATGTGTGTCGATGGAAAGCGCATCTGTTTTACCGGAAAGTTCTTGAGTGGTACTCGTAAAGTTCAAGAACAAAGGGCATCGGCTTTAGGGGCTGAAGTAAAAGGTTCTGTCTCAAAAAGTATAGATATCCTTGTGCTAGGTGCTATCGCCAGCAAGGATTGGCGTTTTACAAGTTACGGGCGAAAGATAGAGTCTGCTCTTTCATTCCGAGATGAAGGTATTAAGTTGGAAATTATTAACGAGGAGCTTTGGAACGCATTGGTTGGCTGTTCAAGTTAAGCGTTCATTTCTTCTTATTGATAGCGCGTTTATCGCGCTATTTTTGTATCTAGCGTCCTTTATTCGCGCACCTGTCGTCATCATTTCGAGTCTTCCTCTCCTTTCCTATCAATTTATAAACCGCACCAACTGTGACGTAATCAGCACTTTATCTCACTTAAATATTTGTTACATATCGAGTGGATTCTCTATTTTCATGTTGTTCTTGCGCTTAGGAGTATGAGTGAGGTGAGAAGTTAAAAGGTGAGGTTTTTGCTAAGTCTTTTATAAAACAACAGCTTACCTTTGGTTTTTCATGGGGTTGATGATAGCTTGGGCTCAAATAAGGCTTGTTAACCCTTTACGGGGGATGAGCTACGCCTTGTTTTTCCCCCTCGTAGAAATACAAAAGGGGTGAGGGCGGTTCGCTAATAGTTCTTATAATTTTGGCTATTGGATTCGCTCACGATGAATTCGAGTAACAATGGGTGAGCGGACGCGACGAGGAGAGAAACATGAGTGGCTTACAGGAAACACAATCAACAGGTGCAAATGTTATCTTGCACGCTTTTGATTGGAAGTATGCTGACATTGCCCAACGCGCAGCGGAGATCAGCGAGCTAGGTTATGGCTCGGTATTGGTTTCTCCGCCCATGAAAAGCGCACAAGATGAACGCTGGTGGCAGCGTTACCAACCTCAAGATTATCGTGTTATCGACAATGCGCTCGGTAATACGACAGATTTTACAAACATGGTGGAAGCGCTCGACCATGTAGGTGTATTGGTTTACGCCGACGTCGTATTTAACCACATGGCAAACGAAGCACATCTCCGTTCGGATTTACAGTACCCGCGCCAAGCTGTCATGGACGACTATCAGCAACATGCGAATAAGTATCAAGGTCTGGTTCTATTTGGTGACTTATCTGAGCCGCTATTTGATGAAAATGACTTTGTTGAGGCCTTTGGAATCACAGATTGGAAAGACAAATGGGAAGTCCAGAACGGACGAATCACTGGAGGTCCGACAGATCCAGGCTTGCCGACCTTGCGTGTTTGTCACCATGTTGTTGAGCAACAAAAAGCTTACTTGAAGGCGCTTAAGTTAATGGGCGTGAAGGGCTTTCGTATAGACGCAGCGAAGCACATGACATTAGAGCACCTAAAACAAGTGTGGACAGAAGAGATAACACGAGACGTGCATATCTTTGGTGAGATCATTACCGATGGCGGTGCGACAGAAGAAGAGTATGAAATCTTCTTAGAGCCGTATTTGAAAGAGACACGCCTAGGAGCCTACGATTTTCCGCTGTTTTCAACCATCTTTAAGGCTTTCTCGAAGAAAGGCAGTTTTAAGTCTTTAATTGACCCTTACTGTTTTGGTCAAGCGTTGTCCAACCGTCGAGCCATTACTTTCGCCATTACCCATGACATTCCAAATAATGATGTGTTTTTGGATTTAATCATGGATGAAGAAAATGAGTGGCTCGCGTATGCCTATATCTTAGGGCGTGACGGCGGTGTTCCGCTTGTTTACACGGATTTAGATACCAGTGGCATCAAGGGCGCTGATGGGAAGCCAAGATGGCAGAATGCGTGGAAAGACGCTCGCATGGCGAAAATGGTCGCGTTCCATAATAGGGTGCATGGCGAGCCGATGGCCGTGTTAGAAGGTAACGACGATATGTTAGTGCTTCAGCGAGGTGAGAAGGGTATTTTAGTGATGAACAAGTCATCACGACCACAGTCACTTAAGCTTAGTGTCACTAATGCGCTGGTAGATATGATGACTGGCGAAGATGTGCCGTGTGGCGAGGAGATCAAAGTCGCCGCCAAATCAGCAATGTTGCTTGTGGAGAGATAACGTTGCTCTGGGTGATAAAGTGCAAGTGTTGAAAAGCGCCGAGTACATCGGCGCTATTTTGATAGGCGCTATTGCCCAAATACCTTCAATTTCTGCCGTTTAGGCTATTTCGCTAAGTGCTGACCCATCACACCATCGCCTTTTTCTAAGCGAGATGAAATGTCACCAAACAGATCCGGTAAGTCGGCTTTGATCGTGTAGTTATGACCGTCATTTAACTTGTTAAAGTCCACTGAGTACTGCGTGTAGCTGTCGTCATACTGGTAACGTACGTTCATTACTTTTTGGTCAAGGTTGTACACCAAACCATAGATGGTTGCGTAGCCACGCATTTCGCCATTAACAGGACGGTTTGCTGCATCCAATGGGATTTTGTAGGTCACGCTATCCAGTTTCGCAATGCCATTGGTGTATCTGCTAGGTTTCTTATGCTGAACTACTGAGGCAGTACTCGATTATATAAGCCCCAATCTTAATGAAATATCGCCATCATCAAGCACGCCATCTTCATGAAACCCGAACGCACGATATAGCTTTCCCGCTTGCTGATTGGTTGGTTTATGCATTGTGAGTAGGGTTTTACCGCCAAGTTGCTTCACCTCTTCTACAAGTAAGCTTAGTACCTGCTTTCCATAGCCTTTGTTCTGATGATTTTTGTCGATCATAAAACGAAACAGCCAGTAAATGGAGTAATCGAGTGGTTCGTCTTCATGGCAAAAAGCGAGCAAACCGATCACCGTCTCTTGCTCATAAATCACTTTTAACCGGTAGTCGGTTTCAAAGCGTGATTGAGCAATCGTAATCGCGTTGGAGGCAAGATTTTCTTCCTGGTCAGGATGCAGATTGAGACGAATACAGTCTAGGTAGTTTTCTTTGGTGAGCTCTCTTAGTGAGATCATAAATACGGGATTCCTTCTTCCTTAAAGCAAAAGAAGTAAAGCTTACTATTCAGTAAGATAGCAAATGAGATAACTAACGGCGGGGTAAAGCTGTGAGGGAGTTCATAGACGGGCGGCGCCAAAGAAAGCCGCCAGACTATTGGTATTTATTACGAGATGGGTGTTTGCCGTGAGGCTAGCACTTATCGCATGAAGAACCGTTTTGATTACAATCTGTCATTCGGCCTTGCTTGTCGAATGAGAAGCTACAACATTCTTCAAACAGCTTTTTCAATTCTACACGTCCTTTCTGAACACGTGATTTGAGAGTCGAATAACTGATGCCTTGTTGTTCCGCTAGCTTCTTCTGGCTCATGCCTTCAAGTTCAATAGAAGACAGGAGTTGCGATTGCTCTTCTGGTAGCGCCTGCACAAACGGCGCAATGCACTTTGACAGTTCTTGTTTAAGGCTCGCTTCTTGTTCTTCAAACCAAAGATCATCAGCGACGAGGTCATTATCACGCTGATTTCGTGCACGTTTACGGTAGAAATCGATGATGGCGTTATTGGCGATTTGGAATAGCCATGATTTCACGCTTGATACGTCGCGAATGTCCCCAAGATTCTGATACGTCTTGAGCAAGATCTCTTGTTTTAAGTCGTCTACGTCATCTTCATTACTGACTTTAGAGCGTAAGAAAGCATGAATAGCGTGTTCGTATTCGCTCCAAATCGATTCAAGGTTAGCAGTTTTCATTGATGCAACACTCGTCGCGTAGGAAGCCAATCACCGTATCTAAGCATTCATACTCAGCAACACAATACAAAGTACGACCTTCACGGCGCTGACTGATCAAGCCAGCTGAGGCAAGGCTCGAGATGTGATGAGAAAGAGTAGAGGCAGGAATGCCGAGTTTGTCTTGTACGCCACCAACAGCGATACCTTCATAGCCCGCTTTAACCACCTCTTTATAGATACATAAACGGGTAGGGTGTCCTAGCTCTTTGAGCGCTTTTGCTACAGCTTCGAGTTCCATACTGACCTCTTGGAATGACTGACGATAAATACATTTCGATGATAGTGAAAGTGTAGATGAATAGCAAACAAGAAAATTTCAATACCTAATTCATTGATTAGTAAGGGTTAAAATTATATTTCGATAATTATCGAAATATAATGGTTGACGCATCGGTTTTTAATTCTATAATTCGAGAAAAATAGAAATGAAGAGTTCAGCTTCATTAGGACATTTACGGTTACTGATGCGACATCAGTAGGAGATAAAATATGAATCCAGAAATCATGACCATGGCTAAAGAAGCGCTTGATATGTTTGCGTTTCTTGCAACCGAACTCATCATCCTATTCTTAGCAATTAGCTACATTGTGGGTGTGTTGCAAGATTTTCTAACGCCAGAAAAAATTCAATCTATCTTGAGTTCTAAAAAGGGTAAGGGCTACTTCATTGCAGCCTTGCTAGGTTCGATTACGCCTTTCTGTTCGTGTTCAACCATTCCTTTCTTAAAAGGCTTGTTGCGTGCAAGAGCAGGCTTTGGACCTATGATGGTGTTCCTATTTGCTAGCCCACTGCTTAACCCAGTGATTATTGGTTTATTTGTTGTGACCTTTGGCTGGCAAGTTGCAGTGTTCTATTTTGCTGTAGCGATGACAGTGTCTGTAGTTGCAGGTTATGTACTTGAAAAGCTGGGGTTTGAGCGCTACGTAAAACCAGAAGCGTACGAAGCAGCAGGCACATCTTCATGTGGTACATCTTGCGGTGATTCAAGCAAGAAAAAAGAACAAGCGAAACCAGCATCAAGCTGTGGCATTAGCACTTGTGGCGAACCTGTGCCAGTTGCAGCAAAAACATCTTGTTGTGGTGACGCACCAAAAGCTGAGCCTAAAGTGGAAGTGTCTTGCTGTTCATCAGATGGTACTGCGACAGCAACGATGGTCGAAGAGAAGAAACCAAACCGTTGGGTTCGTATTTGGCACTCTACTTGGAAAGACTTTAAACAAGTGTTCCCTTACCTAATGATGGGTATTGCGATTGGTTCATTCATCTATGGCTTCATCCCAACTGACCTCATTGCGGAATACGCAGGTGAAGGCAAGTGGTACGCGATTCCAGTCGCTGCAATTATTGGTATTCCGTTGTACATTCGTGCGGAGGCTGTGATTCCACTAAGCGCTGCTTTAGTGCAAAAAGGCATGGCATTGGGTTCAGTAATGGCACTCATCATTGGTAGTGCGGGCGCAAGTCTTACGGAAGTGATTTTATTGAAATCAATCTTTAAGAACCAAATGATTGCAGCCTTCCTATTTGTCATCCTAAGCATGGCAATGGGTGCCGGTTACTTGTACACCTTTATCTTTGCTTAATTTAATTAAGTAAACTGAAAAACAAAAATCCCCAAGTTTCGGCTTGGGGATTTTTTATTGCTATCGCTTAATGCTTATCGCTCGCCAAGCACTTCAAATTCATCGTAAGTAAGACGAGATTGGCCATCTTCTTGAACTTCCCACAGTTCTTTGTGTACCACGCCAAACGCTTTGTTCATCGTCCAATCTGACGTAAGAATGTAGCCATTTTCGCTGTCTTTTTCCCACTTAGTGTTGGTGTAATCGACACTGTTAAAACCTTGGTCCATGATGTGTTGCCAAAAACCTTGGATCGCTTCGCGTCCTTCAAATGTGCCAAATGGTTTCGCAACCATAATGCAATCTTCAGTGTACTGCGCTGCACAACCTGCCGCATCTTGATTGTTAAAAGCCGTTTTCCAAGCTGCGCTAGCGGTTTTACCACGTTCTAAAGCTGATTGAGTCATTCTGAATTTCCTGTGATTGGTGTTTGTTTATGTGGCAATCATAGGGTTAGAATTAAAACTGAAAAACAAACAAATAAGAAATAAGTGTTCTGTTAAATAGAACAATAAGGAAGGCGATGAATAAGCTGCGGTTAATGTCTCTGTTCGTTCATATTGTGGAGTGTGGCTCAATCTCGAAAGCAGCAGAGAAGTTGGAACTTTCCAAGTCTGTGCTCAGCTCTGCCCTTAAGCAGCTCGAGCAAGAGTTAGATACGTGTTTACTCAAGCGTACGACGAGGAGACAAACATTGACCTCTGCGGGCGAACGCTTTTATAAACAATGTGCGCAGATGACAAAACAGGCGGAAGAGGCGTGGTTAGAAGCGGCAGAGTTAAAGCAAGTCCCAATGGGAACTCTTACCGTTACCGCGCCAAATGCGTTGATGCGTTCTATAGTATTGCCTGCTTTAACGGAGGCTTTTGCACATTACCCTGATGTGCATTTAAATTTAGTCAGCGACGATAAGCATGTTGATATTGTTCAGCAGGATATTGATCTTGCAGTGAGAGTCGGAGCGTCTGGTGATTCGAATATTAAACAACGTAAAGTAGGGCAGTTTTGCGATGTATTATGTCGAGCCAAAAAGACGCATACGGATATTGAAAGTGCTTCTTATATTGCTCAACACTGGCAGATAGAACCGATTGCCCATAACTTCACTCTGAATGGGCAAGATCACCTAGTGCAATACTCAGTAACGCATCGAGCAAACACCGTGTTCGATGTTGCGAGTCTTCTAGAAATGGGACTAGGCTTTGGGATCCTGCCAGATTTTATGCTGGACTCGAATCCACTTCTTGAACCTGTGCCTGATGCGAAAGCATCGAAAGCGAACTCTATTTACGTATTACATCCTTACCATGCACATGTTCCGATGTCGGTGACATTAGCGATAAAGGCAATTGAAGATCGTATCGAAGAAGTGATTTCATGTGAAAACTGAGGGTTAGAGCTGAATGAAAAACAGAGGTGATAGAAATTAAACCTTCTGCATTTTTATTCAGGATCAATCTTCATCATTATTTCACTCCACGTTCTAGCTCTCTCGTCTACACTGTTTGATGAGTTGTCAGTTGGCAGACCAAGGAGGCAGTCATGATTGCAGTCCATCGAGAGTATTGTTTATCGAATAGTCCAGATTTACACGCGCACGTTGAAGTCAATCCAGTAGGGAAATTGGAAGTCGAAATCGTCGAACTACAAGAGCGACATATCACCGAGTTTGAAGATCTTTCTTTTGAAAGTCGTGGTGCTCAAACTCGAATTTGCGGTAAAGAAGACACGGTTCCATGGCAATTTAACCTTGCCAAGACAGATGCGTTAGAGCTATCTCACCTTGTTGATGAAGCAAATGAGGAATACGAGACTTTGATGAGTGATCTGATGTAGGTGTTTATTCTCCCTTTCTCGCATTAAAAAAACCTCCCAGTGTGGGAGGTTTTTGCTTTTATTGAGGTTGTTCTTTGCAAGGGTTCAGCTCTTGAACGTTTTCTTCGTTGAAGTCATCCGCATACCCTTTTGGTGGCGGTGTCCAACCACGTTCTGAGCGAGAAAGTTTGTCATGACGATCTTTCTGCATCTCTTCAGCCATTCTTTCTTCAAGGTGAATAAACAGCTGACGGAAGTTGTTATCATAACGCTCTCCCTCAGAGTCATCAGCCCATGCTTCATACAGCATGTCAGACTTACGGTCTTCGACGCGTCGATACGTTGATTTCTGTTGCTCAGTGTAGAACGGGTGTATGCCAATGGCTTTCATTGCATGTCCACCAATTTCTAATGCAGAATGGTAAGTCTCCGACTCAATGATGTCGGCTCCAGCTTGGCGCAGCAGATAACCATGACCACGATCGAATGCACGTGCAATGATGGTCACATTCGGGTAGCTATGCTTCACGTGTTTCACCAATCCAACGCTGGCCTCTTGGTTGTCAATCGCCACCACAAGTGCTGAAGCGTGCTCAATACCCGCCGTGTGCAACATATCGGGACGAGTCGCGTCGCCAAAGTAAGCTCGTGTACCGATTTGACGCATGTTATCGATTTGACTTGCTTGGTGGTCAAGAACAACGGTTTCCACGCCATTGGATACCAATAAGCGGTTTACAATCTGACCAAAGCGGCCTATCCCAGCAATGATTACGGTGCCTTGTTCTTCAATTGTGTCACTTTCGCGATCGTTCGATTCACTCTCAAAGCGAGGAAGTATGACTTTATCGAACAGGATGAATAATCCCGGTGTTAGGAACATTGAAATCGCAACAACCAGCGCCAGAGTCTGTGAAAGCTCAAATGGAATTACATGGTTTTGCACTGAGAAGCTCAGTAATACAAAGCCAAATTCACCTGCTTGTGCCAAGCTCAGTGTAAATAACCATCGGTTGCTGCCTTTAATACGAAAGATTAGAGCGATGACAAACAGAATTGCCGCTTTCAGAGCCATTACCCCGAGTGTCAGGCCGATGACCAAACCAAAGTCGCTGAACAGTACTGAGAAGTCGATGCCTGCACCTACGGTGATAAAGAACAGACCAAGCAATAGACCTTTAAATGGCTCAATGTTGGATTCCAATTCATGGCGGAATTCACTGTTCGCGAGCATAACACCTGCCAAGAAAGTACCTAGAGCAGGGGATAGGCCAACTAAGCTCATTAAGGCCGCAATGCCGATCACCAGCATTAATGCGGTGGCGGTAAAGATTTCGCGCAATCCAGAGCTAGCAACGTAGCGGAACAGCGGACGACTTAGGAAGTGTCCACCAACCACCACTATGGCAATAGAGGCGGTGATTACAAGACCATATGCCCAACCAGGAAGACCAGCGACTAGGCTGAGCTCTTCATGATGTTCAGCCGCCGATTGAGCTGCAGATTGCGCCTGCTCTACGAGTTTCGGCAGTGCTAATAGCGGAATAAATGCTAGCATTGGAATAACCGCGATATCTTGGAAAAGCAGTACCGAGAACGCATTTTGACCGCCTTCGGTCTTGGTTAGCCCTTTCTCGCTAAAGGTTTGCAGAACAATCGCAGTGGATGACAACGCAAAAATTAAGCCGATCGCGAGTGCAATCGTCCATGGTTGTTCAAAGTAAAGCGCAATTGCCATGATCAGTGCTGCTGTACCGCCAACTTGTAGGCCGCCGAGCCCCATCAAGCGATTTCGCATCGCCCAGAGCATTTTGGGTTCAAGCTCCAAACCTACGAGGAACAGCATCATCACAACACCGAATTCGGCAAAGTGTTGGATTGTCGTCGTTTCTTCACCAACCAGACCAATGATTGGGCCAATAACCACGCCAGCAATCAAATAGCCCAGCACTGAGCCTAAGCCCAAGCGTTTGGCTAGAGGAACGGCAATAACGGCGGCAATTAGGTAAACAAAGGCTTGTAAGAATATCCCTGTCATGACGCTTCCTTAATCAGTTGTGGGAGTGCGCTATTGAGTTTGATGAGTGAAGCGGCTGCTTTAAGATCCAGTGTGTCTTTTACCAATGCATTGAGCAGCGTCTTGTAACGTTCAATATGTTGAGCGATGCGATTTTCTTCAAGCGCAGTGCGGGAGCCGAACAGTGCCAGTGGCGCAATGTAATGCATTCCAGTGAGCGCCGACATTTGCTCGATTGGAGCAAGCAGTTCGCGAATAGTGAAATGGTTATACCCTTGAGCTTTATAAGCTTCTTCTTTCCCGCCAGCAGATAGCACACAGAGCAGTGTTTTACCTTGTAGTTCTGTACCTTCAGAGCCGTAAGCAAACCCGTACTCTAAGACTAGATCTTGCCACTCTTTTAAGATGGCTGGGGTTGAATACCAGTACAGTGGAAACTGAAAAATGACGACGTCATGATCCCGTAAACGCTGCTGTTCACGGTCAATATTGATATTGAAGTGAGGGTACTCGGCGTATAGGTCGACACAAGTCACGCCGTCTATCTGTTGAGCGGCATCAAAAAGGGGGGCATTCACTTCGGAGCGATGCTGTGAAGGATGTGCATAGAGAATAAGCACTTTTTTATTAGTCATAGGAGTCCTTGTTACGCGTCGAAACCACTTTTGGTATAAGAATGAAAGACCTTTTGTTTGTTGTAACAAACTGTAACTCATAAATTTTATCCTATCTACTTTGGTGTATGAACATAGAAGAGTGAAAATCACTTTCGATACAAATAAGAAGGTGATAGCGTGATGTCATCGGGATGCTTAGAAAACCAGAAAGCGGCCGTTCGTTAGCTCCCAGCATCAGTTTCCAGGTCATTCGTGTTATTCAGTAATCTCGATGGACATGACGACAAGATCGGGAATGCCGCCGGATTCTAAAGGCGAAAGATGTGCCCATGATAAAGATTGATGGGTTAAGGCATGGTTACGAGATCTTTGGCTATGAAAAGCAGTGAGCGTTGCCTGTTGTTTAGCGGTATTTTGAGGTTAATTAAGATAGGAACATTTTCTGCAAATTAAAGTATCACGGCAGCTTATGGTTGGTGAGATTGCTGCAGTTATCTATGTTTTATAGTGGGCAAAGGTGGCATCGAATGGAGGGGGAGGTAGCTTTTCAAACGCCAACTTGATCGTAGGCTGTGTAATTTTTTCGTCATTAAGACGTATCGATCGCAAACATTTGGTGCCTTGCGGTTGGAAAGTCGTCAAATCTGTTCTTATGCTGAATAATAACCTTAAGTTATCAACGACGTGAATTTATGGCCAAAGATCTCTTCTCCAACCTCGACCTCAATTTATTAAGAACGTTTATTATCCTCCACCAAGAACGAAATATGCGCCGTGCGGCAGACCGGATGTTTGTGTCTCAACCTGCGGTGAGTAAAGCATTGCAGAGACTGCGTGATCACTTTGATGATGAGCTATTTGTGAAAACCCATCATGGCTTGCGAGCTACCGAGTACGCGAATGATTTAGCGGAAAGCTTAGCGCCGTTACTTGATGAGATTTCGATAACGTTAAATGGATCAAAAGACTTTAACCCACTAGAGATGAATGGGACGGTCAAGATTGCGTTAGCCCCTTTTATCCTTAGCTCCTATGCGAGTGAAATTTTCCAAGCAATCAGACAGGCGGCACCAAATGTGCAAATTCATTTACTGAACTGGTCGCGTTCTACCATGGATGAAATTATCAAGGATGAAGTGCTGCTGGGAGTGAACTACGAAATCAACCACTCCCCCAAAGAACTCTTGACGAAAGAAATCGTAAAAGATGCGTTCTGTGCTTATGTTCGAAAAGATCATCCTTTGCAAGGTGATCGCTTACGAGTGTCAGACTGCCAGCATCTCGAGTTTGCTACCGTGATTGCTGCTGACTGGAACTCTAATATTTCACTTTCAGAAAAAATCATGAAGATCAAAGGGTTAGAGCCTAAAATTGCGTTTCGCTCTGAGCTGCCATCTGCAATTATTGATGTGGTCGCAAACTCAGATATGGTGTTTCCAGCATCAAAAACGGTGAATGTAGATAAGTTGCATAAGCTCCGCAGGCTGGATATTGAGCTCGAAGGCATGGTGATCGAGCCATCACTGCTGGCTTACTACCACCATAAGAATCGACGTAATGATATGGTGCATTGGTTGCGCAATATTGTAACGGAGATTATTACCGGGCACCTAGATCGAGATCGCCAACAATGATAACCCTCGGTTATCAAGCTATCTACCCTTGTTTATTAATAACCCGCTGTTAAGTGCGGGTTTCTTTTTGGCGATTAGAGTCATAAAACACTGTTCAATATACTTCTCTTCATCGGGCAGGGAGTCCACTGATTCTGCAAGAGGCAGCCCTGAATTTCGACAAATTAAGAGAGTAAATCATGAAAGTTAAATTACTGAGTGCAGTTATCGCAGCATCTTTTCTGGCAGGTTGTTCATCATCAGGTTCTTCGGACTCCCCTAGTGAGCCAGCAGGTGTGGCATCGGTGCAAACCTTCGAAGGTGAACATTTCGATGGAATGGCCATTCAAGGCGACAACGGTGAATACAATACAGTCGCAATCCGTGGTGTAGAAGGTAACACGGTATTCAATGTGGGTGGTGAGTTGTACTTTACTGATGGTGATGTCGTGAAAGACGCATCAGGTAACGTAGTCGGTAGTATTGAAGTTCGTAATAACGAATTGGTGTTTGTCAATGACAAGGGTTTTGTTCACTTGAGTGTAGAAGATGGTCGATTAGTGGTGGAGGAGTTTAAACCAACTATCGAGCATCCGATTGAAGGAGAAGTCGATCCGGGTTTCGGTACAACAGTGCCTACATATGGCGACATAACAAATATTGGTGGTTTTGTTGTGATAGCGGCAGATAACGGAAATCATGTAGTCATCAGCAAAGATGCTAGCGACACAGTAAATATTATTGTCGGTGAAACAGGCGCTTACTACAGTGTGAAAGATAGTGAGATCCATAATGCAGATGGTGAACTTATTGGTCATGCATCTAAAGAAGGTGATAACTACATTGTGCGTCTAGAAGACGGTACTGAAGTGGTATTCCGCAACGAGGATGGTCGTTTATTTGCCGGAGTCACGAACCGCCCAGATATCAGCCATCCAATCATGGATGTACCAATGCAACCTATTGAGCCACAGCCTTCAAATCCAATTCAACCAGATGTTGAGAACCCTATAGAAGGTCCGGTAAACCTTCCTGCAAATGAATTAACCAAAGAACAGCGTGCAGAGCTGAAGCAAAAAGTTCAGTCTCTGTCACAAGAGCAACGTCAGCAAATTAAAAGAGCGATTCGCGACCGCGTTGAGCGTTCGTAAACCAATCGTATTAGGGTAAGCAGCAGGGAGCCGCTTGAATAAAGTGGCTCCTTTTTTGTTTTTATTTCTTCTTATTAGGTTTTCTCATGAACAAGTCTTTGACACTTCTGTGCACCGTTTTTGCTGTTCCGTGTTTTTCTGCTGACCATAAGATGCCAGAGTTTGGTTTGGATGTTTCTCATACGGATGACGAATGGATTGTTACTGCTAGCGGCTATTTGCAAGCGACAGAAGAATTGAATATCTCTGCGGAAGTTGACTCGACAGGCTATTTAGAACTCGGTACAGGGTATGGAATTATGCTTGGACAGTTCTACACCGAGGCTTTTGTTAGCTACGGACGTGCAGATTTATTTGATGTGTATGATGCCGGGTTATTTACCGGAACCGCTCTGGGTGACGATTGGATGGTCTACGCCAATAGCTCTCACGAGTGGCGAAAGAGTGCGCTTGGGAAATCATTCCCTGCATTAGAGAACACGAATCGTGAATGGAAAAATACCGTTGGTATCAGTTATGCACCAGTTGATTTAATTACTCTTGGCTATGCTTACAACTACGATAAAAAGCTGACGGAGGGAGGGCATCGAACCAATCACGAGGTGCGAGTCACGCTAAAACCTAAGTGGGTGGAACCTTACGTGAAATACACCTTTGGTGAACATCGAGTGTCTTCTGGTTCGACTAAGGTGAGTGAAGACAACAGCATTGAGCTAGGTGTTAATTTTAATTTTTAGGGTGTAGATATGAATATACAATCAATGATTATTGAATACGCAGTGGCGATCATGGGCTTACTATTGACAGGAATAACCCTCTAAGCGGGTTGCTCAGAGGGCTAAAGCATTAACGATTGATGTTGTAGCGAGCCATAGCGGCTTCTTCAGTCGTTACCACTGTTTTTCCAATCGGAGCAAGAGAGATAACGGCGAGCTTTAGGTGTTGAAGCGCAAACGGAATGCCAATAATGGTAACAAAGCATGCCACCGCCGAAAGCACATGACCGATTGCCAGCCAGATACCCGCAAACACAAACCAAATCACATTACCAATGACGCCAAGTGGGCTCGTGCCGATGTCCATTTCATTGGTCAATTCATCTCTTGAAACGGCTTCTTTGCCGAATGGGAAGAACGAGAAATTACCCATTACAAAACAAGCACGTCCCCATGGAATACCGATGATACTGATGAATGCCAGTAGTCCAAAGAACCACCATAGCAAACCCATAAATACGCCACCGAATACAAACCAGATGATGTTGCCGAGTGTTCTCATTTAAAACCCTTTTTGATTTATAGCGTTGTGTTAAGTATGTCACACGAATCTTAACAGAGGATGAATGGATGCACTTTATCTTAAATAAGCCATCATTGATGAGAATGCGTTGATGAAAAAACGAAATTGATCGAAGAGATAGGGAGAACATTGATGGCTTTATAAAGAAAAGGCCCTTAACGTATCATATTAAGAGCCTTTAGAATTATGCTGTTGCCATAGTTAAGCGTGGTACGGGCTTGTCGTTGATTGGCAGGTGAATCAGTGCTGCGATGAACGCCAGCACAACGGTTGACCACCAGATAGGATCGTATGAACCATAGTAATCATAGATACGACCACCAACCCAAGCGCCCAAGAAGCTGCCTACTTGGTGAGTAAAGAACACCAGTCCGTACAAGGTTGAAAGGTAACGAGCACCAAATATCTGACGAACTAAGCCAGACGTTAGCGGAACGGTGCCTAGCCAACAGAAGCCAATCGCACCACCAAAGATAGCAGCCGTGTGTTCGGTAACAGGTAGAGTCACAAAAGCACCGATCACGACTGTGCGCATCAGGTACAACGCCGACATAACATGACGCTTGTTAAAGCGATCTGCCATCACTCCCCAGAAGTAGGAACCAAAGATATTGAAGATACCGACATACGCCAGTGCCATTGCAGCGGTTGATGCGGGTAGATCTTTATCTGCCAAGTAACTTGGTAGGTGAGTCGCGATGAACATGACATGGAAACCACATACGAAGAAGCCCGCATGAATCAGCCAGTAACCTTTATGTGAAAAGGCTTCTTTCAATGCCTCTTTGAGTGTTTGAGTATCTTCCTGTGCATTTGCTGAGGTATCGGCTTTTGGTTTGGCTGTTTTCATGAACAATGCAAACATCACCATAAAGCTACACAATACGGCGAATGTTTGTAGTGCGCCTTGCCAACCAAAATCGCTTAACAATGCCTGTGCACCTGGGATCATGGCGAACATACCGAATGAGCCAGCAGCCGTTGTCAAACCAAATGCTTTTGCTGCGTGTTGTGCAGGGACAACTTTGGCAACCGCACCTAGCACGATCACATAGCTGGTTGCACTCAAACCAAAGCCGACTAAAACACCAAGCGATAGGTACATCATGGTTGGTTCAACTGCTATAGAAGTCAGGTATAGACCCAAAGCGTAAGAGATGGCACCTAAAATAATGATACGCTTTGCCCCCCAACGATCTGACGCCATGCCGACAAACGGCTGAAAGACGCCAAACAGCAAGTTTTGCAATGCAATGGCAAAGCTGAAGAACTCGCGGCCAGTGTGGAAGTAGTCTGAAATAGGCATCATGAAAATGCCGAACGATTGTCTGATCCCTAGACAAATAATCAAAATCCCTATTCCAAGCCATACAAGAACTGGAAATCGGAAAATACTCATAGTTTGCTCTTATTAATGATGGTGGTGATGAGAATGATCATGATGCTCGCTATCACCTGTTGTTTGGTGACAGCCGCTGTTAATCGCTTGCTGCGCCAATATCTCCAGTAATTTAGGAGAGTGGTGGACGATTATTAAAGATAGCCCCAACATGACGGACATTCTCAGCACCTGAGCGAAAATGGATTGAGAAAAAAGCATGCATTGTGCGCTCAAGTAGAAAAATGAGCGCGAAGTTTAGTGACTATTAAAGGATGAAACAAATGACAAAAAGTGAAGTAAGTTATGCGTTTTATGCATGTGATTAACTGTTAAGCAGGTGTACATTAAAAGCGGTGATATTTTGTTCTGAACTTGGCTCTAAAAACGATAAAAGCTCATGCTTTATAGGTGGCATGAGCTTGTTCGATTTGACTCAGTTTGAAGAGGGATCTAACTGTTTTGAAAAGACTCTAAAGCAGAGATTGAAGTTTCAGAGACCAACTCACCATCCATATAATAACGGACTTGTTCACCATCTTTGATGCCTGTCAGTGTTGCCGTTGTCCCATTGTCGTAAACAATGTGCATTTGAACTGTGTTTTCATCAACTTGATACATTTCACCAGATTCAATCTCACGGTTGTTGGTCAATGGATCAATTGGCGCATCTTTAAATTCAGGGCTCAGATCATCATTCACATTAATGTGCGTCTTGGTTTTACTATCAAAAATATGTGGTGCTCCAGTAATTGGGTTTTTACCTGTCCAAAATTCAAGTGAGTTGAAAACCACGTAATCCGCTGCAGTCGTAATACCGTAAATAGGGGCAAGCAAAAAGTTCACGCCAGCACGTGCGTAACGGTTATCTACTACTTCAACATTAAACTTCATCAGTTTACCTGTGACGGCGTTACTGCCTACACAGCCTGATAGTGAAGCTGCAAGAAGAGAAAAACCAATTACTTTGATAGTGAGTTTTTTCATTTTATTACCAGAATTATTAATAGAAGAAAGAAGGCGCAAATTCTGGCGGAAAATAGGCAAGAAAAGTTACCATTTTACGCCATGAACAGAATTAGTAGGGACGTTCTAAGCTTCTCTTTATCTCTGATTTTTATGGTGATTATCCTGACCTAAATAATAGTGCTGATTATGTATTTCAATGACTATTGCAGGGTGATGAAAGCCAGCAAAACATTCTATGCTGAGAGAGTTAGCCTTATTTTGCTCAAGGTAATACCTCCAACATAGTGGCGTTTGTGAGCACTTTCTGTAGTATTGTCTCGTGTCTAAAATGGCAATAATTAGGTTAAAAATGACAGGTAGTATGCAAGAGTTTAATTTCGCAGTTGTGGATTATCCGGGCAGTTCAAAAGCGTCGATTTATGGCTTTCTGGAGCTGTTTGAAACAGCAAATCGTGCCGCTATTGAAGTGGGGGTTGGAAAGCGCTTTTGTACGGAAATGATCAATGGAGAAAGCACGCATACTCATAAGGAATACTCGGTGGTTTTATTACCACCTAGTGGTGAAGAGCAATATTATTTAGCGCCCAATCAACAACTAATGGCTTGACTATCGAAGCAACATAGCGCAGGGGCAATTGTCGCTTCAGCTTGCGCTGGTGCCTTTATTCTTGCTCATGCCGGTTTGCTGAACAACAAAACGTGCACAACGCACTGGGCATTAGCGGGATTGTTTCGAGAACAGTTCCCTCATGTGGCAATGAAGCAGGAGTCAATTTTAATCAACGAAGGCAGTGTTATTACTGCTGGTGGCATGATGTCTTGGCTTGATTTGGGACTAGAGCTTGTTTCTCAGTTAAGTACGCCGACGGTGATGCGTTTACTGGGAAAGATGCTGGTAGTAGATACAGGTGCGAGAGAGCAACGCTTCTATCAGCAGTTCATGCCTAATTTGCAACATGGAGATAGTGCGGTACTGAATGTTCAACATTACATGGCGGACCACTTCTCACAAGCGATTTCAAATCAATCTTTATCAGAAATCAGTTGTTTGACTGAACGAACGCTACAAAGACGTTTTCAAAAGGCCACAGGTTTGAACTTGAATCAATACCTACAACATCTTCGAGTGCAAAAAGCGTGTGATTTAATCGAATCGAGCAACTTAGCGTTTGAGGTGATTGCTTACCAAGTTGGGTATCAAGATGCGAGCGCGTTTCGCAAAGTGTTCATTAAAACCATGGGATTGGCACCCAAAGCGTTCCGCGCTCGTTTTAGTGCTTAGTTATCGATGCACGGCTTGTTCAATATGCTGACAAATCGCTTCTGCAAGTTGGTGGCTAGCAATATTGCGTGCGACGATTTCAGGTGCGATGTTGCCTGATTGAATCACTTCAAACCAGTCTAGCAACATAGAGTGGAAACCTTTACTTGTTAGCATTGGCGTCCAATCTTTTAAGCTCAATTTCTGCTCCTGATTGTCTTGCCACAGTTTCCCTTCAACAAACGAATCAAACTCCATCGCTTTGTTTGCGTAGCAAGCTTGAACATGCTCCGTCGTGATACCAAAGTGGCGGTTCATTGATGCATGAAGCAGTGTGTCACCATGCTGCCATTGGATATCAAGGCGCGCCAGCTGGTCACCATCCATTTGATGTGTGATGTAGGCGTTTTGCAGATCGGCTTTAGCCGTGATGTTTATACTATCGAGAGGGTGGATAAAGTCATCGAAAATGAACGTGCGAATATCGCCGGGCAATTGATGACGGTTCTTTTCCCAGCGCAGTGATTTCAGGCCTGAAAGTTCGCCTCGCTGTACTCCAAGCATATGCTGGTTGTAGAGCGGAATATGACGGCGATTAAAACCAATATACAAAGGCTGTTTCACGCGCTCTGCAAGATCGTAAAGCTTTTCTACCTCTGCGGCGCTATCAGCTAAAGGTTTATCGACGAAGGTCGGGATGCCTTGTTCTAAAAAGAAAGCGGCAATTTGAGGGTGAACGCTGGTAGCAGCGTGAATCATGACCGCATCAACACCCATACCAACCAGTTGTTGATAGTCTTGGCAGGTTTCTGCTATTCGATATTGTTGTGAGAGGGTGTTAAGTGTGTTCGCGTTGCGAGTACAAAATACGAGTTCAACGTTTGGAAGTTGAGCGATAACAGGAAGGTAGGCTTTCTGAGCGATATCACCTAAGCCAATGATGCCAATTTTCATTTGGTTCTACTTTGTTTGCTAATGAGGCCAATATTATAGCCCTAACTGTTGGGATTTCTGGGAGCGAGATGTCATAAAAAAGCCTGACTCACGTCGTGGTCAGGCTTTACTTTCATATTGTCTTATTACGAAGTCCTACAAAGAGTTCATTAAGAGGTTCTGCACGTCTTAAAGATATCCAACTTACCGTCATAGGCATTGGTTTCAACATCCATAATCCCCAACAACGAGTGGAATACATTATCGTGTGAATGCGTTGCTGTTTGCTGGGCTTCTTGTGCCAAGCAATCGGCATTGATGTGTTTGGCTTGTTCAAAGCCAGGAGACATCCAAACCATCATGGGTACGCGTTTTTGAAAATTTGGTGCCAACCCATATGGCATGCCATGTAAGAACAAGCCATTTTCGCCCAAAGACTCGCCGTGGTCAGAGACGTAGATCATCGCGGTATTGTATTTGTCTTCTAACGTTTTCAATTTCGCAATGGTTCGATCCAAGACGAAGTCTGTGTAGCGAATCGTGTTGTCGTAGGAGTTAACGATTTGCTCAACGCTGCAGTTTTCAATGTCTGCACGAGGACAGTCTGGTTGGAAGAAAGCTTTGTCTTTCGGGTAACGTTGGAAATACGTCGGCCCATGACTACCAATGAGGTGTAACGCAACAAGGCGGTTACCTTTCATGCCTGCGATTTGATCATCTAAATTATCCAGCAGCGCCATGTCGTAGCAGGTATTGCCGTTACAAAGCGTGTTTTTCTTGCTGCGTTCCACATCCATCTTATTGATCTTATGAGCGACGCCTTTATCACCACCATCATTATCTTTCCACATGAGATCGATGCCTGCGCGCTGCATGATATCTAAGGCATTATCTTGGTTATCTGCTTTGCTACGATCGAAATCACTGCGAGGTAATTGAGAGAACATACAAGGCACAGAAACCGCGGTCGCCGTCCCGCAAGAAGAGACGTCTTGGAATGAAATCACGTCTAACTTGCTGGTGTACGGGTTGGTTTCACGATCATAACCGTTTATTTGGTAGTTTTGAGTACGTGCCGTTTCACCGAGCACAAAGACAAGCAGCGTCGGTTTTTCTTTTGCTTGTTCCAGTGCTAGTTGGGACTGTTTTGCATCCGTACCAATTTCGCGGTAAGGCTCTGGCGTCGTTAGGTAATTTTCTTTTACATAGCTAGAAATGGCATACACATACTGAGTGGGGATGATGACTTTCTTTAGGTAACTATTGTTTCGGCCGACAGACGCATAGTCTTGGTAGTACAAACCTGCAATCACGGCGATTATCGCCAATGAAGCCAGCATAGATACCGTTTTAGTTAATGTAAATCGAAGCCATTTACCTTCTATAGGCTTGAGTTTCACCTTGAAGACCAAGATAGCGGGAACAACTCCCATAATCAGTGTCCAGATAACTGAGTAGGCACTTAAGTATGAACTGGCTTCACTGCTGTCCGTCTCTACGATGTTGGTGATCATATCCGTATCGAACAGGGTGCCATAGTTGTAGCTTGCGTAGCTCACCATGCCCGATGTTATCAACAATAGGATAAAGAAAGGTTTGCTGATCCAAGGCCAGCTGAATAGGTTAAACAGGAAATTCAACGCGGCAAAAAAGAAGATAGGAATTGTAATAATAAAACCGATCTTGACTTGATCAAGGCTTGAGAAGATGTGTACTAACTCTTTGTAAATCGGAATGTTTACTACAAGAGCGAAGTACAAAGCGAGTAAGAATGTAAAGGTAACATACGAGATACCTTTAGTTGGGAGTTCAATTGTCTTCATAATTGATCCGCTTCGGTGTAACTAAAGTAAAATTGACGCCCAAACAAATAGGGCGAGAACAAGCGCAACGAAAACCGCTGCAGAGCCAATATCCTTGGCTCGTCCACTGAGTTCATGCCAGTCATCACTGACACGGTCTACAACCGCTTCGATGGCGGAATTAATCAATTCAACGATGACCACTAGCAGTAGGCTGCTGATCATCATTGTTCGTTCGAGCATGGTGACAGGAAGCAAAAATGCACAGATAGATAGTACGAGTGTAAGTACCAGTTCTTGTCTGAAAGCGGCTTCGTGAATCCACGCAGCTTTCAATCCTTGAAGTGAGTAGCCGGTTGCGTCCAATATCCGGCGAATGCCTGTTTTACCTGGTTTCAAAATGTGGCCTTTTAACTGCTAAGCCTAAAAAGAGGGGCGCTTCGAGGGATAAAGCCTCCCCTGATGACAGAAGTGCATCGAATTGGGAAAACATGAAACTAATGGATCGGGCGTGAAACATTTGTGAAAAAGATACGCACCGACACCAAATTTTGTCTAATTGATGCGGATTTATACACTATGACTCTAGGTCGTAGACGGTGTAGCCTTTACTAGCTAGACACTTGCGTAGAACAAGTGCTTGAGTTTTGGTCGAGTCATTTGCACCACCAACGGCACCTGCGCCTGCGCCAACAGCAGTGCCCGCCACCGCGCCTACAGCAGCACCACCGATGCCATCCTCCAGTGCGCCGGCAACTGCACCTACTAATGCGCCAGTGATTGCACCATTTTGTGCTTCTGTTTTTGCTGCTTCGCCTTTATCCACTTTTTCTGAGTAGCCTTGGCAATAGGTAAAATCTTGTTCGTATTGCGCTTGGTCGACATCGGTCATATCAACAACGGGTGCTTGGTTGTACGCACACGCCGTTAGTACGGAAGAAAGAGTGGCAAGAAGAAATGGTTTATACATTGCGCTGATCCATTATTGCAGTGAATTAATGGATTAAATGTACACTGTTTTATTGAGGGGAACTGTCGGCCGATTGTATAGAAGTGTCGCCTTTTGTAATCTCGATAATGCGATTGTTGATAAGTTTATGAATTTACTTAGGAAAGCAGATCGTAAAGCATGCGCCGCCGTACGGGCTGTGCGAAATGAAGACTTCTCCTTTTTGTAATTCGACAATCTGTTTGACGATGGCAAGCCCTAAGCCAAAACCACTGGTGCTCTTGTTACGTGATTTGTCGGCACTATAAAACGCATCAAATAAATGGGGCCAATCTTTTTCTTCGACACCACAACCGTCATCATGAATGCGAATGCATGATTTCTCAGGCGTTTCGACGATCTCCAGTACGATTTGGTTCTGAGCATAGCGCATTGCATTTCGCAGTAGATTATCTAAAGCGCGTTTGAGTAATTGGGGGTCGGCCTCAATGGTCGTCGTTGGTGAACTTGAGTCATCAATCAATACAGACAGTTGTGTGTCGCGTTGCCACTTGGGTAAAAGCGATTGGGTAAAGCTTGATAGTGCGACGGATGATGTCTGAATTTCGGTATTTGGTCGCTCCATCTTCGCGTAATACAGTAGCTCTTCAACCATGCTTTCCATCTCATCAATGTCTTCCACAATGCTGTCGACATACTTTTGCTGCTGTTGATTCAATGAAGCGTCAGCAAGCAGATCCGCTTGCCACTGGAGACGGAAAATAGGCGTGCGTAGCTCATGCGCTACCGCATTGGTAAGCATTCTGTTGGTGGTGATCAGTCGCGATACTTTATCGGCCATATGGTTGAAGCTTTTATTCAACGTACCAACGGATTTGCTGCTAGACGTATCTGCTCTTGCATTAAAATAACCAGAGGCAAAGGCTATGGTGACCTTTTCTAGCTCACGAACGCGACGGCTCAAAAACCAAATCAATAGGACACAGTAGAGCGCAAAGCCCGCGAGAAAGAAAAGCCACACAATATTGTCATCAAAGTTGATGGCTTGAATGATGGGGCTATTGGGGTTTTGACTTAATTTAAACGTGGGTGAACCGGGCTCGAAGCGGAACCATAAGTCCCGCTCCTCATCAAAGGCAGTATTGATGGAGGGATCTTCATCAAACACTTGTTGTATCTGCGAAGGAACGCTTTTCATTTCCTCGGCAATCAATAACATATGGCTAGAGGTAGCGAACTTCTCGAGTTGTTGAATTGTATACTCTTCGCCTTTTTCCTGATAAATCGGGTAAATCAGCTCATGGAAAGCTTGTGCTTCGTGCTCTTCTAGTAAGTAGTCGTAGTCGGTATTGAGTTGATAAACAATTACCTCATACCCAACCAAGCTTGCGACAAAAAGAATGATCAAACCAAGGAAGCTTTCTAAATAAATTCGCTTCATTATGCGTTCCAAGCGTCGGGCATAAACAAATAACCTTTACCACGCACTGTAATGATCTTCTGAGGTGGTGTCGTCGTGTCTCCCAGCTTTTTACGCAGCGTTACCACACGGTTATCAATGGTACGGTCCGTGCCGTCATACTCAATACCACGTAATGTTTTAGTAAGCCACTCGCGAGAAAGGGTTTGTTCAGGATGGCTTGCGAGTACCCAAAGTAAGTCAAATTCACCGTCGGTGAGTGCGATCGGTTCGTGGTTGAATGCACAAGCCTTACGCAGGCGGTTGAGGGATAGAACCCCAACTTCTAAACAGGTGTCAGAATCTGCATTTGCCGCTTCTTTGCGACGTAAAAGCATTCGAATGCGGGCTAGCAAGACACGTGGTTTGATTGGCTTGGTAACAAAGTCATCTGCACCAATTTCAAGGGCAGCGACGTGGTCAAAATCATCGTCACTGGCGGTGAGCATTAACACTTTGCCTTTGTAGCATTCGCGAATCTGACGGCAAACGCTCAACCCATCTTGCCCAGGTAGCATTAAGTCTAGAAGCACCAGGTCCGGTTGAGTTTCCAGAATCGCATCTGGCGCATCTGTTCCGTTGTCTATGCTGTGCACTTCAAAGCCTTGCTCTTCAAAGTATTCGCATAGCATAGCCTGCAGTTTCGGGTCGTCTTCCACGATGATAAGTGATTGCTTGGTGTCTTGTACGTTCATAGCCGTGATGCGCTTGTAGGAATTATCCTTGAAACTTAAACAAATTTGTCAGTGATTTCAATAAAGACAAAGAGTCAGAGGGGATTTATAGATATCAATGATGAATTTGTAGAGGGGAAGGGAGATAAGTGGAAGGAAAGTCTTGGATGTGACAGTTATGACCCTCTCACATACTAAAAGGCTGAAGACTAAGCGAAGATCAAAAAAGCGGCTTAAAGCCGCTTTTTGAATTTCTTCGTCTTAGAATCGTGGAAATTAAGGTTGTTGCTTAGTCGGTGCTAGCGCAATTTCACGGATGCAAACGTTTTGTGGTTGTTGGTAAGCAAACAGAACTGCACGTGCGATGTCATCAGCAGCAAGAACACCACCCATGTCTTCTTTCCACGCACCGTAACCATCTTTGATTTCTTGTGATGTAGTGTGAGAAAGCAGTTCAGTTTCTACTGCACCCGGAGCGATTGTTGTTACACGAACGTTTGAAGCAGCGACTTCTTCACGGACGTTTTCAGAAATAGCGTGAACGGCAAATTTGGTACCACAGTAAGCAGCATGATCTGGGAACGTCTTTTTACCGGCGATCGAGCTGATGTTGATGATGGTACCGCTATTGCGTGCTTTCATTGGTGCTAGAACTGACTGCATGCCGTTTAACAAACCAAGTACGTTCACGTCGAACATACGTTTCCACTCTGACGCATCTTGTGTGTCGATTTGACCAAGTAGCATCACGCCTGCGTTGTTTACTAGTGCGTCAGCTGGACCAAACTTCTCTTCTGCTTTCGCAATTGCTGCTTCAAATGAAGCTTTATCTGTTACGTCTACTTTCTCACATAGCGTGTTTGGCAGGTTTAGTGCTTCTAAGCGCTCTACACGACGAGCAAGAAGAAGAAGTGGGTGACCTTCATCGCTTAGACGGCGTGCGATAGCTTCACCAATACCAGAACTTGCACCTGTGATTACAATCAGTTTTTTCATCTTTTGTTTCCTTAATTGTTTTAAGAGTAGCCATCGCTAGGAATAGCTTTTATTTGAGAGCGACTTTCAGTTGATAACACCTGTCTCGCTGCGATGGAGGTATATTAAGGAAATGGGTTTTGTTGATATATATCACTTCAGTTAAAACACTGTTGTCATATAACAACAATGAGCAATAACTCAATGAAAATTAGACAATAAAAAAGGCGCACTCGGTGCGCCTTTGTTTCTGAATTGCGTGCTTAAGCTATTCGCTCTTGTGTGCATACAACGCTGTTATCGCTTCCAAAGCCATTTGGTACGTATGCGTCCGCTTGTGGATCGTTTTCCCACTCGGCTTCGTTAAATAGGTAGCGGAACTGGATATTTTGTTCTTTCGGCAAGCGCGTTTTAAATTTAAATTGGCCACTTTTCTTCACGAGCTTCATTGGTTCTGGTTGCCAGTTGTTAAAATCACCCGCAATTTGAATCGACTCCCACTG
Organism: Vibrio sp. LB10LO1; assembly: GCF_010092875.1. Classification (NCBI taxonomy): domain Bacteria; kingdom Pseudomonadati; phylum Pseudomonadota; class Gammaproteobacteria; order Vibrionales; family Vibrionaceae; genus Vibrio; species Vibrio sp. LB10LO1. The sequence goes on from NZ_JAADJW010000002.1 coordinate 154,945, forward strand.
GTTTTTGTCTAGCTCGAACGTGACTTCGACTTCATCTTTTGTTTTAAAGAATCTCTTTTTAAGCATTAATCTTTCCTTGTTTGTACAAAAACTGATCTAACTATTACTCAGGTTTCATAGTGATTTCAAGCTTTATTGGCATTGCGGTCGGTATAGGACGTAAGAATCCTCTGGTTTGTGAAGGTGGCACTAAGTGATTGGCTTGTATGAAAAGAAGGATTCTGTATGATGAAGATCCACCGTATTTTGAAGAAGTTATATGCTGAGTTTTAACCGCACATTCATGATGACAATGCTCTGTCTATTAGCCATGTTGCTAACGGGTGTTGCGTCGAGCGTGCGTGCAGCAACGGCACCAATCGAAGTGAGTACAAGCAAAGATCGAGCATCTGAGTTTCATCAAAAAATGGGAGTGGACAATACGGACTGTATTGAATCACACCATGGTGATCACTTGATGGAGAAAGGGAAGCAAGCTCATACCAGTTGCAGTTCTTCTTGTATCGTCAAAATACCCACCAATCTCTTGCAAGATGATGTCGTCTTATTACCGTACAGTCTTGCACTGATCGATAAATCACCGACACCTAAAACAGTGATTGTGGCTTTTAAGCCTTACCGTCCCCCTATTGTTTGACCTTCTTATTCATCCCTGACCAGCTTTGCTGGATGCTCAAATTATTAACTAATGAATACGACACACATGTGTCTGAAGGTATCAAACATGAAAAAGATTTTTGCACTTTGCAGCACTCTATTATTGGCATTCACTGCTCACGCTGCGCAATTTGAAGCAGGCAAACATTACAAAGTATTGGATGTGGAGAAGGCGAAGAAACCGACGGTAACCGAGTTCTTCTCTTTCTACTGCCCACACTGTTACAAATTTGAATCTGTCATCGATAACCTAAAGCCTGCTCTGCCAAAAGATGCAAGTTTCGAGAAAGTGCATGTTGCTTTCATGGGAAGTGACATGGCAGTACCAATGGCTAAGTCATACGCGACAATGGTGTCACTAGGCGTTGAGAAAAAAATGGTACCAGCGATGTTTGCGCAAATTCACCAGAAGCGTCAAGCACCTCAAAATGAAGCTGAGTTGAAGCAAATCTTCGTTGATAATGGGGTCGATGGTAAGAAGTTTGATGCTGCATACAACAGCTTCGCTGTTAACTCGATGCAGAAAGGCTTTGATAAGCAGTTTAAACAAAGCACATTGACCGGCGTTCCTGGAGTGGTAGTGAACAACAAGTATATTGTGTTGCCAAATGAGATTCGTAGCTACGATGAGTACAATGATTTGGTGAACTACCTACTTACGCTTTAACGGCGAGAAGAAAAAATGGCGACCAATCAGGTCGCCATTTTTTATGTTCTGTTGTTCTTTAGCGAAGGACTGCTGTACAAGCGGCAGTTGGCATATCGGTCATAAAAATCGCATTTGGGTAGAACAAACTCGCGACGGTAACCGCTACGTTACATGGTTGAGCGATCGTGGTTTTCACGACGTTGTTTAAAACCACGCCAGTGGTGTTCACTGTATTGACCGCGGCTTGTTGAGCTTGGTAGGACACACAACCTGCTGTTGCGTTGATGACCGCGGTACTGAAAAGAAGCTTACGAAAAAACATATTCATATCCTTTGTGAATGCTTTTGAGATACTTATATGACCATCCATTCATAATTAAAACAAAACGGTGTTCAAAATTACACACGCTTCACGAAATGAACATTGTTTTATATAACTTGGTTAATTTTGTGATCTGGTAGGTGGACAGACCAGTTTAAGCAATTAAAACCAGCCCATGCATAAGTACCACACCTGTAGTGAGCTTTCCTCTCATCATCTGGTAACCTTTTGGTTCTGCTTCCTTTTCTACTTTTCGGATCAGCTTTTCTGCATACCAAACGGCAATGTAGCCAGCAGCGAGTAACAGCGTCGCAATCACATAGTGTTTGTTGCCTTGAAGTAGCGCTCCCCATGCGAGTAGTACAAATAAGTTACTGAGCACCAAGGCATTACGGCTTAGTCGATGATAGAAATGATCAATCGCATTGCCCCAAAGTACACCGGAGAGAAAGCTCAAAATCACTGCACTGTAAGCGATAAAAAACTGCTCCCCAGATAAGTTGAATAGAGTCCTTTCCGTAACGATGAGAACCAAGCTGAACATAAATGGCAGCAGTCCCAAATATCCCAATTGGATCATTGTCGTACGTGTAGTTGCCATGGCCGCTTTCCTTATAGTTGCTGTTCAATCATGTTAGTAAGCGTAGTACTTGTCGGGGAAGTTGAACTTGGAAAGGTCGCAACAACTTTGCCGTCTTTGTTGATGAGGAACTTGTAGAAATTCCATTTTGGTGTAACGCCCGCCTGGTTGGTTATCTCGGCAAATACTGGGTTTGCGTTCTCTCCGAGAACTGAGGTGCGAGCCATCATAGGGAAGGTGACACCATAGTCGAGGTAACAGATTTTCGCAGTCTTCTCTTCGCTGCCGCGGTCTTGGCGAAAGTCGTTACTAGGAAATCCTACAACGGCAAAGTTTTGATCTTTATAAGTTTGGTGTAGTTGTTCCAACTGCTCGAATTGGGGAGTAAAGCCACACTGGCTCGCCGTGTTCACAACCAGCAGTGTCTTGCCTCTGAAGGCATCACACAGCGCTATTTCTTCCGTTGAATTGAGAAGTCTTTGCTTTCCTTGCAAGATATCTGGACAGCTCGATGCAAAAGCCATAGGGCTGGTGAAGAGTAGTGTTGCGATAAGTGCGTTGAGAGTGATTCCCTTCATGATGTTGATTCCTTTTGTTTTTACTAGTTATAACTACTAGAAAAGGAATCAAATCGATCAAAAAAGCCGCTGAATTCAGCGGCTTTTATCGAGATTGACGACGTGTCGATTATGCAAGCTTTAAATCAAATTGATTACGGTAAGCCACCATATCTTCGATGGTCAGTACTGGCATGTTGTGTAAACGACCAAACGCAACGATTTCTGGTGCTTTTGCCATGGTGCCATCTGGGTTTGTCACCTCACACAGCACGCCTGCGGGTTGCAAACCGGCCATTTGCATCAGATCGATAGTGCCTTCTGTGTGACCACGGCGAGTCATTACGCCACCGGGACGAGCGCGTAGAGGGAATACGTGGCCAGGACGAGCTAAGTCATCTGGTTTTGCATTTGGGTTTGCTGCTGTTTTGATGGTTGTTACGCGGTCAGCGGCAGAAACGCCAGTGGTTACACCTTGCTTCGCTTCAATAGAAACCGTGAAAGCCGTTTGGTTTGCGCTGTTGTTGTTCACAACCATTGGTGGCAGTTCCAATTTGTCTGCTTGAGCATCGGTCAGACACAGGCAAACAATGCCGCTGCATTCGCGGATCATCAGAGCCATTTGCTCATTAGTTAGGTGTTCTACGGAATAAATGATGTCGCCTTCGTTTTCACGATCTTCATCGTCGAGAAGAAGCACGCCACGGCCTTCTTTAAGTGCGATAAGTGCGTTTTCAACGCGAGTAATTGGGTCGCCAAATTCGGCAAGTAGTGATGACTGATTCATGGTTAACTCCTAAATATCACCAGAATCAGGGCGGTATGAGGGATCGTCACATTTTATGCACGTAATAAGCTGCCTACAACAAAATGGCACAAGCTCACGCAATAAAAATGCGATCCAAAAAGAAGTTCATCAGGGCTCATCAACAAAGAATGTTGAGGAAACTACTGATGTTTTCTTATTCTCTTTCATCCGGACTATAACCGTCGGCTCTGGCATCTCACCAGATCTGCTGACCTCGACGAATCGAGCGCTCGCGGGCTCACTCAAAAGAGTATACCGCCGGTGGGGAATTTCGCCCCGCCCTGAGAACATTGAATCCAACCAATAAGGTCAGAAATAAAAAACTCCGATACTCAAATGAGTGGTCGGAGTAGAGATAGTACTGCGAACGCCTTGGCTTGAAAAGTAGATTACAACTACTTGATGGAAAAGTGCGCTATCTGCTGAAGTGATCAGTTTTGATAAAGTGATCGATCTGCGTTGGTACATAGGTGTTGTAGATAAGGCTAGTGTGAGTTTGTTTAGTCTCTATATGATCTTGCATGCCTTCTAAGCGTGTTTCGTCTACAGTCACCGTTCCGTCAGACATTGTGTTGTCTCTGCGCATTAGAATCGGCCTTGCACCAATCGCCATCGTTCCCGCGATGCTGCCGAGTTTTTGCGGGAAAGTCCAAACATCCTCGTGCTTATTAAGACCATGATAGGGAGAATTACCAAGCATCGCACCGAAACCTAAATCTTGAATGCGAGTGACGATAGATGCCCCTTTCAATGGTGAGCCAATTGCCACAACGTGGGACACCAGATTTGACGATGGTTTTCTGCTTGCAAGGTATCGTTTAATCATCAAGCCACCTAGGCTATGACCTACCAACACATTTGCCGTCAGCGGATTAAGCGCTTTGTCGATCGAGCCGAACAGCGACTCTTCGTTAATTGAAACCGTGTTGTAACTCAATACTTGGGTCTCGTAGCCCAGCTTTCTCAGCTTTTGGCTAAGAGGCTGCATGACCAGCCCATGCATATAAAGACCATGTAAGATGATGATTTTCATAATACCTCCTAGATTTATGACGTTGATTTTATCCTACTAAATTCTCCGCCAGAGTACTGTCAGCGAATTAGCAAATCTTGCACTTCTTTTTGTAACAAATGGCGATCTAACATGGTTGGTTGTAATAGCTCACCAATATTGACTTCGATACGAGACCAAAAGCGAGTCGGGCGCTTAGTTAACGCGTGTCCATTTTTGTGGCTGAAGAAAGAGCCCCATAAGCCCTTCAACGCCATTGGAATCACGGGTACAGGTGTTCGCTTTAAAACCTTCTCAACACCCGGTCGGAACTCGCCTAGTTCACCATTTGAGGTCAAACGTCCTTCAGGGAAGATACAAACTACTTCATCGTTATTAAGAGCTTGCTCAATCTGTTCGAAAGCTTTTTTATAAGTCTCTGCGCATTTGCGTGGAGAGCAGATTGGGATAACGCCAGCATGACGAAAAACGTGTTTAAGAACCGGCAGCTCACTGATTGACTTGTCCATCACGAATCGAACAGGGCGGGTTGATGTACCCATTAGAATCAAAGCGTCCACATAGCTTACATGGTTTGCCACAATCAGGGCAGCGCCTTGCTCCGGGATATGCTGACGACCGGTTACCGAAACTCGGTACAGACAGTGGCTTAGCAAGTAGCTAATAAAGCGCTGAGTAAACTCAGGTACTTGACGGTAAACGTAGATGGCCACGATGAAGTTACCGACGGCCAAAATCGCAAATAGCTCAACAATAGATAACTCTAAAACACTTAACACCAAGATAGAAACAGCAGCGGAAGCGACCATAAACAGTGCGTTCATGATGTTGTTTGCCGCAATAGATTGAGCACATTCGCCTTCTTCTGAACGCGATTGGATAAACGCATAAAGGGGAACAATAAATACGCCTCCGCTCACACCTACCAAGAACAAGTCGATCATCACCCTAATATGCGAAGACTGAGCAACAAAGCTTTGTACATCGTAATACTGACTTGGGAAAGATTCGATTGCAGGTACTGCCCATAAAAGGTCGGCACTGAAAATCGTTAAGCCCAAAATACCAAATGGCAGAATGCCCAGTTCAACTTGATTGAAAGACAGCTTTTCACACAACCATGAACCTGCCGCGATACCAACTGAGAATAGAGCCAATAGCAGAGAAACCACCGTGCTGTCTGCAAATAGGTGTTCGCGAGCAAAGTTAGGGAATTGAGTTAGGTAAGTCGCACCCATAAACCAGAACCAACTGATCGCTAGAATAGACATCCAAATACCGCGTTGTTTTTGTGCCAGTTTGAGTGTTTTCTTCAAACCAGTAATAGGTTCGAATTTTACTTTGCCACTTTTCTTACTTGGCAGAGAAGGGATGTTAGCGCTGTTTAAAAAGCCCAGCAGTGAAAGCGTAATCACAATGCAAGAGGCGATAATCATGCCGTTTGGAACTGCAAGAAGAAGACCTGCGCTTAATGTACCAATCAGGATAGAAAGGAAAGTCCCAATCTCAACCCAAGCATTACCTTTCACTAGCTCATCCGATTTTAGCGCTTGAGGAAGTAGAGCGTATTTCACAGGTCCGAAGTAAGCGGATTGAGTGCCGGTCATGAAGAGTAGAACCAGCATCAGGATAGCACTCTGCGTCATGATAGCCGTCGCAGCACAACTCATGATCACTAATTCAATAAGTTTTAAGCGGCGGATTAACTTGGCTTTATCCATGTTGTCGGCAATCGCACCGGCGTGGGCAGAAAACAGAAAAAATGGAAGGATAAACAAGCCAGCAGCAAGGTTAACAAAAAGATCAACCGACATTGGTAGTGAATCAATTTGGCTGTAGGTCACCATCAGCAAGAGAACATTTTTGTAGATATTGTCGTTCAGTGCACCAAGGCACTGAGTAACGAAATAGGGGAAGAATCGTTTAGTAAGAAACATGCTGGCTCCGTAGGGGCAAAATCGCGTTGAGATGGGAGCACTTTAATGGCTGAGCTTTAGGAAACCAGCGTAAAGAAAAGAGTTACGTTATGAGAAACCAAAAGTAACACTTTACGATACTTTTGGTTTCATTAACTTGTGATATTGAACGGATTGGTGCTTTTATACGTTACGAGATGAACTTAGTGTCGGAACCAGACGCTTAGCATTCGCAATGTGACAAATAGAATAAAACCAGAGAGTCCAATAAAGCCTAATGTCACCAAATAAAAGAACAGACGCACCAAGCGAGCTTTCATTCGTTTGAAAAAACCGAGGCTCGGCGTAAGTTCAGGAACATGTTGAAAGCTCGAGATCATCACCCAAGCGGCAAGCGCCCACAACGCGGTTACGCCACTCGGAATAAGATGAGACTCTTTAACTACATCAGAAAGTTGCAAGAGCGTGGCAATGAACACCGCAAAACCACCAAACGCAATGAGTACGAACAAAGGGAGAATAGGTCTTGCCTTGACCGATAGGCTTTTGAGTTTATCGAGCATCAGCAGTTCTTCCTATTTACGTTCCCAAGGGTTAAACAGCGGGAATGTCCAACGACGCATCGCTATCACCAGAGAGGTACCGTGCTTCTCTTTCATGTCCAATGAGTCATCGCTTTGGCAGACCTGATAAAATTCATCAATGACCTTTTGTAGCTTCTGCTGCATCTTCTTATTGGTTGGCAAGCTCATGAGGCCTGTTGCCATCACCAGCTTTTCACCTTCGGCAGAGAAATGGCTTTGGAAAAAGGCGTCTTGAACTTGTTGTTGGAAGAAACGCTGAATAGGGCCGCCGGTATGCCAACGAAAAGTCGGGGAAATACGCAGACGAATCTTGTTGCCAGGTAGCAGGTCAATAATATTGAGGCGGTCGAGTTGGGCGAGCTTTTGTATCAGCTCTAACTCATCAAAGGTGTACTGTTCAATGATCTGTTCGAAGCGATAGCCATTGACTACACAGACAGCGACAAGCAGTAGGCCCTTATCATCGACCAGTTGCTTTTCTTGCGCTAATGTCAGTGACTCCAGCCCTTTGTTGTGTGCCGCAGCCAGCTTAAATAGCTCAGCCATCTCCAAACCAATGAGTTGACAGATACGCTCCAATCGATCGAGGCTAATTTGACTGCCTTCTGCCAATAAGCGCTTTACAGAGCCCTCGCTTAACTCCAAATGCTGTGCGACATCGACGTAATGCAAACCAGACAGTTTGAGCTGGCGTTTGAGCTCTTTAATTAGGTCGTGGCTTTCCGACATATTAACCTTCTACTTCTTGGCGTAGCTGTTCGAGGTAAGACTCCATAAATGCTTTACGTTTTCGACCTTCTTCATACGCTGCTTTGGTGTTCATTGTCTCAACAATTTTAAACAGTTTGGTTTGGAAATGATCGATGGTAAAGCGTTTATCTTCCAATTCTCGATGCTCTGCAAACATGTCCTGTTCGTTATACAAAGCGGCATCAAATAACGTGCTCACTTGAATGCAACGTGTCACACCAATTGCGCCAAGCGCATCTAAACGATCGGCATCTTGGACAACCTGAGCTTCTAAAGTGTTTGGCGTAATGTTGGCACTAAAGCTGTGGGATTCTATCGCGTGGGCGATGGCATCATGGTACTGAGCAGGGTAGTCGATGCTTTCAAGAAACGAAATCGCTTTGGTAGCTGCAATCGTGGAGCTTTGTTTGCGATTTGTGTGGTCTTTCGGATAAGTGAAGCAATCGTGCAGATAGGCAGCGGGCAGGACAACGGCTAAATCCGCACCTTCTTGTTCTGCTAGCTGGCGAGCCGTTTTCACTACGCGGCGGACGTGGCTGAGGTCGTGGGCCGCGTCGGTTTGCATTTCTTGCTGCATAAATTGAAGGAACTGAGGTTCAAATTTGCTGAGGTCTGACTTATTGAGTTGAGGCATAATAATATTGAAAAAATAAAGACTTAGACAGATTATGCCTAAGCCTTTATTAAATTGCCAAGTGAGACGTTGTTATTGAGATGTTGCGAAGAAAGCTTTGTTGTTTTATTGGGTGCGAGTGAATCGGAACGTTTGTACTTTTTGTTCTGCTCCGTCGATGTAAGCGTAGCTATCGATGGTCCAAACGTTTGGACCTGCAAAACCTAGCTCTACACGAACATCCCCAGTAGGAATACCTTGGTAAATGACGTCGTTAATGTTCATCGGGTAGAAGTTGTAGCGATGGTTTTGTGATTGTTGTTCACCAGCAAAAGCAACCGATACATCTTTTGCTTCATTGGTCAGCGTCAGTTGGTAGCCCGCTTGTGGATCGAACGTGAACGCAGCATTCAGATCAACGCCTTGTGAGTTAGTTACCTTTACATTCGCTTCTGTTGTTTTTGCTAAAGAACCGTGCGCTTGCAAACCGTCTAAGCCTTTGAAGTCGCGATTGTGGTTTTGGATATTAACGTTCCAATCCCCAACAAAGTTATCGATTTCTTGCCATTGCTGAGGGGTATTGGTTGCTGTGGTGTTCTGACCTCCGTTGATACCGCCGATCGCTTCATTGCGGCTGTCGTGTCGGATATTTTCACGGTTGTTGTGAATGTCAGCACTCGCACCTGCTACACCACCAGTGACACCACCGGCAATCGCTCCCTTTAGAGCTAAGTCAGCATCACCCGTTAGAGCCCCCATAGTAAGGCCCAGTAGCGCGCCACCAGCGGCGCCTTGTTTTGTTAACGCATTTGGGTCGTCTTCTCCCGGAGTCACGCATCCTGCAAGTAGGGGAAGAGATAGCGCTGCGACCAATGTTGTTTTGTTGAAAGGGTTCATGTGTTTACTCCGAGATGGTTGGTTCGGAGCTATTATTGAACGCTGTTTGATTAGGAATCCACTTATCTCGCTGATAACCAGCAGTTATCAGTAGGTTCTTTTGTTTACTGAAAGGCTCATATTTTCTGTGTGGAGCTCGGTTGTGGGTAGGTAAAGAAAAGGGTCAACATTGCTGTTGACCCTGTTTTTTGTTTTATTCTTTATTTTATAAGCACTAATTTTGACGTTGTTAGTGGTAAATCTGAGTTTGGGCGACTTGAGATTTTTTATTTAAAAGCTCAACTAACCTCCTAACTTTAGTATTTGTTGAGAGTCAGTGCAAATATTTATTACGAAAATTGTCTGTATTGTGAAGCTTTCTTTGAAGGCGTTTCACAAATAGGGATTATTCCTCGCCTTACGTATCGCAAACGGCCCATGTCTGTGTCTCAACTTTGAGTAAGCATAAGTTGGATCAACATTTTGTGATATAGATCAATATTATTCCCCCTTCAGAGGGATAGCATTCACGCGAAATTAAATAATTATAAATTGAGTCCGAAGCATGCAGGATTTATATGAGCTAGAGCGTAAGTTGGTGGAATACGGCGCAGACATGAAAGGCTTAAAGGTTGTGCCTGCGATCATCGATGAAGATGGCAAGGTTGTTTACTTAGGCAATACTCCCTCGTTGCTTAGGAATGTCATTAGTTGCCGTAGACAGCTAACGCAGCGCTTGAAAAAATAGAAAAAGGGTCTGATGTAAGTCAGACCCTTTTTTGTGTTTGAAGATCAGTGATTAGCGTTTGTAGGTCACTTGCTCTTGTTCACCAAGATGAATGTGTGTTGTCGCTGGTTGTGTTTCTGCAATCACTTTACCGTGACGAACAGAGTAACGAACTGGCACCTGACGACGAACTGCATCAAACCCATTTTCCGCAGGAAGGATCAATAAGCTACCTGGCTTACCTGCTTCAATGCCGTGCTTGTCTTGAATGTTCAGTGTGCGTGCTGAATTCGTGCTGATCAGATCAAGCGAGTTGTTGATTTGATCGTAACCCATCACCTGACACACATGCAGACCCATATGCAGTACTTGTAGCATGTTTGCAGTACCTAGTGGATACCAAGGGTCAAATACATCATCGTGACCAAAACATACGTTGATGTTTGCATTCAGCATTTCTTTTACGCGAGTCACACCACGGCGTTTAGGATAATCATCAAAACGGCCTTGAAGGTGGATGTTCACCAATGGGTTTGCAACGAAGTTGATGCCAGACATGCGTAGCAGACGGAACAGGCGAGATGCGTAAGCACCGTTGTAAGAGCCCATAGCCGTTGTATGGCTTGCGGTTACCTTGTGGCCCATGTTGAACTTATGCGCTAGTGCTGCAAGCGTTTCAACAAAGCGTGATTGCTCGTCATCGATCTCATCACAGTGCACGTCGATCAAACGGTCGTATTTTTGCGCCAGCTCGAAAACGTAGTGCAGAGACTCGATGCCGTACTCACGAGTGAATTCAAAGTGAGGGATTGCACCAATAACGTCAGCACCCAACTGAACTGCTTCTTCTAGCAATTCTTTACCATTCGGGTAAGACAGAATACCTTCTTGCGGAAACGCAACGATTTGAATGTCTACCCACTCTTTCATTTCTTCACGAACTTCTACCATCGCTTTTAGGGCAATTAGGGTAGGGTCAGAAACGTCAACGTGGGTACGAACGTGTTGGACGCCGTTTGCAATTTGCCACTTAAGCGTTTGCTTTGCGCGTGACTTCACGTCTTCAATCGACAGCGTCTCTTTGCGCTCAGCCCAACGCTCGATACCTTCGAAAAGCGTACCAGAGATGTTCCAGCTTGGTTCACCGGCGGTTTGCGTGGTGTCTAGGTGAATGTGCGGCTCACAGAAAGGAGCGACAGCCATGCCGCCCTCCGCATCAAGAACATCACCTGTGTAATTTAGTTCTACATTATTGTCTTGAATACGCTTGAATTGACCATCCTCAATCAAAATTTGCTGGAGACCTTCCTGTCCCTTTAGCGTTGCGTTCTTGATCAATAGTGTCGTCATGATGGTTCCTTACGCTGGCTGCTGTGCCAGTGTCTTTTTATTAAGAATAGGATTTAGAATCAGGTAGCTGATTGTGCCGCCCAGTACTGCGTTTACAGGTACCACTCCCGGAAGGAAGTGACCAGCTGCAACACCAATCGCCACTGCGATAATGCCAGCCCAGTTAACCGTTTGGAACTCTGCTGCTGCGAAATTTGTGTAACGTTTACGGTTCATGAAGAAGTCCGCAATGATTACGCCGCCAATTGGTGGAATTGCAAGCGATAGGAAGGTTAACCAGCCTACAAAGTTATTGTACAACCATAGTGCACACAATGTACCGACTAAACCGTTCGCCATAGAGATGTATTTGCTTGGCAAACCAGTGATGTTTGAGAAACCTAGGCCCGATGCGTAAAGCGCATTGTCGTTGGTTGTCCAAATGTTCAAACCAAGCACGATGATAGCTGGGATTAGAAGACCTTGAGCGATCATCACTTCGGAAATGTCTGATTGGCCAGTTACCGCAGCGCCTGCTGCGCCGAAGATGAACATCAGTGAGTTACCGATAAAGAACGCCACCATAGTGACCATCACTGCACCTTTTGGCTTTTTGCCGAATCGTACGAAGTCCGCAGTCAGGGTACCTGCGCTGACGAATGAGCCAACGACCATTGCTAGTGCCACTGAAAAGTCGATAGGTTGTGCTGGTTGTACTTTTTGTAGTTCAGCCACACCACCCACGCTGTTTACCGCTTCTACTACCGAGTATCCGCCGAGTAACGCAATTGCTGGTACTGCAATCGCAGATAGCACCATAAGCGCAGAGATACCGAAGTAAACCGTCGCAGTCATTAATAGACCAGAAATGATGATAAGCGTGTTTGTATCGATGCCTGTTGCTTTGTTTACTGGAATCGCAAACATTGCTACGCCAACACCAAACCAACCAACTTGTGTACCGCCAAGAAGTGCGGAAGGAAGCCAAGAGCCTTTAGAGCCAAAAGAGAAACGAGCAAGGAGGTGAGTAGAGAGACCAGTAGAAGCGCCGATGTAACCAAGAAAAGAAGTGTAGATGCCGAGGATTAGGTTACCAATGAGAACAGCGAGGAAGAAATCATCAAAAGAAAGTCCGGTACCGAGCGAGCCGCCCGTCCACATGCTTGCGGAGAAGAAAGTGAGCCCCAACATAACCATGGTTAATGATGCCACGCCTTTTCTGGCAGTGTTAGGAACCGGTCCAAGACTGTAGTTATTGTCCGCAGCCATTTTTACCTCCGCAAAGAAAAATTAAAACAAATTGTAGATCCCAATTTCTGGGCAAACGGCGCGTATTATGGTGATGTAACTCTCATAGTCAATGGGTTTTTTGTCACTTAAACGTTTACCTCTAGCTTTGTCTTTTTATAGTCCTTTAAAAACATGTGGTTATAGTTTTTTAGAAAAATAAAAAAGTTTGGAACTTGACGGCTAATCTGACCAGTAATGTGTAATGAAATCGGTGTCATTGGTGGCTTTCTTTTATCTCGTCATATTTTTGTGGTTTGTTTATAAAATAGCGATTCAATGGATTTTTATAATGCTTAGCAAACGTTTTTTTGAGCTTGATAGTAACGATTGTTCATAAGTTGAACGCGAAGTCATTTATTTAATGGTTATTTTGGTGTTTATGCTGTTAAATTTTTCTTAGATGGCTATTTATTGTAGATAACTTAAGAAAATGTCGCATGTAATCGATTGTAAATTGAGTGAATAAAATTAGTTCAACAGGGAGTAAGGATGTGGAGAAGGAATTTGAAGGGGCCAGATAAAAAAATAGCCAACCGCAATTTGTGCGATTGGCCTATATATTTGTGAACAAATTCGAGTTCACTAACAACGTCAGTTGGCTAGGTGACCCTCGGCTTAAGAAGGGTCACACTAGATAATGCAGTTAGTGTGCCAACTTTAAAACCACCGAAAAAACACGGTTTCTGTGATAAAGGTTGCCTAAAATTTGCTGTGAGTTGCAAATTGCAAATGCGGTTTGCAATTTGTAATTATAATGCTAATGATGAATTAATTAACTAGAGCGATTCTTTTTACAACATTACTAAGCTCGCCGTGCCCAAGAAAGCAAAGAAGCCAACGACATCAGTTACCGTAGTCAGAATCACCGAGCCCGCAAGTGCTGGATCGAGTTTGAGCTTATCAAGAACAATTGGGATCAGCACACCAAATAAGGCCGCGGTAACAATATTGACGATGATCGCGAGAGCGATGGTGCCGCCCAATACAGGAGATTGGAACCAAAGCCCTGCTAAACCACCGATGATCAACGCCCAAAGCAAAGCGTTAAGAGAGCCGATACCCAATTCATTTTTGAGCAGGGCAAAACGGTTACCAGGGGTAATTTGGTTTAATGCCATGGCACGAACCATCAGCGTCAGTGTTTGGCTACCTGCAATACCCCCCATAGAAGCCACAATCGGCATCAGAACAGCAAGAGCGACCACTTGTGAAATCACATCTTCAAACAAGCCAATCGTCACCGATGCTAGAATTGCAGTCAGCAAGTTAATGCCCAGCCAAACGCCACGCTTTTGTGAGCTCTTTAGAATTGGCGCGAACAAGTCATCACCTTCATCCATACCCGTACCAGCCATCAAACGTGCTTCGTAGATTTCACGTTGAGTGCTGAGTGCGAATTGCCAATCCACTTCCCCGATCAAGGTTTGATCTGCATCGGTAACTGGCAAAGCAGGGAGAGGGCTGTGCTCAAGTGCCTCTACGGCTTCAGACAGTTCCATTTTACTGTCGAGTACGGTGACGGTATCAATCGCAAGGGTTTTGAGACGAACGTCCGCTTCACTACGTAAGATTTCATAATAGTTTACTGCGCCACGAAACTGCTTTTTACGGTTGATCAGATACACTTGCTGCGGTGTATCGTAACTATAGCGCTCCATTAAGCGTCGAGCTTTACCAACAGTAATATTAAAAGGGAGAGTGATGATCTTCCGTTCAGCCCATCGACCGAGTTCTTCGTCTTCATATTCGTTTGCTTGGTCGTAGAGATCGAGTTCATCTTTCTCAATCAGCTCTAACGCTTCATTAATGAACTCTTCAGGAAGCGAGTCAGCCCATTCAATCAGCGATAAGTTATCCAGCTTGGCTAAGGTCAGCTTCAGCTCAACTTCAGAAAGTGCTTCGATGATGGAAAGACGTACTTCAGCACGCATTTCAGTCAGCACATCGATGTGCAATTCCATAGGTAATGCGCGCCACAAGCGTACACGTTCATCGATCGGGAAAGCCTCGAGTATCAGTGCCACGGCACCGGGTTCGAGACCACATTCGATAGAATCATTCAAAGCGGTAACTTGATCCGCTTCGTCTGCTTGGACAATTTGTTCGATTAGAGTGGAGAGGTCTTGAAACTTACTCACCGAGCACCCCGACAGTCAGATTATTCTTATAGGCAGCTGCTCAAGGTACTCGAAAGTGGCAGAAAAACAATAGTCTATTCGTCAATAATCTGTAGGTACGGTGAGACCAATTGGCGAATGTTCACTTTTGCACCAATGCGAGCTGCCAGCAAGTACATTCCACCTATTTTTCTGTGCAGGAATAGGGCATCTGCTGGTGGCGTGTGCCAGTAGTCTTGTTCCATGCTTAAAATGGTGCCGGCCTCGCGGAGTTTCTGAGCTAAGCCACTGGCTTTGAAGTCATAAGGCTCATCAACCAGCATAGGTTCACACGCCATTTTGACGAGATCAAGAATCGCTTGGCGCTGTACAGGCATAATGGTCTTGCTGAAAAATCCAATCTGCTCAAGCGCATTGTTCAAGCCTTGCTCGTCGTCGTTGACAACCGATGCGAAAGCTTGGCGATAACCAGTGCTAAATTGTTCGCTGTATTCGCGAGTCGCGCCGAAATCTAACAAGCCGATTTGACGGGAGTTCTCGATATACAAGTAGTTGGCAAAGTTGGGATCGGTTTGCACCATCCTGAATTCGAACAGCTCTCGGAACAGCAATTCTAGTAAACTGTGCATAACAAAGTCGCGTGTGCTTTGGTCATAATGCTCGATTTGTTCAATCGGGCTACCGTCAATAAATTCCATTGCGAGCACGGCGTCGGAAGAGCTCTCGGTGTGGATTTTCGGCACGACAAAATGAGGGTGATCCTTCAAAGCGTCATGATAACGAATGGCAAAGTGCGCTTCTCGTGCGTAATCAGCTTCATCATGCAGTTGCTTTTTAGCTTCTTCCAATAGTCCTTTGTAATCAACAGATTCGGGAATCAAGCCAACGACTTTGAGCAGAGTCCCCACATTATCGACGTCACTGTCGATACTTTTCCTTACTCCCGGATACTGCACTTTCACCGCGAGGTTATCACCTGCATCACTGTAGGCTTGGTGAACTTGACCAATGGAAGCGCTGGCTATTGGCTTGAAGTTAAAGGAGAGGAACTCAGTTTTCCAATTGGTTCCTAGCGCGTTTTCCATTACTCCGTTGAGTTGTTTTGCTGGCATAGGATCTGCGTTTGAGCGAAGTCGCGAGAGAATATCAGCGAGTTCTGGTTCCAAAACATCGCCAGCATCCATAGAGAGCATTTGACCAAGCTTCATCGCTGCACCGCGCAAGTGGGCCAGTTGGTCTGTTAAACGCGCAATGTTTTGCGGCGTTAGCAACAGGTCTTTCGCTTTGGGTTTATTGCCTTTAGCGATTTGTTTGGTGCCTTCAGCAATCACGTTGCCTGCGACTCGGGTTGCAAGGGAAGCGAACTTGCTGAATCTTGAGATGCGATGGGTGGGTAGGCTTCTTTCCTTTGCCGACATGAATTTTCTCCGTTATTTACTAACTATTTGTTATACGGGAAAACTACGTGCTTGGATACAAATGAAAAGAAAACCGCCAGCGGAACTGGCGGTTTGGGAGTTTAGATAGAGTAGAAGAAGTACAGTTGCGACTTCATTCGGATGATGATGCCACGAATCACATCCAAGAACGCTAGGAAACCGATTGGTTTCTCGCCGCTGACCCATGCTAGGCCAACTGAACCGACAGGGATATCGTAGCCTTCTGGCTCATCAATCTTAAGGCGAACAAAGTGGTGTTTGTTCTGTAAGTTCTTACCAGTTGTAGCGCGAACGGAATCATCCAGACCAAGTAGGTTGCCTTGTGATTCACCGGTCGCTTCAACAATGCCCTCTACTGTAGCAGAGAAGATTTTGCCAGGGTAAACCGAAGAAGAGAATTCCGCAGGTTGACCTGGTTTGATATTACGAATTGCTTGGTGGTTCACTCGCATCAGAACGTACTTCTCGTTAGTGTACATGTTGATACGCGGCATCATCGATACACGTTGACCTTCACGCAGGATAAAGTTGGTCACAAAGCCATCTGCTGGTGCGTGCACTTTGGTGCTGTTCAAATCCCATTGTGCTTTTGCAATTTGCTCCTCTGCTTGGCGCAGTTCAGCCTGTTTGGTTTCAACCGCGAGCTCAGCTTTATGAATCGCCAGTTTTGCGCGTGAGATATCGACTTGTTTCTTCTTGATTTGAGATTCAAGAGTTAACACGTTGTGGCGTGCCATATCAACGGCACTCGATTGTTTGTCGATGTCGCTTGCCGTAATGGTGTTTTGGACCACGCGGTTTTGTTCAACGTAACGATCCAGCATTTTTTTCTGCAATTTATAGTCAACTTTCGCCGCTTCCAATTGGCTTTTTGACGTTTCTAGATCTTGCACCAGTGCTTGATGGTTTGCTTCTTCAATCTCGATATCACCTTGTGCTGTTGCCAGTGCGACTCGAGCAGAATCTGCCGACACATTTGCTTGGTTCAATGCGATCTCATATTGCGTTGGGTCGAGTTCGTAAATGAGCTGACCTTTTTCAATTTGTTGATTCGGCTTGATATAAATATGTTCAACTTTGCCTTTCACATTGGTTGAATCCGGACGCAACTGGATGTGTGGTGATTGCACCACTGAGCCGCCGGATAGATCCATCGGGGTGAAGTTGATGAGACCTACCCAGACGAACATTAACCAACCCAAGCCGCCTAGGTAAGCGAACGATTTGGTTGCTTTGTTCCAAGGCATGCCGACTAAACGGAGCAGATAGATGAAGAGTGCCCATACCGCTAAACCTTCTAACATTATGCCTCCTCTTGTGGCTGTGTTTCTGTTTGCGGTTTACTTTTCCATGTATCACGCAGATTGATGATGGCTTTTTCCATATCAACGAATGCAAAGATCACGGCTAGCACCCATACCCAGTGCCAGACAAATCCTATCCAGGTGAGGGCGGTAATGAGCCCTATCTGATGATGGTCTTTGCTGTGCGCCTTATTAATTGGCAACTCATGGATTTTCCAAAAGCCGTAACACGCGCCAGCGACACTCGCGATTAAAACGACGGCAGCGACAACATGTAACGCTGTATCTGCGCCTGTTCCGACAAATGGGACACTCAGTAAACTCATTAAACACTCCTCTATCAAACTGTTGGCGTATTGTGATCTGGAATTGAAATAGGTGAGGGTTTGTGACAAATTCAATCACTAGAAGATTAAATTTGATGTGATTGGTTATGAAAACGGTTCGATTTATTCGCGCGATGGGTATTTTAAATATGCATAACCTCGCGTTATCTAAGTATAATTTGAGATCCGAAGAGCTTGGCATCCCTGCATCAGTGTTTCACAACCCGATGACATTGATACCTTTGAAGGCTGTTTCGGAGTGGTATCGACGTATTGAACAACTGACTGATGACCCAGATGTGGTGTTAAGTTTAAGCCGTGGCATTGAGCTGCAAAAGCTTGGTCCGGTCGGACGTTGGTTATACTCAGGTAATGATCTCGCTAGCACCATTCGACGCGTGAATTATGGCGTAAGTAACCTTCAATCAGGTGCTTTTTTAGCGGGTGAGCAATCAGGCAAGATCATCAAATGGACTTACCACAACCCATTTGTGGAAACTTCGGTCAAAGTACATGACAGTATTCGCTGCGCGATATTCATGACCAAGATTTTGCGTGAATTTTTGGGGCAAGATTACAAGCCATTACGTGTGATGATTTCTGGTTCTAGGAAAAATGGCAAACCATACGAAGAGTACTTTGGCTGTGAGGTTGAGTGGAGTCAGCCAAAAACAGAAATCTGGATCCCAGGAGATGACCGCCTCGCTTCGCGTCAAGTAAGCCATCGTGAAGACAGCCGTCTAGCGATGAGCTTTTCAGATTTGGATGATTTGCTCAACATGCCCGATCCGGAAGATGAGCTTAAAGTGATTTATGAAGTAGTGAGTTACAGTAGCCATTATGGATTGCCGACATTGGAGCGTGTCTCATCTTTACTTGGGCTTTCAGAGCAACAGTTCCAGCGACGTTTGCACAAGCTAGGACTTAATTTCTCTACGGTATCTGGCTATGTATTAAGTAACGTTGCAGCCGGTTTATTGATCAAACATGTCAGTATAGAGGAGATTGCGGAGCGTCTCGGATATACCAATGTCGCGAGTTTTAATCGTATGTTCAAAAAACATCGCGGCTTAACTCCCAAACAATACGCGGCTCGATTGGAAAAATAATCTTTGTGATGACCAGTGCTGCCAGCAAATAAAAGCCCTCAAATGAGGGCTTTGAAATTTTTGGGAGCGTTAACGCTTACTCTTCAGGACGCCAGCTCAGTGCACTAGCCACAGCGCCAATGGCAACCACGTCTTTTTGCTTATCGTTAAGCTCGGGCAGCATTTGCACTGCGATTGTGCCATTCGTCTGCACTGCCGCAACCTCTTGCGTCCCTTGCTTAAAGCTGTAACCCAGTGGAATATCTACCGCCATCATCGAATCAGGGCTCGTGTGAATGGTTTCTACATTGAAATGGGTATTGCCAATGCGAACTACGCCCGTTTCTTTTTTCTCAAGGCTGATGTCGATCAGCGCAGATTTCGGTTCCATAGCAAACTCACCGACTTTCTTACCATCTTGAGTGATGTCGCAGGTGTATGGATCGTTGCCACCAAAATCAACGCCCATGTAGTTTACCGACATGCCGCCGCCGGTGCAGTTTAGGAGCCAAGTTTCACCGCTGTCTATACGAGTCACTTCTGCGCCCATTGCCCCTTCTTTGAATGAGATACGATTGAACCAACTTGAGTTTGAAGCACTGCGCGAATATTTGCCTTTGTACTTGCCAGCAAAATCAAAATGGCCATCCGCACCGAATCCCCAAAAGTCGCCGTCGGTTTTCACCAACATTTCTGGTTGCGCTTTTACTGCATCAGTACGATCCATGACAGCAAGGCCACCACAACCAACAAGGAATAGGGGAGCGAGTAGAGTAAGTTTCTTCATGTTTTTCATTGTTTATAGCTTGGTTACGTCTAGAGTTTGATCGGTGAACTGGATGTTCTGAATGTCGTACAACTCGTCAATGCCTGTATTAGGGCACTCAACAGAGACGTTCTTCGCTTTGATAACGATACATTCCGCCAGCTTGTGTCGCACGATGTAAGTGTTGACGCCTCCCTCACCAAAAATACTGTTGTTTTTATGGTTGCCTTCAAATGTGTTGTCTTGGTCATTACCGATGACATTTATCGCGTCGTCGCCAACGATCTTCACTTTTGTCAGCCATTGAGACTTGTAGGTGTAGGCTTCTACTAAACCATGTTTATTTGGTGCCATGCGGAAGGTAGGAACCGTGCCTGGATTTGTTTTTTCTGTGTAGAGTTTGACGCCTGCAGAGTCGATGCTTGCGGTGTATTGCAAGTAGTCGTGGAACAAACCGTCAATCCAATCAATCGCTTGTGGATCTTGGGTTTGCATTTCGTCACGTGTTAACGCTTGGTAGCCATCTAAACCATACCCGTTTGCTTTTGCAACGCCCATGTAAGCTTCAAAAGCAGCAGCAAAGTATTCGTGAGAGTAAGAAGTGCCTGTTAGCTTAACGCGTTCTGGATCGAAGTCGTCAGACTCCCAATCTTCCCAGTCACTCTGGGTTGGGCGCCACACCGTTGGCTTACCTGATTGGATGTCGTTATAAATGCTTAGAGCATGCGCTTGAATGGCTTTTTGTAATGAGGAAGTCGATGCGTTAGGAGCAATGCCTTGCGCTTGGACCAAATGTAGAATCTCTTCAAAAGCGGCATCTCGGTCGGCATGTTTACCCAGATTGGCACAGTAATCGGCAAAGTTACTCATGTAGTGACAATCGCCTTCAACTGTCAGTTCGCGGTACATCAAAGATTGGCTGTTCATCAACCAGTTTGGTGTATCCCCGCTGCTCATCAACGTTAATGCAATGGACTCGATAAGCGTGTCCATGTCGTCTTCATTAAGCACCATCATGGTTGCAATGAAGTTTTCTAATGAGCTGGTATCAAAGGATTGTGGTAAGCCAGAATCTGCAATCGCGTCGTCCAATTTATCTTGACGAAGCAACTCACTGACGAAAATTTTGATGAGCATTTCGTCATTCTGGTCGTCGTTTTCTGTCAGCATTAATGTTGCATCACGCTCGGCTAGTGTCTTTGCGATACTAGATTTGTTGGCACCATACTTCGAATTTGGCTGGTTTGTGAGTAGGTGCTGAACGATTTTGGCGGCACGAAATATTTTTTCATCATTCGCCCCGTCATCCATCGCGATAATGTGGAATGACGCATTGTTCCCGTCTTGCGAAAGGGAGACTTCAAGGTAGTGGGTAAAGCCAGCATCAGCAGCCACTTGCAGCTTGGCTGGAAACTTTTTGGAAACGACGCTAGGGATCGTCACGGTTTTCAATGTTGGAGCTGATTTGGGAGGCAGCGTGGTTGTTGGAGACTTTGAATTTGAGTCACTGCCACCGCAGGCAGTTAGGCTTACTGTACAAAGTAAAGCCAGAGGCGTTAATTGAGCGAATTTCATCTTTGCAATACTCACGGGCTGAAGGTTCGCTGAGGAATTTATTTGCAAGAGTATTTTCTGTCTACATGAGCAATTGTAGTCATAATTACTGTTGATGATTTGTTGTAAGGTTTTTAATTCGACAAAACTAAAATAGTAGGGGCTTTATATTTTGTAGTGGCTTTAATTGATGATATTAAATCTTAACTTGTGTTTATAAATTGGTTTTTTGTTCTTTTACAGGTCTTTTGTAGAGAGCGCTTTTTTATAAATGTATGGTTTGTAAGTGTTTGTAAGCACTTTCTGTCGCTAGAGGTTCGGTTTATACGGGTTGCATGGAACAAAACGAGCGATATACTGCTTCTGTTTTATAGGTAGAGTGAATGGATTATGGTCGGTAATAAAATTTTGCTCGTAGAGGATGATTCAGAGATTGCTCGATTAACCAAAATGTACCTAGAGGCCGAAGGTTACCTAGTTACTGTGGTCGACAATGGTCTTAATGCACTCGATGCTATCAAAGAATTGCAGCCTGATCTGGTGTTATTGGATTTGATGCTCCCAGGCAAAAATGGTGCAGAGATATGCCAAGAGGCTAGGGCGTTTTATCATGGGATCATCATTGTGTTGACGGCCACTGATGATGAGATGAGTGAAGTTAGCCTATTTAAATTTGGTGCTGATGATTACCTAACTAAACCAATTAAGGGCAATATCCTCCTCGCTCGTATTGAGGCCTCTTTACGCCGCTACCGTCGCCAAATAGATACGGCTGAAAAGACAGAGCTGAGCCGTTATGGCATCGACTTATGCACCCGTCGCTCTAAAGCTTATTACTTAGAGCAAGATATCGATCTCACTGATTCTGAATTCGAAATATTGGAGCTATTAATGCTCAATGTCGATAAACCCGTTTCTCGAGAGTCCTGTTGCCGCCTTGCGCGTGGCATTGAATACTGCATTACTGACCGTTCAATTGATATGCGAATCTCTTCTTTGAGGAAAAAATTCTCAAAAGCCCTTATTCACACCGCTACCATTAAGACCGTGCGTAATCGTGGATACATGTTAACGGGGAAATAGCGGATGTTCTCTCTGTTTACTCGGCTCTATGTTGGATTGGTAACGGGCCTTGCCGTGACTGTCGCCTTGTTTTTTACTATGGGTGACGAGTTCATGCGCAAAACTGAAGTTGGCATCTTCTTGAGTGATGGTACGTATTTTGTCGATCAGTATACTGAGCAACGCGGGACGCCTAACTCACTCTACAAGCAGTTAACGAGAACAGGCAAACAGGATTTTTTCATCTTCGATCTGACTCTTCTTAATAACTGGGACGGTTCGCCTCCTTGTTTGGACTGCGAATTGCTTTATCGTATGCAAGGTGTGCCTGTGTACTTGATCGATGGCAATATCTACGCTGCGGTTTTTCCACTCCCAAACTCATCAGAAAGTCTGGTATTTAAAGAAAAGCGAGATTTTTTTAGTCCAGATATTGATTGGGATGAAGACTCAGAAAGCATCTTTGTGTTCAGCTTGTTACTCACCATAATATGCAGCTTGGGTGTCATGGTTTATGTTCCGGTGCGTAGACTTGATCGCCAGATTCAACAATTGACGTCAGCACAGCAGCAATTTGGCTCCGGTGAGCTCAGCACTCGTGTGGATTTAAAGCACTTCTCTTCTCCGGTCCGAGAGCTTGCTACTGGCTTCAACAACATGTCGGAAGACATTGAAAGGCAAGTGCGCCAAACACACATTTTCACTCAGGCTATCCCTCATGAAGTTCGAACGCCACTGAGTCGAATTCAGCTAGCTATCGACTTGGCAAGGCGTACGAAAGGTGAAATGCAAGCGGAACTGCACGATGATATTGAAAGATATGTGGATGTGGTGACGGATTTAACGTCTGACATCGTAATGCTTTCCCGCTTGAGCGTGAATAACCATTCGTTAGCCGATTCTGTTGAAACCATTGAACTGCCGCTTTGGTGTAAAAGCCGCATGAATTATCGTGGGTTGGAGTCAGCGAAGCTTACTGTTGAGAATGCTTTGGCTTACCAGTCCATCCACCTGCAACCAACGTTGGGTAATTTGGTTCTTGATAACCTACTGCAGAATGCAAAACGTTATGGCGAGTCTTGTGTGGAAGTGACGATCCGGTCGGTAGAGCACTTCTGGATCGTCGATATTGAAGATGATGGCCCAGGGGTTCCTAAAGAGATGCGTGAAGAGGTATTCATTCCGTTTTCTCGTTTAGATAAAAGCCGTAACGCCGATGTCAAAGGTTTTGGCTTGGGGCTCGCCATTGCGTCTAGTGCTGCGAGGCAACTAGGCTGGGAGCTGTCAGTCGGCGAGAGCCACTTAGGGGGCGCGTTGTTTACCGTGCTTATTCCTGCCAGCGATTAGGGTAGGCACGACGGTAGTCTGGCTCTTTAATGCCTTCATACAAATCTTCACAAGCTTGCAGCGGGCCTACAACAGTTCGGTACGGCAAGACGCCAGCCCAAACTGGAATGTCCATGTCTTGTGCATCGTCGTTAACACCAAAATTGCTGATTTTCACTGATGCTTCCGTTAGTGGTATACGCAGTAGCATGGTTGCTTTGAGTTCTTTCTCATTGCTCAAGCGGATGTCTTTTGTTCTTCCCGGAGCGATTTGTTCAATAAAGTGATTCAGTAATCTGTCTTTCTCTTGGTTATCCGCCACCATCTCAAACTGGCCAAAGACAACAGCGCTACGATAATGTGCGCTATGATGAAACGCGCTTCGAGCCAGTACCCAGCCATCAAACAAGATAAAGGTTAGGCATGTTTGCACTCCTTGTTTGAGTGAGCGCAGTAATCGACTGTTGTTGGCACCATGAATATACACGTAATCATCTACACGCCAAGCCAGCATGGGGATGACTACAGGGCCAGAC
This sequence comes from Vibrio sp. LB10LO1, assembly GCF_010092875.1. Classification (NCBI taxonomy): domain Bacteria; kingdom Pseudomonadati; phylum Pseudomonadota; class Gammaproteobacteria; order Vibrionales; family Vibrionaceae; genus Vibrio; species Vibrio sp. LB10LO1. Next base: position 179,133 of record NZ_JAADJW010000002.1, read on the forward strand.
TCGTTGGTTATTGCAATATGAGCGATAAGGCTTTCATCTATGATGGCGTGCAGTTTGTCGACATCAGAGATGGCTTTATGCGCGCCTTTCTTAATTTCCGTTCTGTTGGTATTGGATAACATTTTCTCTCCTTTTTGCTCACAGGGACGAGCACTTGCTTCTCAATCTTTGATTGCAATGTAGCGTTTAACTGGTAGCTTAAAGAGAGCCAGTTTTAACTAATGGATGGATCCAGTTTGTCTTTGATTGATATCGGTGACCTGCATTTAAAAGAAAGTGATGGAACGCGTCAGCAAGCGTTGTTTTTTGCTATCCGCGAGAAGATTGTTCAAGGGCTGTGGGCGAAGAATGGGAAATTGCCGTCTACACGAAAGCTATCACAAGAGCTTGAACTCAGTAGGAATACCGTGATTGCAGCCTACGAGCAGTTAGTGGCGGAAGGGTACTTGAACAGTCAAAAAGGCTCTGGCTTTTATGTTGCTGTAGAACTGCCGGAGCAGTATCTGCCTGAACCCAGTTCAATCAAAACGGACTCATTACCGAAAACCAACTTTGACATCAACCGCGCATTTGCTCCGGGTGTGCCTGATTTAGAAGCTTTTCCTATGGCGCAGTGGCAAAAGTTACTTGCTCGTCATCTTTCCCGTACCTGTTTGCTAGGGAACCAAGATATTCAGGGCAGTTGGGCATTGCGTTGTGCTTTAGCTGACTACCTTGCATCAAGCCGTTCAGTAAATTGCTCCCCAGAGCGCATCATTATTACTTCTGGGGCACAGCAAGCATTGTCAATCGCGACGATGGTAGCTCTGAAACAAGGTGATAAGGTTTTGATGGAGCAACCGGGTTACGCGCAAATGCGGAAGCTAATTCAGTTCCAGCAATATCAATTTGAGCCTCTATTAGTACGAGAAAAACTCGGCTTTGATGTGGAAGCGGTAACCAGCAGCGATGCCGATGCTCTATATATCACACCAAGCAATCAGTATCCGATGGGAACTACGCTTAATACCGAGCAGCGAGGGAAGATCATCAACTGGGCGGTCGAGCAATCACGTTGGGTTATCGAAGACGATTACGACAGCGAATTTCAGTTTGCCCATCGTCCATATACCAGCTTACAAGGGCTAGCGGCTCAAATGGGGCGAGATGATCGCGTACTGTATGTGGGCTCGTTCAGTAAAGTGATGTTTAATGGAGTGCGCCTTGGCTATCTTGTGGTTCCTGAACGTTTAGTTGAGCAATGCTTGGTGGTTAAGGATGCGTTAACCGGTGATTCGCCAACGCACACCCAAGAGGCGTTGGCTGATTTTATTACTGAAGGTGGGTTAATTCGTCATATCCGCAAAATGCGCCGACTGTACAAAACTAAGCATGAGCAGATGTGTTTGGCTGTTGAAAAACACTTTGGCGATAGAGTTGCGGTGATCAGTCAGGCTGCTGGTCTCCATATTACTTTAAAGTGGCAGCAGGGTATTGATGAACATGAATGGACGCAGCGCGCTCAGTCAAAAGGTATTGTGCTGCGTCCGATGAGTTTTTATGAGCATTCAGATTTTAGAACGCGAGACTGGCAAGGCGCTGTACTAGGCTATGGCAATGTCGCGTTGAATGAGATTGATGCGCTGGTTGAACAGCTTTCTGAGTTGTTTGAATAACCACGCTAAACCTTATTCAGTCACTCGGCGAGTGTTCTTTTTTCGCCACTGTTTCCATGGTAGGGAGAGCACTGCAAAAATAGTAACGGCGTACAGCATAGACCAACCCAAACAAATGAATACTGCGGTGCACAACACGAGAGAAAATCCTGCGAGGATCTTTCCCCAACCTTTGAGCAGTTTGTAGGCCGCAAGCATTGCCAATAGATAGACCAGCACAAAGATGCCGTTGGCGAGCTTTAGGAAGAACTCCAAATCTAGCCCTGATAGCGACCCAATAACACAAGAAGCAAGCAATATAGCGCCGACGATTAACGTGGCATTCGCTGGTACGCCTCGAACTGAAACTCTTGCGATAGCGCTAGTTGGTTTGTGCTCCCTTGCTTGGGCCCACACCATTCGAGCCAAACTTTGAGTGTAGAGATTCACACTCGCGAAACACGCTGAGAAACCGATAACACTAATAAGCCATTTCGCATGATCACCAAATAGATACGCACTCAACCAAGGAATCGAGGCACTGTCGAATTCAGCACTGCCGTAAGCGCCAAATTTGAGTATCACGACAGAGCAGGCCCAATAGGTGAGGCCTGCGACAAAGCAGCCAACAATAATAGCAATTGGGAAATCACGTTGTGGGTTCTTAAATTCCTCCCCCATATGCGCAAAGGCTTCTATTCCAACAAAGCACCAAAACATGACGCCTAATGCTGTCGCAATTGACCAAGTTGAATTCATTGTGATGGTAGGCATGGTGAGATCGGCGGGGCCAACATCACCTTTCCATAAAAATGCACCAACCAAAGCAAAAATGCTCAGTGCAATGACGGTTTGCAAGCGGCCCGATGATTTTGTGCCGAGTAGGTTGACGACAATTAACAGAGCCACCGTAAGAATTTGTGCGAAAAGATGGTTACTCAGTGGCTCTGGTATTAGCTGTTGTAGAAAGCCGGCTGCAAGTGCGACAGCAGCAGGTACACCAACAGGAATGACGCTGACAAACAGCCACGCTACGCTGCTTTCCAGTTTACTGTTAAACGCTTTGCGAACAAAAAACGCTGTGCCGCCCGCACTTGGATAGCGCTTACCCAATTGAGCAAAAGTAAGCGCAATAGGACAAATCGCGACGAATAAGATTATCCAAGCCCAAAGGGAAAAGTGCCCAGCGATACCAGCGGCAATGGCTGGAATCATAAATAAACCCGTTCCCATTAACGTGGTGGAGAGTTGCCCAATGCCTGAGATCAGCGTGATGTCTTTTTTGAGTTGTTCCATGACGACCTCTAAACGTCTATGTAGGTGATGCGACAAGCATATCTAAGTTCTCCCTATCAAAATGATGTTGTCGACCGTCAAAATGACGGTTGTTTTGTTTAGAAAGCGCAAATTGTCGGTTTTCAATAAGTTGTATTTGGGTAGAATGACAAGATTAAGGAAAGCGTGGTGATGTTATGGACAAATTTGATCGTCAGATCATAGACCTATTGCGGCAGAATGCCCGCCTCTCTATTACGGAAATTTCAGAGCAAGTCAGCTTGTCACGTTCAGCAGTGACAGCGCGAATCAAAAAGCTCGAAAATGATCGAGTGATCCTTGGCTATCATGCCGATATTGCAACATCTGAAGAGTCGACGATTTGTGCTTATATGGCACTAAAGTTTGATACGTCGGCATCGAGCCATCACTGCGATAATTACGCCAAAGACCTTTACAAAATCGACGGTGTGAAATGGTGTCATGCAATTAGTGGTGAAACCGATATGATGCTGTTTGTTGAAGTACCGAATATCGCCCGTTTGAATGAGATTCGAGACTATATCCAAAGTTATCCAGAGCTTCGTAATGTGATGACACATACCGTGTTAACGGAGTTTTTCAATACCACAGGGAGCAAGTTTGTAAAATGACCGAGAAAGACATCGTCCTCAATTTCTGGAACGTAATGGCAAGCAATGATTTCTATGCGGCAGCAGAGTGTCTTTCGCCTGATTGTGAAGTGATTTGGCCATTGACCAAAGAAGTCATTCGCGGCAGAAAGAACTTTGCCGAACTGAACTCAGCCTATCCAGCAGAAGGTAAGTGGACCTTTACGATTGAACGTATTGTGGGAGAAGATGATCAAGTAGTCACCGATGTGATTGTGAGTGATGGCGTTCGCTCAGATAGAGTGATTACTTTTCACAGCATCCGTGATGGGCTGATTTGCAAACAAGTGGAATATTGGCCGGAAGATTACGCCGCCGCAGATTGGCGCACACAATGGGTTGAATGTGCTGAATAACATTAACCTGAATCTGCTGCGCTCTTTGCATGTATTGCTTGAAGAGTGCCATGTGAGCAGAACCGCGGAGCGTTTGCACATCACTCAATCCGCGGTCAGTCGTCAACTAGCGCAGTTACGCGAATTATGCGGCGACCCTTTATTGGTTCGGCAGGGTAACCAATTGATTCCCACGCCAAGAGCGCTACTTCTAAAAGAGAAGTTGGACGACTTATTGGCGGAATTCGATCACCTTCTCGATGACAAGCCTTTTGAACCCGGGGATTGGAAAGGAGAGTTAGTATTAGCATCGAGTGACTATGTCGCGCAATATGTACTCCCTGACATTGCTTCGCACTTGAGTAGTTTTGCTCCTCAGCTGGATATGGCGTATCGACTTTGGCAACCAGACTTTCTTGATAAACTTCATGAGACAGGTATTCATATTGCGTCTTCAATTTATCCAGAACAGCCTAAAGGTGTATCCAGTGTGAAGATTGGTGAGGACTCGTCCGTGTGTTTGATGAAGGCCTCCCACCCGTTAGCAAAGCAAGACCATATTAGTGTCGAAGATTTAATTTCGTATTCTCACATCAAAGTGAACGGTGGAGGGGACAAAGATTCCTATACTGACTTGGCATTGAGAGAGCTGGGTTATACACGCCACGTTACCTTCAAGGTGCCTTTCTTTTCTGCTGCTATCAATCGCTTAGTCTCAAGTGAGCATCTGATGGTGGTACCCGAGCATATTGCCGTGAATCTCGCGAAGCATTGGGATTTAGCCCACAAAGCGTTGCCACTCGAAACCCCTACTCATCAGTATTGGTTAATGTGGCATCCAAAGTACGATACGGATCCGGCGCATAAATGGGTGCGAGAGGAGATTCGCTCGGTTATGCAAATCTCAGAGTATTCGATTCGTTAATGTGCGTATCTACTGCTTATGATCTGAAATCATAGCTAGTATGAAAAACTTTGATTTCTAATTATACCTGCTCCGTTGATAGATTAGCGTCAAAGAGGGGGGATTCTTATGACACTAACAGTTTGGTTATCACTTTTTACCGTGTGTTTATTAGGGGCGATGTCCCCAGGTCCGAGTTTAGCGATTGTCGCTAAGCACTCGTTGGCTGGTGGTCGAGTGAATGGTTTGGCTACCGCATGGGCGCACGCGTTTGGTATCGGTATTTATGCGTTTATTACCTTGATAGGTTTGGCGGTAGTGCTGCAACAAAGCCCATTGCTATTTAAGACTATTAGCTTGGCTGGTGCAGCTTACTTGGCGTATCTTGGCTTCAATGCTCTGCGCTCAAAAGGTGGGGTTGCGGCGAAGTTAGAATCCGGTGAAGAAACGACGGTTTTACAATCGGCGCGAGAAGGCTTCCTTATTTCAATTCTAAGCCCGAAAATTGCGCTGTTCTTCATCGCACTGTTCAGTCAATTTGTAGCGCTAGGTAACGATCTAAGTAACCAAATGATCATCGTCGCGACACCATTTGTTGTTGATGGCTTGTGGTACACCTTCATCACATTGGTATTGTCTAACTCGCGTGTTGTGGACCGTATTCGCTCAAAAGCGGTACTGATTGACCGATTATCCGGTATCGTTTTAATGCTACTGGCAGTGCGAGTGGTTGTGACGATTTGATCATCATTTAGTTTCTCAAAAGCAGCCTAAGTTGGCTGCTTTTTTTGTTTAATTAGTTTGATTTTTTTATGAATTATTCGCATTCATTTGACATGTCACATAGTTAAAAAGATTATTATCAATAAATGTTACCTTGGTTCATAAATCAGGTATTATTGGTGAGATTCCCTACTCTGACAGTGAAGTCTCTAGCTAGAATCATCATTCAACTAGTGTATTTAACGTGGCGACTAATTTGGTCGCATATAACACCTAGATAACTTGTTCGAACAAATGGATTTTCCTTATCCCCCGCACAAATGGGTTGAAACAAGATCTTGATTTAAGTGAGAGAAAAGTGAAAAAAACACTTGGCTTGACTCCTGCCATACTATTGATTGGCTTACTCTTAGTCGCCTGGATATTCTTAACTGGTAACAGTTTTATCGGGTTCTTTGGTGTGCTTCTCTTTATCATCGGCTGCGCAGTTTTGTTTCGAGCGTACATGAATAAAGTAGACCCTGACTCGTCTGTGTTCATACGAAGTAAGGTTGAAGACATTCGAAATGAAGGAAGATGCGCCTTTCTTGCCGGAGAGGCAAAGGAGGCCAACCCGTACACTGGTATCGATGGAGAGCTGTGGGATGATGGCTATGATTCAGCTATTAAACAAAAAGAGCCGGCTAAGAAGGGATAACCCTATCACGCTGTCTTTCTTATACACAGCGAACAAAAAACATCCTAACTCTTAACGAGGTAGGATGTCAGCAAAGAAGGTTGCTCAGGAACATAGGGGGAGTGTGGAACCTTCAGAAACGTTAGCGACGAACTTCTTCAAACTCGCCTTCAATCGCGTCGGACTTACCCGTATTGAATTCATACTCTTCATGCATTTCTTGTTGCATTTGCTTCACGCGTTTTTCAATACGTTTACCAGTGATTAGGGCTGCGATGGTCAATGGAATCGCCATGATTAGGCTAAATACCAAAGTAAAAAAGCCAGTAATCAGTGCCAATGCAGTAACGATAATTCGATTCATAATCATGACCTCTCTTTCAATCTATGGGTTCATATTATTACGCTGAACATGAACGAAACATGAATATACCGTTCAATTTCACATCGATTTGTCTGAGGAATGTCAAAGTGTCTTAAAACGAAAAAACGCCTGAGGGTCATCAGGCGTATAAGCGGGGAAGTATATTAGTAATGCGCAAGGCGCTTATTATTTAAAACAAATGCTGGGGTGTTGCTCGTTACACAGTGTGGTTAACGTTGTGGAGCAAGGTTCACCTTATCGAGGGAATGTTTGGTAACGAACACCCATCATTTGTTCCATACAGTGTACGACTTGACAGCTGTAACCAAATTCGTTGTCGTACCAGATGTACAATACACAGCGTTTGTCTTGAGCGATGGTTGCTTGACCGTCGACCACACCTGCGTGGCGAGAGCCAACTAGGTCGCTTGATACGATTTCTGTCGAATCTGTGTAATCGATCTGCGCAGAAAGCTCAGAGTTTAATGCCATTTCACGTAGATATTCGTTTAGCGAATCACGGTCGACATCTTCACCTAAGTTTAGGTTTGCAACTGCCATTGATACGTTTGGAGTCGGTACACGAATTGCGTTGCCTGTAAGCTTACCTGCAAGTTCTGGTAGTGCTTTTGCTACCGCTTTTGCTGCGCCTGTTGACGTCAGAACCATGTTCAATGAAGCGCTGCGACCACGGCGATCGCCTGAGTGGAAGTTGTCGATTAGGTTTTGATCGTTAGTGTAAGAGTGAACGGTCTCAATGTGTCCAGAAAGCACGCCGTACTTGTCGTTAAGTGCTTTAAGAACCGGTGTGATGGCGTTAGTCGTACAGCTTGCTGCGGAGATGATGGTGTCATCTTCTTGAATCACAGATTCATTTACACCAAATACGACGTTCTTGATGTCACCTTTGCCTGGTGCAGTAAGCAGTACTTTCTCTGCACCGTTACACGCTACGTGTTGGCTAAGACCTTCGGTATCGCGCCAAACGCCCGTGTTATCAACAACTAGCGCATTGTTGATACCGTAAACTGAGTAGTCCACGTCGCTCGGGCTGTTTGCGTAAATAATTTGAATGTAGTTACCGTTCACGATCAGCGCCTTGCGCTCTTCATCAATCACGATACTACCGTTGAACTGTCCATGAACGGAGTCACGACGTAGCAAGCTTGCACGCTTCTCAAGATCACCCTTCTTACCGCCACGTACCACGATAGCACGCAGACGAAGCGGGTAACCAGGACCACTCTTTTCAATCAGCAGACGAGTAAGTAGACGACCAATTCGACCGAAACCGTAAAGAACCACATCACGAGCTGCTAGAGAAGAGTCGGCGTCACGAGCACCTTGAAGTGCAGTGTGTAAAAAGTCGCTAAGTGCGGCTGTGTCTTCGTGATCTTTCCAGTACATACCAGCAATCTGACCAACATCAACACGGCAAGACGAGATGCTCATTTCGCAAAGCGCTTGGATGATAGGCATGGTTTGTTCTAGAGAGAGAGGGCTTCCGGTGTAACGTCTTGCAATACGGTGAGTTTTGAGAATGTCGATGGTTGTTGCGTTGATAAGCGTTTTACCAAACAGAACCACTTCGATTCCTTTTTGACGATATAACTTACCAATAAGAGGGGAAATAGATTCAGCAATCGTTTGGCTAGTTTGCCAGTCTTGGAGATATTTCTCTGGACTCATTGTTGTTTTGGACCTTTCACGTTTTGGGGGGCTGACCTTACTTTTCGGCTAGTACCTCAACGGTAGAGCGTGAAGTGAGGGTGTTTGTAATTAAGTTGTAATAGTTATGTGTGCGGATTGTACGGGTGGAGGTCTTATTCTGCTAGGAAAAATAAATCCAGTGGAAAGTGTGGGGTAAGGTCTAATTCTTGGCTGATTAATGTGATTTTAGCGGTCTTTTATAGGTATTGACTTTTTCTATCTGCATGGCTTATTTCGCGACAATAATGGATCATTTCAAAGTGATGATATGTAACAAGGTGAACTATGCCTTGAATTATGTGATCTTTGTTGTCTTTACCACTTAAATGGTAAACAACTTTTGCCATTTTAGGAGATATGCCCAAGTCTCTCCTTACAATGAGTTAATTTAACGAAATCTGTTTAAAATTGATGCTGCAAAATTTTGCAAGCTATCACATTTTTGTTTCACATAACTTTGGGTTACATCAGGGCAATGAATAGTGATTTTGGCGTTTTGACCACTTTAGGCGAGTTAAATAGCAAATAAAACACTTCATACAAGTTCATATTTAATCTATGAAAGTAGTCTAGTATTAATTCGAGAGCCTTTTCTTAATACGGGCGAACGGATGATCAAACTTTCTATAAAACTACGTTTAGCTCTACTTGCACTGCTACCTGCGGTGGTGATTGCAGTATTTGCTGTTAATCAGTTCTTTATTAATTCTCAAAGAGTCGTACAACTCAATCAAACGGTTAGTAACATTCAAGGTTTAAAGCTCATTTCTGAAGCATCGCATTTTGTCTATGAGATGGAGAAAGAGCGTCACCAATATGGGGAAGAGCAGCCTTTACCGATTGAAGTGAAAGTGCAACGCGACAAAGCGCTTTCTATTTATGATCAGTTCACTCAAAACAGTCATACGATAGAGTACTCAGATGACTTAAAGCGCGCGATGCTTGACGTAATCTCTGGAGATATCAGTGACACGGTAGGATCGGGGGATTGGTCATTTCGTTTGTTGCAGGAAATGTCTGAAGCGTTAGTGCAGCACTATCACTTATTTGACAGTGATGAAGCGCACTGGATGCAAGATTTCATCGCCTACCTCGCGCAGCTATCGTATTGGACACAAAAAGAAGCCTGGTTAACGTATCGGTTAGTGTTACAACCTAATAGTGTGCCGAATCAGAATATGTTCTTTCAGGCGATAGAGCGTCAACAGCAAAGCTTAGAAGGCTTTATAAAGCTAGGTGCGTCAGACGAACAGGTCGAAAAGCTGCTCAGTTTATACACTTCTCCCCGTTATTTATCGAGCATCGAAGCCCGGGGGCGTTTGCTAGCAGGAGAGATGTCTCAATCGGATTATGTAGGCTACTTGAGAGACCTTGATCACCGTGTTCAGCGTTTGCATGTAATGACTGCGGGATTCACTCAGCAAGTCGAGCACGCGCTCCTCGTTCAAGTCAGTTCTCAAAAACAAAGTATCATGCTGATGACATCGGCGGTGATGGTTATCATTGTACTACTGTGTTGGCTGGGGTTTGGTACTTGGTATCGAGTGCACAGCAAATTGGACTCCATTATTCACTCTCTCAACACCTTGATTCATGAGCATGTGAAAGGGGAGAAGGTGGTGGTTGATGGCAATGATGAGTTCACAATCTTTGCGGAACAAGTTAATCGAATGATGGAAGAGCAAAACCGTCAAACAGAAGAGATTTTGCAAACCAAAGAATCGGCCATTTCTGCAAACCGAGCAAAATCCGTTTTTCTTGCCAGTATGTCTCACGAAATTCGCACGCCTCTAAACGGCATCATTGGAATGACTGAGATCTTGTCGCAAAGCGATCTATCGGATCATCAGAAAGAAGTCTTGAGTGACATTGATACGTCGTCGCACACACTACTTACTTTGCTCAACGACATTTTGGATTTATCTAAAATTGAATCGGGCCACTTGCAATTGTCTTTAATCGAGACTGATATTCGCGAAGTCGTTTATCAATCCGTGATTTTATTTCAATCCAAAGCAACCTCCAAGCGGCTGGAACTCAACATCAATTTAGACGAACGTATTCCTGCTCGGATCAAAGTTGACGACCATCGCATCAAACAGATCATCATGAACTTGGTCTCTAATGCAGTGAAGTTTACTGAGCAGGGCAGCATTAATATCGACGTTAATTACCAAGAATCTACCACACAAAAGAGCGTATTTTTGACCTTCCGAGTGTCCGATACTGGTGTGGGGATAGAGCAGGACAAACTGGACACCATCTTTGAGCCTTTCACCCAAGAAGACGAAGGCATTTCGCGTCAATTTGGCGGGACGGGATTAGGGCTGGCGATTTGTCGACAATTGGTCGCCATGATGGGTGGACAGCTAACTGCTTCGTCTTCCAAAGGAATAGGGACCAGTTTCGAGTTCTCAATTGAAGTGGAGGCGCTACCAAGCGTCGGTTGGCATTCCGAAACCATTCGCAGTGGTCTTCTTATTGGTGACAAATGCGCATATTCCGCACAAATTGTTAAAGAATGCCGCCTTGCCAGTATACAGCTCTCCGAGGTAGAAACTATTGACGCACTCGCTGAATCCTCATGGGACGCTGATGTCATCTTTTATTGTCATGATGGTAAAGCTGAGTTAACTCCGATAGTGGATGAACTGGAAAACCATGTTGATGTAAGCCGAGTGATCATTTGTCAGCATCACTTGGCAACCACGTATACCAACTCGGAACGCATTCACGCGGTACTGACATTGCCTTTTCTCGGTAATCGCTTTAGGCACGCCATTGATGAGCTTGCGCAGGTTGAGCAGAATGCTAAAAGTTACAATGTCACCAGCTCAGCAATGGTCCACAATATCAACCAGTCTCGTACACATCGTCGAATTTTGATTGCGGAAGATAATTTGATGAATCAAAAGATCGCCAGCTTCTTCTTAGATAAAGCGGGCTATGATTACTTGATTGCCAGTAATGGGCAAGAAGCCTTAGAAGCCATCACGAAAGGGGAACAGTTCGATGCCATTCTTATGGATTGCATGATGCCAGTTATGGATGGTTTGACCGCAACAAAAGAAATTCGCCGTTGGGAGAAAGAAGTTGGGAGTGGGAAGACCACCATTATTGCTTTGACAGCGAGTGTGCTTGAAGAAGACATTCAGAACTGCTTTGCCGCGGGGATGGATGCTTACTTACCGAAACCTTACAAATCGAATCAACTGTTTGAGTTGTTTAATGAACTAAAGCTTGCTTAAATCGTGTCTGCGAGCCGGACTCCTTACGGCTTCCAGAACGAGAAAGAAAAGGAAGTAATATGTTCAAACTTGCTGTGATCGGGACGAACTGGATCTCTCAACAATTTGTTGAAGCGGCGATTCAGACCAAAGAGTTTTGTCTTCACGCCGTCTACTCGCGTGATGTAGAGAAAGCACGTGAATTTGGCTCACCTTACAACGCAGAAGCTTATTACGATAACCTCGATGCTTTAGGGGCGGATGAAAGCGTTGATGCAGTATACATCGCGAGCCCAAACTCATTTCATGCGCCTCAGGCAGTGCAGATGCTCAAAGCGGGCAAGCACGTGATCTGTGAAAAGCCGATGGCATCAAATTATTCTCTTGCTCAAGCAATGTTTAAAACGGCTGAAGAAAATAATGTCGTGTTGTTTGAAGCCTTCATGTCACCATACACTCCGAATTTCAAAGTATTAAAAGACAGTCTACCGACGATCGCGCCTCTTCGTCATGCTACGATCAGTTACTGTCAGTACTCTTCTCGCTATCAGAAATATCTAAATGGTGAGAATCCAAACACTTTCAATCCTGAGTTTTCCAATGGCTCCATCATGGACATTGGTTACTACTGCGTTGGTTCTGCCGTTGAGTTGTTTGGCGAGCCTAATAGCGTACAAGCAAGTGCTCATGTTCTGCCTTCCGGCGTTGATGGTTGTGGCAGCGTGACGCTCGCTTACGATGGCTTTAATGTGAACTTGTTGCACTCGAAGGTGAGTGATTCACTTATCCCTAGCGAATTCCAAGGTGAACAAGGTAGTCTGCTGGTGGATATGATTGCCACAGGCCGTGGCGTTGAACGCATTTTGCGTGGTGAGGACAAAGAAGTACTCACGCTACCTCAAGAAGAGAACCACATGTTCTATGAAGCGCAGGCGTTTGCTAAGCAACTGAAACTTGGCTCGATTGACCCTCAAATGAAGCAGCGCTCATTGACGGTCGCGAAAGTGCTAACTGAGGTAAGAAGACAAACAGGCGTTGTATTCCCTGCGGATAAAGTCGCACTAAACTAGGCGCTTGCTTTTCTAAAGCTTTAAAACAGCATCATGCTAAATGGTTTAAAGAACAAAGCCCTCATCGTGAGGGCTTTGTTTTATGTGGCTCTCTTAAGCCGCAGCTTCAGCAGAAACGAGCTTATGAATGGTTTTACGGTATGTTAAATAAGCAGCGATACCTGCCATGAGGTTGCCTAGGCAAGCGCCAATAAGCAGCCCTTTAATGCCTCCCATTTGCGCGCCAACCCAAAGGCATGGAAGGAAGAACAAAAATAGTCGTAGTGCGGAGATGGTTAGTGCTGTGTACGACTTACCTAAAGCATTGCAGATCGATACCATCAACATACACACACCCAGCGAACCTAAGCTGATAGGCACAATCATCAAATGCATTTCAAGCACGCTGGTCACTTCAGCATCACTGGTCATAAGCAGAGCAAGTGGATCAGCAGCGACAAAGGTGATGATGGCGATTAGAAGCTGGAAGCCAAGAACAAATTTCACCGCGATAGAAATCAGCGATTGAATGTCAGCGTAGTTTTTCGCACCAAGTAATCGGCCCACCATTGGCGGCATAGACATGGTTAATGCTAATACCGAAACGATGGCAAAGAATTCGTAGCGAGATCCCAAAGCCCAAGAAGCGACGGCTGCGGTACCAAATCCCGCAAGTAGCTTAGTTGCCAACATCGAAGAAAGTGGTGGCAACAGTTGGCTGATCATCGCTGGCCCCATGATATTGCCGATGGATGTAACGCTCTTAACCACATTCAAATCGTGCCATTCGAAGCTAGCCCAATGATTCCTCTGAACGCGAGGAGCCACTACTAAAATACCGAAGCCAAAAGCAATCACTGTCGCAATAGCGGCACCGTTGATACCGAGATCGAAAGTGAAGATAAACAGTGGGTCGAGCACTAAGTTCACACCACTGGTGACCATCATCATGGTGCCAGGCAGCATGGTGTTGCCATTGGCTCGGCAGATACTGTAGTAGAAATACAGTACCGCACCTACCCATGAACTCAATAGCCACCAAGGCCAATAGCTATCGATGATGGGCATAACTGAATCTGGTGCGCTCAATAGAGAGAGGATAGGGTAGCGCAGCAGCCAAATAAGCAGGCCAAAGACGGCAACACCAACAGAGCCAATCATGAGCACTAGGCCTCCTAGCTGCTTAGCATAGCGAGCGTTGTTTGCGCCGAGTGCTTTTGAGATGACCGCTGTGGTCGCGATGCCTAAGCCAACTTGAATACCAATCACCACCATTTGAAGGGGAAGAGTGAAACCCTGTGCTGCAAGGGGAAGGACACCAAGTTGGCCAATGAACGCACTATCAACTAATTGGAAGCTCATTAATGACAGAACGCCAAACAGCATTGGCCAAGTCATCGTAAAGAGTTGTTTCGCTAACGTCGGTTGGGCATTAGAAGAAGTAGAAGACATACAAAATATGGGTGTTTTTGGAACGGAAATTGTGTTTATTGTACACACTGTACAACAAAGAGACAAAAAGAAACCCCGAGCAAGGCGTGCTTGCTCGGGGTTGAATATGGCAACTAAGTCGGCTTATTTTTTACCGCTAGTTTGCTTGTCTTCTTCTGTTAGCTCACGGATACGACGGCTGATGTCACGGCGTGCTTTAGAGATTTCTGCACTCTTGATGATGTGATCGTCAACGCGGTCTTCGTAGTCAGCTTTCATGTTTTTGATGATTGCAACGATCTCGTCGTGAGTCATTTCTGGCTTGATGTAGTCTAGTAGGTTTTCTAGTAGGTCTACACGTTTACGGTTGTCACGAACTTTTTTCTCGTTATCAAGCAGCTCACGTTTTAGTTTGTTTTTACGACGAGCTTGGTTCACGATTTCAAATACGCTACTCATGGTTCCCTTTCCTAATTTGTGAATATCTGACTCGATTAAAGCACAACATCTCGTGGCATAACAGTCTTTAGATCAAACGCGCGGCAGGGTTGAACATTTATCCACCAATTTTGATGTGGTATTAACAATCGCGCGTTAAAAGCGTGAATGTTGCTCACTTGAACGCAGGGACTCGTTGTCATGCTGGGGCCTTCGCTATATTATCGATAGCATTCAAGATAAAGATATGAAGCTCGAAATGAACTCTGGAACTATTGCGGAGCAAGTCGAAAACCAAGATGTCGAATCCCATGACGACTCTATGGCAACGAAGCTCAAAGCCGCATATGTGGCGGCGAGGACGCAACTCGAAATCACCGAAGTTGAACTGAACCGTTCAAAGATAATGATGATTGATGAGAATGGGAAGATGACCAAAGTGTCGATTCTCTCAGAGCATTAAGACCTAACCCGATTCGCAAAGGGTGTCAGGTCCATGCGCTATGCTTTAGCCTGATACCCAAATTCAAATGCAACAATAATAAGGAAATGCATTATGAAAGTTGAGCTAACGGCAATTGAAGCACGAGTAATTGGCTGCTTAATCGAAAAAGAAGTGACCACCCCCGACCAATATCCTCTCAGCCTTAACGCATTGACTAACGCATGCAACCAAAAGAGCAATCGTGAGCCAGTAATGTCGCTATCCGAAGCTGATGTACTGGACGCGGTTGATGCGTTGATCGAACGCCGTTTAGTGAGCGACGAAAGTGGCTTCAACAGTCGCGTGAGCAAGTACCAACATCGATTCTGCAATACCGAGTTTGGCGATCTAAAACTAACGGAACAAGAGAAAGGCATCGTATGCTGCATGCTGCTTCGTGGTGCACAAACGCCAGGTGAGATTCGCACTCGCACAAACCGTCTTGCAGCTTTCAACGATGTTAAAGAAGTTGAAAATGTACTTGAGCACCTTGCTAATGATGAAAAGGGCCCATTAGTCGTGAAGCTACCTCGCGAAGCCGGTAAGCGTGAATCTCGATACATGCATTTGTTCTGCGGTGAAGTGGATGTCAGTGAGCTTGCGGTAGCAACGACGGCACCTTCTTCTGCGGGCTCTGAACGTATTACACAGCTTGAGCAAGAAGTCGCAGAGTTACGTGAAGAGCTTGCCGCTTTGAAAGAGCAGGTTGAATCTTTGCTTTCATGAGTGATACTGCCGAGCAACGTTGGAGTGTTTATCTGATTCGTAACAACCGCAATGCTTTGTATTGCGGGGTAACGAATGACGTGGAAAGGCGTTTCAATCAGCACCAAAGTGGTAAAGGCGCGAAAGCACTAAAAGGAAAAGGGCCGCTTGTACTTGAGTGGTCCTGTGCTTTTGAAAACAAAAGCATGGCTATGAAAGTGGAATACTTCATCAAACAGTTAACTAAAACTAAAAAAGAGTTACTGGTGCAAGAAAGTGCAGCGATTCAAGTTGGTGAAGACCAATCACTCGTTTTTTACTCGCGTAAATGAGTTGGTGCACGCCAATTCGTTTATTGGGAAGGCTTAGGTGTAATAGTCATAAGTGCAATGTATTGCCAGCCGATATAGAGGTATCGGCAGTCAAAAAGTGCAAACTTGAGCGACTCGCTCCGTATTTTTTCCTCGAATGAATACCCAAAATGACAAAAAATAAACCGCCTTTAAATGGCGGTTTATTTTTGACGCGTGTGGGCGAATTATTAATAGTTGTGGGTATCATTTCGAGCGGTTGTACCACATAATACGTTGATGCCCGTTCGGCTTTGTATCAAGAAAATTTATATAGAAACGGGCAATTTATGGAAGATGAATTGATTAGGGTAAAGGATGACTCGGCTAGGCAAAAATAAGAGCAGATCCATGCTCGATAAAAACTAAAAGAGCAATAGATGAAGAAAGCGTTACTATTTTCCCTGATTTCTATGGTCGGTTTTTCTCCAGCGTCTCAAGCAACACAAGTTTTGAATGGGTACTGGGGTTATCAAGAGTTTTTGGACGAATTTCCCGAGCAACGAAATCTCACCAATGCTTTATCAGAAGCAGTACGAGAACAGCCGGTCCCTCTGTCTAAACCGACAAAACGCCCGCTTAAAATATCAGTGGTTTACCCAGGGCAGCAAGTTTCAGATTACTGGGTAAGAAATATTGCAGCATTCGAAAAACGTTTGGATAAGTTGAATATTAACTACCAACTGAACCAAGTGTTTACTCGTCCAAATGCTGATATCAAGCAACAAAGCTTGTCATTAATGGAAGCGCTCAAGAGCAAATCGGATTACTTGATTTTCACGCTTGATACGACAAGACACCGTAAATTTGTTGAGCACGTTTTGGACTCAACGAACACCAAATTGATCTTGCAAAATATCACTACACCAGTCCGTGAGTGGGACAAACATCAACCGTTTTTATATGTCGGATTTGACCACGCAGAAGGCAGTCGTGAATTGGCAACAGAATTCGGAAAGTTCTTCCCAAAACACACATATTACAGTGTGCTCTACTTTTCTGAAGGTTATATTAGCGACGTGAGAGGTGATACTTTTATTCACCAAGTAAACCGTGATAATAACTTTGAGCTACAATCAGCGTATTACACGAAGGCAACCAAGCAATCCGGCTATGATGCTGCGAAAGCGAGTTTAGCAAAACATCCAGATGTTGATTTTATCTATGCATGTTCGACCGATGTGGCATTGGGTGCAGTAGACGCACTTGCCGAGTTGGGACGTGAAGACATTATGATCAATGGCTGGGGTGGAGGCTCTGCTGAGTTAGACGCTATCCAGAAGGGTGATTTAGACATCACCGTCATGCGTATGAATGATGATACTGGCATAGCCATGGCAGAAGCGATTAAGTGGGACTTGGAAGATAAACCAGTTCCGACCGTATACTCAGGTGACTTTGAAATCGTAACAAAGGCAGATTCACCGGAGAGAATCGAAGCGCTGAAAAAGCGCGCATTTAGATATTCAGATAATTGATGACAACAACGCGATCAAACATTAAAAAGCGTCGCTCGCTGGCGACGCTCATAACAAAGATCATCATTTTAGTTCTTGCCCCAATTATTCTGGGGATTTTCATTCAGAGCTATTACTTCTCCAAGCAAATCATTTGGCAAGAAGTAGACCGAACCAAACAGCAAACTTCTGCACTGATCCACAATATATTTGATAGCCACTTTGCGGCGATCCAAATACATCATGACAGTAATTCCAAGAGCGAAGTCATTCGTGATTTTTACGCTGATCGCGACACGGATGCGCTCAACTTTTTCTTCCTCAGTATCGACCAAAGCGATCCGTCGCACACACCAGAATTCCGTTTTCTAACGGATCACAAAGGCATCATTTGGGACGATGGAAATGCGCATTTCTACGGCGTAAACGACCTTATCCTTGATAGCCTTGCCAATCGGGTCAGTTTCAGTAACAACTGGTATTACATTAATGTCATGACCTCCATTGGTTCTAGACATATGCTCGTGCGCCGTGTGCCGATCCTAGACCCGTCAACAGGAGAGGTGCTTGGTTTCTCGTTTAATGCCGTCGTCTTAGACAACAACTTCGCTTTGATGGAAAAGCTCAAGAGTGAAAGTAACGTCGACAATGTGGTGCTGGTTGCTAATAGCGTGCCTTTAGCAAACTCTTTGATTGGTGATGAGCCTTATAACGTCGCTGATGTACTGCAGCGTAAAAGCTCAGACAAAAGACTCGATAAGCTGTTGGTAATAGAAACGCCAATTGTGGTAAATGCAGTGACTACCGAGCTTTGCTTGTTAACGGTACAAGACAATCAGAGTGTGGTGACATTACAAATCCAACATATTCTAGCCATGCTTGCATCGATCATCGGAATGATCATGATTGCCTTAATGAGTAGGGAATGGATTGAGAGTAAAGTTTCGGCGCAGTTAGAATCTTTGATGTCTTACACCCGCTCTGCTCGTGAGGAAAAAGGGTTTGAACGATTTGGCGGTTCGGATATTGAAGAGTTTGATCACATCGGTTCAACCCTTGAAAGTACATTCGAAGAGCTTGAAGCGCAGAAGAAGTCGTTCCGAGATCTGTTTAATTTTGCCTTATCACCCATCATGGTTTGGTCTGAAGAGAGTGTCCTGATTCAGATGAACCCTGCCGCGCGCAAAGAATTAGTGATCGAAGACGATCATGAAATCATGCATCCGGTCTTCCAAGGCTTTAAAGAGAAATTGACCCCACACCTTAAAATGGCGGCTCAAGGTGCGACGCTGACTGGGGTGAACGTACCTATTGGTAATAAGATCTACCGATGGAACTTGTCGCCAATTCGTGTTGATGGTGATATCAGTGGCATTATTGTGCAAGGCCAAGACATTACAACACTTATCGAAGCCGAGAAGCAGAGTAACATTGCGCGTAGAGAAGCAGAAAAATCGGCGCAAGCACGTGCAGACTTCCTTGCTAAAATGAGCCATGAAATTCGTACGCCAATCAACGGCATTTTAGGTGTCGCCCAATTATTGAAAGATTCTGTCGATACACAAGAGCAGAAGAATCAAATCGACGTCCTGTGCCACAGTGGCGAGCACTTGCTTGCAGTACTGAACGATATTCTCGATTTTTCAAAGATAGAGCAGGGCAAGTTTAATATTCAGAAGCACCCATTCTCTTTCACCGATACCATGCGTACATTGGAAAATATTTATCGTCCGATTTGCACAAATAAAGGGGTTGAGTTGGTCATCGAGAATGAGCTTGACCCGAATGTTGAAATTTTCACCGATCAAGTCCGCTTGAATCAGATTCTATTTAACTTAGTGAGCAATGCCGTCAAGTTCACGCCGACCGGCTCGATTCGATTACATGCGGAACTGGAACAATTCTATGGTGCGGAGAACAGCGTGCTAGTTGTGGAGCTGACTGATACTGGCATCGGCATTGAAAGCGACAAGCTCGACCAAATGTTCGAACCTTTTGTGCAAGAAGAGGCGACAACCACGCGCGAATATGGCGGTAGCGGCCTAGGTTTGACCATCGTTAAGAACCTAGTCGATATGTTAGAAGGTGATGTTCAGGTCCGCAGTAGCAAGGGAGTGGGAACAACATTTGTCATAACACTTCCAGTAAAAGATCGTGAGCGTGTCTTAAGGCCTCTGGAGGTCAGTCAACGTATCAAGCCGGAAGCTTTGTTTGATGAAAGTTTAAAAGTGCTGCTGGTGGAAGATAACCATACCAATGCGTTTATCCTTCAGGCTTTCTGCAAGAAGTATAAAATGCAGGTGGATTGGGCGAAAGATGGGCTGGAAGCGATGGAGCTCCTCTCTGATACCACTTACGATCTGATCCTCATGGATAATCAATTGCCTCACCTTGGTGGTATAGAGACAACGCACGAGATTCGCCAGAACTTGAGGCTTGGAACGCCAATTTACGCGTGTACAGCAGACACCGCGAAAGAAACCAGTGATGCGTTTATGGCGGCAGGTGCAAACTATGTCATGCTGAAGCCAATTAAAGAGAATGCGTTACATGAGGCGTTTGTCGATTTCAAACAACGTTTCTTGGTAGAAAGAACCTAACGGTTTAATGGCAGTGATAAGTTAGGGGCTGAAGTTAAATAATAAAAGTGAAGAAGGGAGCGTAATGCTCCCTTTTTATTTTGTGCAAACTCATGCCTATTAAGGCTTATTGCTAAATCGTGCTAGCCGAGAAGGAGTGCTCCAAGAGCTCGTTCTTGAGATCGTCGGTCATGTTGAGCGGTTCAGCGAACTTTACGCCGACAATCCAACCTTTTTGAAGCTTTTTGATATTGGCCACAGAGCAGCGGTTTTCCTCATCGATATGCCCGCTGAGGGGAGATTCGATGGTGATGATGTCACCAACGGCGAACTCTGGTTCAATCAATGTGGAAATGCCACAACCGGAGAGCGAGAAATCGACTAAGTTGCTTTCGTACCTATTGCTCATGTGATCGATAGTACATGCCAATTGCAATTTATATCGCTCATGCCCTCTTACTGGCTTCGTAGCAAAAGTGGCTGGAATCCTCACAAACAGCAGTGGGGAAGGGCGTAGCAAGTTCATTAATACACTGGTTTTAAACGCAACAACGTGCCCGAGGTCGGTATCGGACACACCGCGAATAACAACGTCCACATTGTTGAGCTTTCTTAGTGCTTGCTCTTCGAGTAAGCGGGTGGGTATATCGAGAATAATATACGCGTTTTCTTTTAACCCCAGATACGTTGCAGCATAAATGTACTTTTCTTCCGGACCAAACTCGAAGTTAATCGAGACTCGCATTCCTGTTTTTAGGAACTTATGCAGTTCATCATTAGTGTGAGTTGAAGGCATAACTTCTGACGTTTTAAATTCTTATCGCAGTAGGTTATCAAATCGCTGTTTTTGCTTTCAATAGGCGAGATGAAAAGTTATGCATTTTTGTTCTTATCTGTGAACAGGGGGCCGATAATTTTGGCTAGGATCTTGTTTCATCAAGACATTACTTGCGACGATACTGCCACAGGTGACAAGCAGCAACGCACACCAAGTGAGTGAATCAGGTTGTTCGTTAAAGACTGGAATCGCTAATAAAGTTGCCAACACGGGCGTTAAGGACCCAAATGCAGCACTGGCTTCCGCTCCTATCGTTCTAACAGCATAAAGAAAGGTGAAAGAGGCAATCAGACCAGCGCCAACCCCTTGCAGCATTAGGTGACCAACTAATTCATTCCAAGGCCATTGTTTGATAGGCGTTGTCGCAAGGTAGCTATCAAGCCAACCAAACCCCACGGCGATAACGAGCATGGCAAAAGAAATGACCGATACAAAACCTGCGCAAACATAGGCGTTTAAGTTCGCCACGCGCGCACTAATCGTAAAGATTGCCCACATCAGGCTGCCAACCAAAAATAAGCTGTGTCCCTTAAGTTGTAGCCAGTTGTATTCGGCCCCTAAGTTGGACAATAAAAACACCAGAATGCCAAGTAATACGGCTGATAAGCCAATAATGCGATGTTGACTCAATGGTTGCTGATAACACAAGACAGCGATAGCAGAGACAAATAGCGGTAACGTCCCTGGAATTAAAGCACTGCCATGAGAAACAGGTGCATAGTGCATCGCAGTACCTGCAATCAGAAGATAAGGCAGCCCACTGCCTACAATGATGCCGAGCAAATACTTACTTGGCACCGCGCGTATTTTGTTCATGGACTTGAGCACAAACGGCAGTAATACCACGGCAGGAATAAGAAAGCGTGCTAAAGCAATGTCTACCGGCTGAAGATCGGATATCGCGCCTCCGCGCAGAGAGAGAAAAAAACCTGACCAAAGAAAAAGCGTTGTAATGATTGCAGCGTATCCAAGTGCCATAAGGCAATCCGAGTGTTTGTAAATGATGTGTTAATTATTGAATGAAAGTGACGCTCAATGGTGGCAAAATATGACCGAATAAAACTTAAACTTAGTGAATTTCATCTTGGTATGGATAATATGTGGTGAAATTTGGCAAGGGAGGCGGAATGGATAAAATTGATCGACTGTTATTGGATTTGATACAGCAAGACGCGACGATGACAACCAGTGAGCTCGCGGATAAGGTGGGGCTTTCTGCTTCTCCCTGTGCGAGAAGGATCAAACGCCTCGAACAAGAAGGGGTGATCAGTGGCTATCGAGCGATGATTTCTCGGGAGCGAGCAGGAATTGCAATGACGGTGTTTGTCGAAGTTAGCCTCAATAATCATCAGGCAACATCGATTGATGACTTTGAGCAAGCGATCAGCGATATGGAAGAAGTCATTTCATGCCATGTTGTTTCCGGAGCGTATGACTATCTGCTAGAAGTTGTGAGCAAAGATCTCACGGGTTACGAAGCATTCACGCGCAAGTTGCAAAGGCTTGAAAACGTTAAAGACATCCATACTCATCTGGCCATCCGCCAAGTTAAAGGCAACGGTAACTTACCGGTTTACTCATAATTACGACGGTTTACAGATCACTCTTACGCTCAGGTAGCAAGGCATTATGAAATGGCTCGATAGATTACGCATCGCTCATTACCACCGAAAAAGACACAAGCAGTTCGGTGCCGACAAAGCTCGAACCTTGGGTTGGCAAGACACCTTTAGCCAAATCACGCGCTTTGAAGCTCTTTGTCGTGACTTGCATTTGGACGGAGCGAGCATTCTTGACGTTGGCTGTGGCTACGGAGATTTGCTGGCGTTCATTGAACAAGCAGGGCATCGACCGAGCGTTTATGTGGGTATCGATCAGCAGAGGCGGTTTATTGCTGATTCACGCAGACGTCTCTTCCAAACAGAAAATCAGTTTATGCGTGGTGACTTTTCTAAACTTCTCTTGCCTAGAGTAGACTATGTGGTTGCGTCAGGCTCGCTGAACTACCAATCAACGAACCCTAACCATACGGTCGAGATGATTGACAAAATGTATCATGCGGCAAATTTGGCTTGTGCTTTTAACTTGTTGGATGAGGCTAAATTGCCAAGTATGAGGATGTTGGAGTCCCACAACAAAGAGGGAATACTGCGTTATTGTAAGCTGTTGAGTGAGCGGAGTTATCTCATCGAGGGGTATTCCGACCATGATTTCACGGTGGTGATGCCTAAGCTGATCAAATAGCGCGCAATAAAAAACGGAGCCAGTTTCCTGTCTCCGTTTGAAATATTCTTTCAAGCCTTATTGGTATTTGTATTTTGAGATCTCACAGTTACCTGTGTGTCTATCAACCTTAAATGAGAACGCGGCTGAATGGTACTCCCTCCCATCGCTCCAAATTGTCTCTCCGAAGATTTTACATAGGTCCAAATCACTGATTGAACCGAACTCTTTAACGTGCCTAACTACTGACAAAAACTTGGCTTTGGTAGCATTAGGACAATCCCTGTTACTTAATCGATTGATAACCATTGGTTTAGTATCATCTCCAGCCAAATGTGACTTTATATTAAATTTTGTTAATGGGTAAATTACCCAAAAACTGGTCGCAAGTAAAGCGTTATTGTGACGTACCTCTCTATAAATTGACCTGTTTGCCTATTAATTGCTCAATTTCATTAACGGGAACAATCCCAATATGAATAGGGTTATTGAGGCACATTTTGAGCGTATTTCAACGCGCTGGCTTCTTTAGCGTACAGCTGTGCTAAACCCAAATATTGTGTTGCTAGTTGCGTATAGTCTTCAGCAAGCTGGGAGGCGTTGATTTGATACCACTCTGCGCTAATTTGATTCGCTTTTTCATCCGAAATCTCACACTTATCGGCGAGTTTTTCCCAGCCGTTGGCCATCCATGTCGATTCTTTGCTGAGTTTTGCTAATGTGTTGGCTTTGTCAGTGAGTTCTCTTTGGTACTGAATAGACGCTTCGAGTTGATTATGGAAAGCGCGTTGGTTAGTTTGCGCGCGCCATAAGAGCGTCAGCTCATGAGGTGAGAAGGTCTGTGAGAGTAACTGTCGTTGCTTGTGCTCGGTTAAGAGTGCATTGAATGTCTCAACATACTGATTGTAGTTGGACTCTAAACGGTTGAATTGGGTAAGATTGTCATTCCAAGATGCGTGATCACACTGAATGCTTGCGTAAGCAGGAAGTGGGAATAGTAGCAATATCCATTTGAACTTATTCATCATTCTCTTCACGTTGGTTAGTTGACGCATCTGTTATGCACCTTCTGTCATTATAGTTACTATGGCGATACTTATTGCTTGAGTGATGCTGTGTAAGGAACAAAAAGGAATAGAATATGAAGAAGGCCCTGATAGCACTGGTTATTCTGCTCTTATTTGGTGGGGCTGGAGCTGGGTATTACTTTTTCTTTATGCAGAAAGAAGAGCCCGTTGCTGAACAAAAGCAAGAACCAGAAAAGCCGAATGAGCCAGCAGAGAAGCCGAAACCAATCATGGACCTAGAGGCTCCTGCACCCGAGATCACGGAATACTACGTAATAGAGCGACGTATTGATGTTTATAACAAGCCTGAGCACCAAGCGTTAGTCGTTGACTCATTGTACAAAGGAGAGAAGGTCTCTGTACTGGAAAAGGTCGATGGCTGGTTCCGACTATCGGATTATATTGTGTATGAAGAGGGTGGGGAAGAAACAGCAGAATGGGTCGATTCAAAAGGGTTGTCTGATGCGGAACCTGTTATCAAAGAACATGAGCGTTTAGAAATTCTAGATGGTTACTTACAAAAATCAGACGATTTAAAAACGCACCTCGATATGTTTCGAAACAAAACCCAGCAGTTACTGGATGACGAGACATGTGACCCAAGTGATTTTGAAGAATTGGGCGGCTGGGTTCGCTCAGTGACATACAAGACGCGTAATGTGTACTTCATCTACTGTGGCGGGCTAGAGCAAGAAAACAAAATCTATTTGGATGTCGATAAAGGCGAAATATTTTACCGATGAATATCGCGTCAGTCCCTATGGCAATTGCTTTCCATGGTTGAAAACAGAGATTTATAACTTTTTAGTTGTTAAGTATAAGCAATAGGAATACTATCACCGAGCTGAGTTGAAGAACTCGGCTCGTTTTGTTTTAAGTGAGCTATCATGCCTTGGATTTACGTTAGAAAACTGCTTTTGTTGCTTCTTGCAATGGCTTTGTCGCCACTGCAGGCGTCGGCTGCACAAGCAGAACAGAAATCCTATTTGCCTCACTTCTCCAAGTTGCAGCCATTTACTGCAACCAGCTCTACATCAAGTTCACCGGTGGATTTTGCGGAATTCACAGAAGAAAGCACCCAGTCTCCAGTTTCTGAAAGCCATGCTTTCCAAGACTCTCTTGCTATCTTTAATTCTCAACGTTGGACATCGCACCTGCGTGAGAATATCGAAGACGAACACATTGACTTCATTGGCGATTTAAATGCGCCATTTTATGCTGATGCTGGCTACGCTTATAGCCTAATGGACATCAGTTGGCGTCAAAACCAATCTGTATTTAATCACTTCGTTAGCGACCATCGTCTTTCCGGCTGGAAAGAAACCAACGCCATGTATGTCGCGCTTAATAGTCAATTTTCTGCGTAGGCAACATCACTCTGCACATCTTGTGCGTTCTTAACACGATAACTCTTCAACAGGGCCACTAAAGCTCTGGGCATTCTGTACCTGTATATCGTTCAGGTAAGCGTTTTGTCGTGTCTTGAATTTAATTATTTAAAGCTTCACTGCTCAGTGAAGGGATGATGTTTACATGAAGAAAACACCAAAACCACAAAAGAACAGAAAAGTGCTGAATCATTACTCAGCATGGAAATACGTCGTACTTATTACGACCGTTATTATTTTAACCTTGAGCGCGATCCCAACCTGGTTTGGTGAGCAGCCTTCTATTCAGGTCACGTTTGCTGACCAAAGCAACAGTGCGATGTCAGTGGTCCAGCTAGACCAACTGTTGAAAACGCATCATATTCCTGCGTCTAAGATCATTGAGAAAGACGGAAAAACCACCATCGTTTTTGATGGCGAAGACGCGCAAAGTAAAGCACGCGCATTGCTTAACGAGCAGCTAGACAAAGACGACAGCATTACGTTCTCTTACGTTTCTGTTGCACCTGAATGGTTGAACGAAATGGGCTTTAGCCCGATCAAACTTGGTCTTGACCTTCGTGGCGGCGTGCAATTCCTACTAAACGTAGATGTGAACAAAGCGTTCGAGGAACAACGTGATGCATTGGTTGATGAGATCAAAGCAAATCTGCGTGAAGAGCGTATTCGCGGTGTTCAAGTTCGTGCAGAAGCGCACAACCACATCGCAGTAAACAGCGAGAACGAAGCCGGTCTTAAAGCGGCAAGCCAATTCATTCGTCAAAACTACCCTGGTTGGACAATGACTGGCTCAGATCGCGGTTTTGAGCTTCAACCAAGTGAACAGAACATCCAAGAATTCCAAACCACAACACTTCAACAAAACTTGAAGATCATGCGTGGTCGTATCGAAGAGCTGGGTATTACAGAAGCGTTGGTTCAACGCCAAGGCAAAGAGAGCATCCGTATTGAGCTTCCAGGTGTTCAAGATCCAGCACAAGCGAAAAATGTTATCGGTGCAACAGCAAGTCTTGCGTTCTATGAAGTAAAAGACGCAGGTCAAGCTCGTAGTAGCCAAGACCTTGTATTGAAAGACAACGACGGTCGTACTGTAATCCTGACTAAGCGCCCAGTACTAACGGGTGAGCACATCGTAAACGCACGTGCTGGCGTCGACAAAATGGGTATGTCAGAAGTAAACATCTCTCTAGACCACGCGGGTGGCAAGAAGATGAGTGACTTCTCTGCAACACACATCGGCAAACCAATGGCGACCGTGTACCGCGAGTACAAAACGGACGAACGTGGTATGACAGAGCGTAGTGAGCGCGTCATCAGTGTAGCAACTATCCAGTCTCAACTTGGTAGCCAATTCCGCATCACAGGTGCGGGTAGCATGGATGAAGCACAACAGCTTGCGCTGCTTCTGCGTGCGGGCTCTCTAACAGCGCCAGTGACGATCGTTGAAGAACGTACAATTGGTGCATCTCTAGGTGCAGAAAACATCCAAAACGGTTTTGCTGCTCTAGCACTAGGTATGGGTCTAACCCTGACATTTATGGCGCTTTGGTACCGTCGTCTTGGTTGGGTTGCGAACGTGGCTTTGTGTGCAAACATGCTTTGCTTGCTTGGTCTAATCGCACTGCTTCCTGGTGCCGTGCTAACGCTCCCTGGTATTGCTGGTTTGGTTCTGACTGTCGGTATGGCGGTGGATACCAACGTAATCATCTTCGAACGTATCAAAGACAAAATGCGTGAAGGCCGCAGCTTCGCTCAAGCGATCGACCTCGGCTTCGACAGTGCATTCGCAACTATCCTTGATGCCAACATCACCACCATGATCACTGCTGTGATTCTATACGCGATTGGTAACGGTCCAATCCAAGGCTTCGCGCTAACGCTAGGCTTGGGTCTGATGACCAGTATGTTTACAGGCGTATTCGCTTCTCGTGCAATGATCAATTTAATTTGGGGCCGCGATGGCCGTCGTGATGTGAGGGTTTAATCATGGTCGAAATGCTAAAACAAAATATCCGTAAGATTCGTTACTTCACGACTGCTGTATCGGCAGTTCTAACGATTATTGCTCTTGTTGCTCTGGGAATGAAAGGGCTTAACCTAGGTCTAGACTTCACTGGTGGTATGGTTACCGAAGTGAAAGTCGATAAACAATTGACTAACCATGATCTGCTTAACGCACTTCAACCAAAGCTTGGCGAATCAACATCAGTCACGCGTTCAGGTGAAGATGGCCGTTGGGTGATTCGTTACTCTGCACCTGCAGAAGGTCAAACACTACCGAGCGTAGCAGATGTGCTTAAACCAATCTCACACCAAGTTGATGTGGTAAGTAACAGCATCGTTGGTGCTCAAGTAGGTCAAGATCTGTTTGATCAAGGTGGTTTAGCGCTATTGATTTCAGTACTGACGATTCTTGGTTACTTGTGTTTCCGCTTTGAATGGCGTTTGGCAAGTGGTTCGCTGTTTGCTCTGGCACACGACGTTATCTTGGTTCTCGGCTTCTTTGCCATCACGCAAATGGAGTTTAACCTAACGGTGTTTGCGGCGATTCTGGCAATTCTTGGTTACTCGCTCAATGACTCGATCATCATCGCAGACCGTATTCGTGAACTGCTGGTGGCTAAGCAAAACTGGAAAACAGAGCAAATCAACGACGAAGCAGTACTGGCGACATTCTCACGTACTATGGTGACGTCAGGTACTACTCTGATCACCGTTGGCGCGCTGTGGATTATGGGCGGCTCAGCTTTGGCTGGCTTCTCGACTGCAATGTTTATCGGCGTACTGTCTGGTACGTGGTCATCTATCTCGATTGGTACGGTGCTCCCTGAATGGTTGAAGCTAGAACCAAAACACTACCTACCAGTAGAGATCGACACTGCACCATAATACTTGGTGTGTAAGGTAAAAGTGCTTGCGCCACTCAATTTGAGTGGCGCTTTTTTATCAAGAGAAACGAGAAACGAGATAGAAAACAGAAGAGGGAGGTTATTTCACTCGCATCAAGCGATGTTTGACTGCACCTAAATCAAACTCGATAACCTGAGACCGCTTCATTGATTCTACTTTGGTGAGCATGGAATCTTTGTAGCCTTTCTTTTTCATCCACTGTAACGGCTCAGAGAAGCTGTCCTCATTGACCACATAAGATTCTCCTTTGTTTTCACCAGCGTAGACATTTACTACCCATACTCGAGCATGGAAATCCAATACCTCACCGATGGCCTGTTTGATCTTATCTAAAATTTTCTTCATAACTCGGACTTTCTATCGAAAACGTTTTCCTTAACTCATCAACAGCCAAACACCCACACCCATCATCAAGGTGCCAGCAATACGGTTCATCAAGCGGACGTTTTTTGATTGCCCCAGTAAACGCTTCAAGCCTTTGCCACCTGTGGCGTAAAGCGACATACAAATGAACTCGAACATCAGAATAATCGAAACAAGTACGATCAGCTGAGGCGCAAGAGCGGCATTTTGATTGATAAAAGGCGGCAGAAGGGAAATCATAAACGCCCAACCTTTAGGGTTGGCGATTGCGGTGACAAAGCCCTGTAAAACCAAATCCCAGTTGCCACTGGTCGGAACATCAACATTCTCAACGTTGATGGCGAGTTTGCCTCGTGAGCGCCACATTTCGATGCCTAAATAGAGAAGGTAGCCACCACCAATCAATTTAAGGGCGGTGAATAACCAAGGATAATTCAGCATTATTGCAGCGATGCCCAATACCGCAGAGACAGACACCAGTGCCACGCCAACCAGTTCACCAGCCATCATCCATAGGGTTCGGCGATACCCAATACTCATTCCTAACGTGAGAGCAAGGGTCATACACATCCCTGGCGTGATCGAAACAAAGAAGAAGGTAGGGATGAACATGGTTAGCAAAGCGGTATTCATGAATATTGATGATTATGTAATTTAGGAGTTAGGGCTCAAAGATAGTGCAAAGTGACGTTCAATGCCACCTTTAAAGAAAATAGTCATGGGGAGCATAGGGCTAACATTCAGCTATTTAATAAAATTTAAATAGCAATTAAATGCGTGCGACATATTAGTGCGCCTTTGCACCAAATAATTGCAAGAATAGATAAGTCTCTGTGTTTCTATTTATAAAATTGAATCATATTTTTGGTATTAATTGTTAATTAAATAGATTTCTTTTTTATCAGTAAAGGTCAAAGTTGAACTCGCTGTTTTTAAGTGTTTTATAGGTAAGTAAATGATATATTTAACATTTGGTAGTGTAAGCTTTGAAGGTATTTATCTAATGATTTGATTGAGATTTATTAGTTAAAAAAAGAAAGATGATCTTAAACTACTTGCAAATGTAACGTAGATGAAAAATCACCTAAGTGATTGAATATATGATGGTTTACATTTTAATTTAGTAATCTGTTTTTATTTAAAGTTCTTTTCTATCAATGACTTAATCTAGATTAACGTTTTTATAACATTTCATTCTGAGTGAGATCTAAATCAATCTTATGCAAATGATTTGGTTTTTTATTTGAAATGTAACAATTCTAGGTTAACTTAAAAATAAAGGCGGCAGAGGATTTGTTGCCACAAGAATATATTAACACGTCAGTTGGCGAAGAATTTCGCCAGTGTCTTAATTCGCTTTTTTAATGCCGTTAAGAATGGAGTCTTTTTAATGAAGAAAGTCGCTTTGATCACTGGATCAAAAGGCGGAATTGGTTCTGCAATTTCCTCTCAACTAGTGAATGATGGTTACCGCGTTATTGCAACGTATTTTACTGGTAAATATGAGTGTGCTTTGGAATGGTTTAATGAAAAAGGGTTTACCAAAGATCAGGTTCGCCTTTTTGAATTAGACGTGACCGACACCGCTCAGTGTGCCGAGAAATTGGCACTTATCCTCGAGGAAGAAGGGACAATAGACGTCGTTATCAACAACGCAGGTATCACACGTGATGGCGTGTTCAAAAAGATGACTGCTCAAGCTTGGAACGACGTGATCAATACCAACCTAAATAGCTTGTTCAATGTGACGCAGCCACTTTTCGCAGCCATGTGTGAGAAAGGTGGTGGTCGCATCATCAATATCTCTTCTGTGAATGGTCTGAAAGGGCAGTTTGGGCAAGCAAACTACTCGGCAGCAAAAGCTGGCATGATTGGATTCTCCAAAGCATTAGCCTACGAGGGCGCACGTTCAGGCGTCACAGTAAATGTTATTGCCCCAGGATACACAGGCACTCCAATGGTTGAGCAGATGAAACCAGAAGTGCTTGAGTCGATCACGAGTCAAATTCCAATGAAGCGTCTGGCGACGCCAGAAGAAATTGCTGCATCAGTGAGCTTTTTAGTAAGTGATGCAGGCGCGTACATCACCGGCGAAACATTGTCGGTGAATGGCGGCCTATACATGCACTAAGGAGTACTGATGATGGAAAAAGTATTTATTGTTGCTGCGAAACGTACCCCAATTGGCGCATTTGGTGGAAGTCTAAAAAATACCTCGGCAGGTAATCTTGCTGCGGTCGCGATTAAAGGTGCGCTTGAGGCTGCATCACTTTCTGCCGATAAGGTTGATGAAGTGATCGTTGGTAACGTGATTGCTGCGGGCCAAGGCATGGGTGTTGGGCGCCAAGCAGCATTGTTTGCTGGTATTCCAGAGTCAGTACCCGCATATGGCGTCAACATGGTTTGCGGCAGTGGTATGAAAACCGTCATGGATGGCGTTTCTCATATTCGCAGTGGCGATGCAGAAGTCGTTGTAGCAGCGGGTGTTGAGGTCATGTCGCAAATCCCATTCATTGTGCCTAGCGTTGTGCGCGACGGTAACAAAATGGGCAACATGGAGTTGAAAGATCTCCTTATTGCTGACGGTTTGACGGACGTTTACAACCAATACCACATGGGCGTAACTGCTGAAAATGTGGCTAAGGAAGTGGGTCTATCGCGTCAACAACAAGACGAATATGCACTCTCAAGCCAACAAAAAGCGGTGGCAGCGATTGAAGCAGGCAAATTCAAAGACGAAATTGTTCCTGTAGAAGTCAAGCAGCGTCGCGAAACCGTCGTATTTGATACGGATGAATACCCAAAAGCAAACGCGACACTAGAAGGTTTGAGCAAGCTACGCCCTGCGTTTGACCGTGAAGGTACAGTAACTGCAGGCAATGCGTCAGGCATAAACGACGGTGCAAGTGCCATCATTTTAGCATCAGAAAGCGCGGTTCAAGCGCATGGTCTGACGCCAATTGCTGAAGTAGTGAGCTACGCTCAATCCGGTTTGGATCCTAAGATTATGGGTCTTGGTCCTGTGGAGTCAGTGAACAAGGCGCTGCAAAAAGCCGAGCTGAAAACCAGCGACATTGATGTTTATGAATTGAATGAAGCCTTTGCTGCGCAAGCACTAGGTGTGATTCATAAACTGGCAGAAACCAACCAAGTACCAGTGAGCTCAATTCAAGATAAAGCCAACTTTAATGGTGGTGCTATCGCATTGGGCCACCCACTCGGTGCGTCGGGTAACCGTATTCTGGTTACGTTAGTACACGAACTTCACAAACAAGACGGTCAGTACGGTGTTGCTTCACTTTGTGTGGGCGGCGGTATGGGCACGGCTGTGGTTGTAAAAGCGGTTAAATAGTTATTTAAACGGAAATTTTTAATTCTTTCTCTAGGAGATAAACCATGTACACTGATTTCTTCAAAACTTTTAGCGATCAAACTGAAAAGAATCTAGAACCATACTTGAAGTTCAACAAGCTAGTGACAAAGAACGTAGAAGTTCTTACTGAGCTACAATTGAACGCAATCCGTACATACAGCGAAGTTGGCCTAAATCAAATGAAAGCGGCGTCAGAAATCAAAGACGTGACTTCTTTAACCGCTTTCAACAGCCAACAACTTACCGTTCTTACTAAGCTTTCTCAGCAGATGATGGATGACAGCAACAAGCTGCAAGCTATCGCGAAAGAATTCAAAGAAGACGTTGAGCAAATGACTTCGGAAAACCTAAAGACTGTTACTCCTGCGTAATACGTCCACTTATCGCCGCCCGCATTCTTGGGCGGCGTTGTTTTTTCCGAATATAGGAGTAAGACTATGTTTCAACACTTCTTTTCGGACTATCTTGTAAAACTTCAGGAAACCAATCAACAGTGGTGGCATGATTTCGAAGTGAACAAGGCAGTCGTGAATTCTCCTTTGAATAAGGCTATGCAAGAAGTGAACTTCGAGGATACTGCTAAACTGTTCGAACAAGCGGCGAACCAACCTGCTGCCATCTTGAAATTGCAAGCAGAGTGGTGGGAACAGCAGCTTCAAATTTGGCAGAATGTCGCTCTCGCAGGCAATCAAACACAGATTATTGAAGCAGAGAAGGGTGATAAGCGTTTCTCAAACGATGCTTGGCAGCAAGAAGCCATGTACAGCTTTATCAAACAATCTTATTTGTTATTTAGCAAAACCTACCTAGACACACTCGACTCAATCGAAGGGTTGGATGAGAAAACCAAAGAGCGTATTACCTTCTTCTCTCGTCAAGCCATCAACGCACTTTCCCCATCAAACTTCATTGCGACTAACCCTGAGCTGCTAAAACTCACTCTTGAGCAAAATGGTGAGAACCTCCTAACGGGTTTAGAGAAGTTAAAAGAAGATGTCGAGTCGAGTGCGGATATTCTCAAAGTGCGCATGACCAACAACAATGCGTTTCGTGTCGGTGATGACGTGGCAACGACTGCTGGCGATGTAGTTTTTCAAAACGAACTATTTGAGTTGATTCAGTATCGTCCGTTGACAGAAAAAGTCAATGCGACACCGTTGCTGATCGTTCCGCCTTTCATCAATAAATACTACATCCTTGACCTAACGGCGAAGAACTCCATGGTTCGTTGGCTATTAGAGCAAGGCCATAGCGTATTTATGATGTCGTGGCGCAACCCAGGTAAAGAGCAAGCTCACGTTGAGTTTGGTGACTACGTGACGGAAGGCGTCGCTAAAGCTGTGACTGCAATTGAAGACATCACAGGTCAAGAGCAAATCAACGCAGCGGGTTATTGCATCGGTGGTACGGTTCTGGCGAGCACGGTTGCGTACTATGCGGCGAAGCGTATGAAGAAGCGTATCAAGTCTGCGAGCTTCTTTACAACGTTACTGGACTTCTCTCAACCGGGTGAAGTTGGGGCGTACATCAACGACACGATTATTAGTGCCATTGAAACGCAGAATAATGCGAAAGGTTACATGGACGGTCGTTCTTTGAGTGTGACATTTAGCTTACTCCGCGAAAACAGCCTGTACTGGAACTACTATGTCGATAATTACTTGAAAGGTAATAGCCCGGTTGATTTTGACCTGCTCTACTGGAACAGCGACAGTACAAACGTGAGTGCTGCGTCCCACAACTTCTTACTGCGTGAACTCTATCTAGAGAACAAGCTAGTCCAAGACAAGGGCGTGAAGATCGGTGGCGTGTGGATCGACCTGAATAAGATTAAGATCCCAAGCTATTTTGTGTCGACCAAAGAAGACCATATCGCGTTGTGGCAGGGTACATATCGCGGCGCACTAAACACAGGTGGCAACAAGACCTTTGTTTTGGGTGAATCAGGGCACATTGCTGGTATCGTCAATCACCCTGCAAAAAACAAATACGGCTATTGGCTAAACGACAACCTTGATGACTCGGCAGATGAGTGGTTTAACAACGCGAATCATCAAGAAGGCTCTTGGTGGACGCATTGGCATCAATGGCTGTTGCAATTCAACCCAGAAGAGCAAGTTGAGCCATTCCCAGTGGGTTCTGAGCAGAACCCTGTGATTGATGAAGCGCCTGGTCAATACGTAAAGCAAGTTTTGCCTATTAAAGGGTCCTAAACTGCTCCTCACAGCAGTCTCATTTGGCGGCCTACTATAATGGTCGCCTTTTTTGTTTCTCACGTTTCAGGCTAAAGCGGGGAAGGAGACAGTAATTGTCTTGAGGGTTTCTGAATGTGGGGCAGAGGAGGGGCTTTTAGAGCCTGTTAGTGACGAGGGATGTTTAGGATACAAAGAAAAAACGCCAAGCAAATGCTTGGCGTTTTCCGTCAACAAAATAGGCAAAAATGTCGACTGGTTTGAGGTGGTTTAGACCTCTTTATCCTTACCTAGTGAGAGTAGCCATAGAGAGATTGCTGCTACTCCGACAAAGCCGGAAAGAATAATGACTGGCATTGCACTGTATCCGAGGAAGTGCCAGATAAAAGACTCAAGATTACTCATTGTCTGTATTTCTCCTTATTGCCAGCCTTCAACGCCGTGCATGTCAGGCAGTTTATGTGCGATACCTTTGTGACAATCTACACAAGTTTTGTCGCCTGACGCCAACGCTGTAGAGTGCTGCGCTGAGGCACGTTTACCTTGCTGAGAGTAGTCCATGTAATCGAACTGGTGACAGTTACGACACTCAAGAGAGTCGTTTTTCTTCATACGCGCCCACTCACGTTCGGCAAGGTGCTCACGACGTGCTTGGAACTTCTCTGGCGTATCGATGGTCTTCGTTACGAAGTGTGCAAACAGCTCTTTAGATGCTTGAACTTTACGAACGATTTTATCGGTCCATTCATGTGGTACGTGACAGTCTGAACAGATTGCACGAACACCAGAGCGGTTCGAGTAGTGAATTGTTTCTTGAATTTCAGCGACGATAGGAGCGTGACAGCCAGAACAGAACTCTTCTGTGTTGGTCGCTTCCATACCTGTGTTGAATGCGCCCCAAAACAGAAGTCCACCAGCGAAGCCTAAGAACAAAACTACACCAGCGGCAGCTTTGCTTGGGCTCGACAGTCTCTTCCAAAACGCTTTAAGTATTTTCATAAGTAACCTCTTAGTACTCGCGTTTCAATTACTGAAGCGAATCGACTGCCTTAAACTCGTTTTCCACTAATGGTTTACCATCGGTTTGTGGAACGTGACATTGCAAACAGAAGTAACGACGTGGTGACATATCTGCCAATACCGCGTCTTCACGGTTAACATAGTGCGTTACACTGATTTTGGTAGCGCCTGCGTCTTTAGCATTTTTCCAGCTGTGACATGCTAGACATTTGTTTGCGTTCAAAGACACTTCGTAGTTACGGATGCTATGTGGGATCAGTGGCGGCTGATATACATAGCTGTCTGCAACGATTTGGTCTTTTGGAAAGTCTTTAAAATCATCTGCAGGACGCGTGTCTTCAAGTTGCGCGCTGCCACGTAGCGAGTCGAGACCGCCTGTGCCGCCTGGGTTATCCAGTTCTGCTTGTGCAACGCCTGTCAATAAAGCACCTACAGATAAAAGTGCGATAAGGTATTTTTTCATCATTTCATCTCCGCCTTATGGCTTAAATTCTTTTTAGGCCGCCGAGTAGACGGCCCTTGCATTCGTTATTTGACGGTTAAGCAATTTTCGTGATTTTGACTGGACACTTCTTAAAGTCTGTCTGTTTAGACAGAGGGTCAGTCGCATCAAGGATCAACTTGTTAATCAAAATACGGGCATCAAAGAACGGTACGAATACCAAGCCTTCAGGTGGACGGTTACGGCCGCGAGTTTCAACGCGAACGCGAACTTCACCACGTTTGTTTGCAATCAGAACCTCTTCACCGCGACGAACGTTACGTTTCTTCGCATCCGCAGGGTGCATGTAAACCACCGCGTCAGGCACCGCTTTGTAAAGCTCTGGTACACGACGAGTCATAGTACCTGTGTGCCAGTGCTCAAGAACACGGCCAGTACATAGCCATAGGTCAAACTCTTCGTTTGGCACTTCTGGTGGCGCTTCGTATGGTGCAGAGATGATCTTCGCTTTACCATCAGCATTGCCGTAGAAGTCCCAACCTGAACCAGCTTTCGCATATGGGTCAGAGCCTTCTTTAAAGCGCCATTGTGTTTCTTTGCCATCAACAACCGGCCAACGTAGACCACGTACTGTGTGGTAAACATCATATGGTGCTAAGTCGTGACCGTGACCACGGCCAAACGTCGCGTACTCTTCGAACAGACCTTTCTGTACGTAGTAGCCGAAGTGGTGAGCGTCATCGTTCATCTCACGCGCTTCTTCTATAGGGAACTTGTCGACTTGACCGTTTTTGAACAGCATGTCGTACATAGTCTTGCCGCGGTACTCTGGTGCTTTTGCAAGTAGCTCTTCTGGCCACACTTCTTCCATCTTGAAGCGTTTCGAGAATTCCATTACCTGCCATAGGTCAGATTTTGCATCACCGATGGTCTCTACTTGTTGATACCAAGCTTGAGTACGACGCTCTGCGTTACCGTAAGCACCCTCTTTCTCAATCCACATTGCGGTCGGAAGAACAAGGTCAGCCGCCTGCGCGGTTGCTGTTGGGTATGGGTCTGAAACCACGATGAAGTTGTCTGGATTACGGTAACCCGGAAGACGCTCAGAGTTAATGTTCGGACCTGCTTGCATGTTGTTGTTACATTGAACCCAGTAACAGTTCAGAACGCCGTCATGCAACATACGGTCTTGAAGTACTGCGTGGAAGCCCGGTTTCGGTGGGATAGTACCTTCTGGTAGCTTCCAGATGTCTTCTGCGATCTTACGGTGTTTAGGGTTAGCAACCACCATGTCTGCTGGTAGACGGTGAGCAAACGTACCAACTTCACGAGCCGTACCACACGCTGATGGCTGACCTGTTAGTGAGAATGGGCTGTTACCCGGAGTCGCAATCTTACCGGTTAGTAGGTGGATGTTGTAAACCAAGTTGTTCATCCATACACCACGAGTATGTTGGTTCATACCCATCGTCCATAGAGACATTACTTTTGTGTTTGGATCCGCGTATTGCTTCGCAAGCTCGATTAGTTTTTCTTTCTCTACACCAGAGATTTCAGACGCTTTTTCTACTGTGTATGGTGCAACTGACTTCTTGTACTCTTCGAAAGAGATAGAAGTTAGTTTGCCTGAGTTCGGGTTCTTCGCCGCTTTTTGTAACGGATCATCATCGCGTAGACCGTAGCCGATGTCCGTGTCTGCTTGAGTGAAGTTGGTGTGCTTGTTCACGAAGTCCCAGTTTACTGCATCGTTTTCGATGATGTAGTTTGCGATAAAGTTAGCAATCGCAAGGTCAGACTGAGGATTGAAAATGTAGCCGTGGTCTGCCAACTCAAATGAACGGTGGTAGTAAGTAGAAAGCACGTTCACTTTAACGTGAGGGTGACTTAGACGACGGTCAGTAATACGAGTCCAAAGAACTGGGTGCATTTCTGCCATGTTTGAACCCCAAAGAACGAAGGCATCTGCGTTCTCGAAGTCATCGTAACAGCCCATTGGTTCATCGATACCAAATGCACGCATGAAGCCTACTACCGCAGACGCCATACAGTGACGCGCGTTCGGGTCGATATTGTTTGAACGGAAGCCTGCTTTCATCATTTTGGCAGCGGCATAACCTTCCATTACTGTCCATTGACCAGAACCGAACATACCGATGCTTGTTGGACCTTTCTTCTCTAGAGAGGCTTTCCATTTTTCAGCCATGATGTCGAAAGCGGTATCCCAAGATACAGGAGCGAAGTCGCCGTCTTTGCTGTATTTGCCGTCTTTCATACGTAGAAGAGGCTGAGTTAGGCGGTCTTGACCGTACATGATCTTAGAAAGGAAGTAACCTTTGATACAGTTAAGGCCTTTGTTTACTGGTGCTTCAGGGTCACCCTGAGTTGCTACCACTTTGCCGTTTTGTGTACCAACAAGAACAGAACAGCCTGTACCACAGAAACGACAAGGCGCTTTGTCCCATGTGATTTTGGTTTGATCAGAGCTTGCAATCAGGTTGGTTGCAGAAGCTGGTAGTGTAATACCTGCGACAGCAGCAGCTGATGCAGCCGCGTTTGCTTTCACAAACGCACGTCTTGTCATTTTCATACTTCACCCTCGATTTGGGAATGTTGTGTTCCAGTGTCTTTTTCTTCCGTTTCTTCAAGCCCAGTTTCGATTTGGTGATAAACCAGTACTGTGCTCAAGACATTCGGTAAATTATTAATCGCATCGATAGTGTCGGTGATGAAACCTTGGTTCTCAGTTTCTAACACCACCACGATTTTGCCTTCTGGACTGTCACCGTAGATCTCTGCGTTTTCGTACGCTTCAATCTGGGTTTTCACTTCAGCCAGATGTTCAGGCAGAACATGGACTACCAGACTCGAAATGTGCACTTCGTTTAGTGACATACATCTCTCTCGTTTTATCGCCTTTCGTGCCGACCACTGACGGCTAGGCTTTTATATTGCTCACATTGATGGATGAAGTCGGACACACTGAGACACAGGCGCCGCAGCCGTTACACTCATCAAGGTCTAAATTTGGTTGTGCTACTTTGCCAAGCTCTAACTTGAACTGAATTGCCATCGGGTCGCACATGTCCCCACAGCTTCGGCATTCGACATTTTGTTTTGCTAAACAGCTATCATTGATGCTCGCTTTCGCCTGCCAAGGCTGTTCCGCTTCCGCTAAAAACAGTGGCTCTGGGCAAGCCTCGGCGCATTGGTAACAAAAGGTGCATTCATCAATAGAAAAATCGACAGCGGGAAACCCACCGTCGCTTTTTGATATAATTTTAGTTTCGCACGCCTCGATGCATTTACCGCAACGAGTGCAATCGTCTGTGAATTGAGTTGGCTTAGCTAACCAAGGAAGACGTACCGAATTGTCCGGTTGCGTTTTACGTGCAAAAAGTCTTCTTCTCGAAAGATCTACCACTTAGTCACCTCGGAAATTGAAACCCCAAATAAGCATAGTTCACAATTTCATTAATAAACTGTCATTTAAGTACATGAAATTGTAGTTTTTGACATATATGTATAAATACCTCTTAGGAGGTAATTGGGATGCTATATTGTTTTAGATCAATAAATTCCGACGCAGGTGATCACATATTGATAAAGTTGAAAGATAATGCGTGTTGTATAAAGGCAAACATGGTTATCAAACGAGCGGAGTTCAGAGTTGTTTAAAAATGTGAAAAAGTCAGTAACACGCACAATCGCATCTGCCATGATGTTGATTTTGCTTCTTTCAGTGGCGACAACTGGCTTCGCTATTTTCACTCTTGCGTCGAGCCTTAATGATGCAGAAGCGGTAAACGTAGCGGGCTCAATGCGAATGCAGAGCTATCGTTTAGCTCATGATATTCAAAGTGAATCTGTTGACTATTCTTCACATATTGACTTATTTGAGCAGTCAATTTACTCACATTCAATGCTGGCGCTTCAACATTGGTCAGTGCCAGAAGATATTACAAAAGACTACTACCGACTGATTCTTCGTTGGCATGAACTGAAATCGGTACTTAAGAGCCAAGACAGAGACCAATATCTGATCTTAGTCGCTGGTTTTGTTCAACAAATTGATGCCTTCGTATTTAAGCTACAGAACTATTCAGAGCAAAAACTGATCAACTTAGCTTGGATTGGTGGGTTAGGGCTTGGCGGCATACTGTGTGTGAGTATGTTCGTTGTGCACTTTGTTAGGCTAGAAGTCGTCAGGCCGCTTCGTGCGCTGGTGTTTGCTAGTGAGCAAATTCAGAATCGCTCGTTTAACGTTTCACTCAATGTTTCAAGTGATAACGAAATGGGCATTTTGACCAAAACTTTCAATAGGATGGCAAATGATCTTGGTAAGCTCTATCGAGGTTTGGAGCAAGCGGTGGACGAGAAAACACGTAAGCTGCAACACGCAAACCAATCGCTTAGAGTATTGTATGATTCGTCGAAAGAGTTGACTGCTTCTCGCATCCATCAAGAAAATTTCCAAGCGATTTTACAACATATTGCAAGTTTGGAAGGAATTCGTGCTGTTAAGCTCGAAATAGACCAAATAGGGGAACCAAACTGGATACTTACTGAGGGGGAGGAGTGTCGTCATGAATGTGACAGTGAATGTCACACCAAAACACTAACGCTAGATGGCGTACACCTTGGGTATCTACATTGGAAAGCGGGCCTACCGTGCCCGAATGAGTCTCTTATTGATAACTTTGTTCAAATCTTATCTCGTGCGGTATATTACAACCGAGCACAAAGACAAGCAGAACAGCTACTGCTAATGGAAGAGCGCGCTACTATCGCGCGTGAATTACATGATTCATTGGCTCAAGCTCTGTCTTATTTGAAGATTCAAGTATCGCTGCTTAAAAGAAGCGTGAAGAATATTCCAGACGAGAGAGCAATTGCTCAGACCAACCAAGTGATTGCTGAATTAGATACTGGATTATCGGCGGCATACACCCAGTTAAGAGAGCTTTTGACGACATTCCGCTTAACGATAAAAGAAGGCAGCTTTGGTCAGGCACTGCAGGAGATGGTTTCGACGCTTGATGATCAAACAGCAGCGAATATCTCACTTAATAATGAGCTTTCTTCAACAGAATTAGATGCGCACCAACAGGTCCATCTACTACAGTTGATTAGAGAAGCGACGATAAATGCAATCAAGCATGCTCAAGCAAACAATATCGATATTCAATGTCTTGATTCTGATGGCAAAGTCACAGTGACGGTTGCCGATGATGGTATAGGCTTTGAGCAGCAAGACGAAAAATTAAATCATTACGGTATGAGCATCATGCAAGAGCGAGCAACAAGATTGCATGCAGATTTGCAAATTGAAGCGGCAACGAACAGCGGCTGTATCGTAAGACTAGAATTCCAACATAGTAAGGAAGTAAACATTGACAGTGTGTAAAGTAATGCTGGTGGATGATCACCCACTCATGAGACGTGGTATTCATCAGCTTCTCAGTTTCGAGCCAGAGTTTGAAGTGGTTGCAGAGGCAAGCAGCGGCGCAGATGCGGTTGCTACAGCTCACGAACTAGAACTGGATTTGGTACTTCTTGATCTGAACATGAAAGGCATGTCAGGCCTAGATACGCTGAAAGCGCTGCGCGCAGACGGTTGTGAGGCCCGTATCGTGATCCTGACGGTATCGGATAGCCCTGCCGACATCGAAGCCATTGTGCGAAGTGGAGCAGATGGTTACCTGTTAAAGGATACTGAGCCAGATGAATTGGTTGAATTGCTGAAACAAGCGCATGAAGGGGATAAGGCATACAGCCAAGCGGTAGCTAAATACCTTAATGAGCGAGAAGGGCAAGAAGACGTGTTCGATACGCTGACCGACCGTGAAACGCAGATCTTGCAGGAGGTCGCACGTGGCTTCCGAAACAAGCAGATCGCCGACCGTCTGTTCATCTCTGAATCGACTGTTAAAGTGCACATGAAGAGCTTACTCAAGAAGCTAAAAGTGCCTTCTCGTACAGCAGCAACCGTGCTTTACCTAGAGCGATTTGGTGAAATTAAATAACCTTTAAACGCCCACTCTAAAAACGCCAGATACAAAAAAACGCCCGAGTTAGGGCGGTTTTTCATTTGTCTGGGCGAATTGAGTACAGGTCACTGTTGTGTTTGCCGCACTCCAAATAGTAATGATGTGCCGCGCGTTTATCTTCCGCGACGACATTCATACTGTGGATTTTCCCCTCTTCGAAGTAACGAATTTCGTACTCTACACTCGTATCAAGTTGCTCAGCAGCAGCCATGCTACGCCTCCATAAACTATCCAGTTGTTATTGATGCAAATTATATGCCATTTAAGGAACGCTGTATCGTTCAAGATTTGGCCTAAAATTGCGCCCTAACTCACTTTTTTGCGAATAGTTGTGATAAAAAAGTTAATTTCAAACTCTATATACTACAAGAGTGGCAATGTCACTTTGCCGGACTGACGAAAGTTTGCCGCAATAATAAGTGATTTAGATTGAGTATAGAACTTAATCAATAAAAAAGGGAATATGGATCGGTGATGAAATTAAAAAGTTTATCTAATAAAGCGGTTCGATATGGATGCATCTTGATATCTATTTTGGTGTTAGCCGGGTGTGCTAAAAAATTTCTATACAGTAACCTTGATTGGGTAGTGATTGAATATTTAGATGACTATGTCTCCCTAGATGGAGAACAAGAGGCGTTGCTGGAAGAGCGTATATTATTATTAGCGGATTGGCATAAAGAAGAGGAATTACCTTTATATATCGATCACTTAAAACAATTAGAAGCGCTTAATAAAGACAGCGTTACGTTGGGCGCTTTGCAATCGAACCGAGAACAAATGCGCGACCACTATCAACGTTTGGTTTCCAAAGCGGCACCAGACCTGTTTTCACTGAGTATGCAGCTCGACAGCAAACAAGAAGTCGAGTTTATCGATAGTGTAAAAGAACGTTACAAAGAGCGGGATGAAAAATACGCAGGTAAAACGGAACAAGAGCTGCGAGAAGTTGTCTTAGAGAATACTGAAGAGTGGATGGAAGAATGGCTTGGTAAATTATCAAGACAACAAAAAGCACGCGCCAAACAGCTTTCTCAAGATGTGATCATAAATAGTCCACTATGGCGTGACTATCGCTCGTCTATAATTCAAGAACTCGAATACCTTTTCGAAAATAAAAGTAACAGCGTGGTTTACCAGCAGGTATTCATGAAACTCTTATTTGAGCCAGAAAGTTATTATAGTGATCAACTAACCAAGAATATTGATCATAATATTGCACTAACGGATCAATTCACCCTAGATATTTCCCAAACAATGAGTGATAAACAGTGGCGACACTTCCATGGAAAAGTTCGTGAATGGCGAGAGCTTGCTGAAGAATTATTGAATTAATTCCTTATAAAACAAAGTCTTAATGTGAGTTCTGATGGAGCCTGTCAGCACTTTCTAATGAAAAACTGATTCAAAGCAATTTCTTATTGCAGTATGAGCGTAACATGGCTTGTCGAACCATGTTGGTTAGGATCCTCGCACACCTAGCATCCCAGTGCGTCGCATCCTTTGCCCAAAAACAATGAGAATAATTATGAAGCATTTAGTTGAAAGATTTCTTCGCTACGTCACGTTCGATACTCAATCTAATCCCCATGAATCAGCTTGTCCAAGTAGCAGTGGACAACTGGTGTTTGCACAGTTGCTTAAAAAAGAAATGATTGAGCTTGGCTTAAGCAATGTGACATTAAGTGATAACGGCTACCTAATGGCAAAACTGCCATCGAACGTTGATTATGATGTGCCTGCTATTGGCTTTATCGCGCACATGGATACCGCCCCTGATGCGTCTGGTAAAAATGTGAACCCTCAGTTTATCGAAGACTATCAGGGTGGTGATATTGCACTTGGTTTGGGCGATGAAGTGCTTTCCCCTGTGCAGTATCCAGACTTACACGAGCTTCATGGTCATAATCTGATTACTACGGATGGCACAACACTCCTAGGTGCAGACAACAAAGCAGGCATTGCTGAGATTCTTTCTGCGGTCGCTATGCTGATTGAAAATCCAGACATCCCACACGGTGATATTTGTATTGGCTTCACGCCAGATGAAGAGATCGGTCGTGGCGCTGACTTGTTTGATGTTGAGAAGTTCGGCGCGGAATGGGCGTACACCATCGATGGGGGGCCTCAAGGCGAGCTGGAATACGAAAACTTCAATGCAACCAGTGCGGATGTCATTTTCCATGGCGTGAGTGTTCATCCAGGCACCGCGAAAGGCAAACTGGTTAATGCGATGAACTTGGCGGCTAAATTCCAAGTGCAGATGCCAGAAGATCAAACGCCAGAAACCACAGAAGGCTACGAAGGTTTTTTCCACCTAAAATCTGGTGAACTTGGTGTGGCTCGTAGTGAGTTAGGCTACATCATTCGTGACTTTGACCGCGAAGGTCTGGAAAATCGCAAAGCCTTTATGCAGAAGCTAGTCGATGATATGAACGCAGGCTTGAAGCACGGTTCGGTTGAGTTGAAGCTCACTGACAGCTATTACAACATGCGTGAAATGGTTGAACCATATCCACATATTATCGATTTGGCGAAACAAGCGATGGAAGTGTGCGATGTTGAGCCTCTTATTAAGCCAATTCGTGGTGGTACAGACGGTGCCCGTTTGTCGTTCATGGGCTTGCCTTGTCCGAACATCTTCACCGGTGGCTACAACTTCCACGGTATCCATGAGTTTATCTCCGTAGAGATGATGGAGAAGTCTGTTCAAGTGATCGTTAAGATTGCTGAGCTAACGGCCAAGAAGCACGGTTAATCGTGCTAATTAATTAATCTCACCAAAGAGATAAACAAAAGCCCAGACATGTGTCT
Organism: Vibrio sp. LB10LO1; assembly: GCF_010092875.1. Lineage (NCBI taxonomy): Bacteria > Pseudomonadati > Pseudomonadota > Gammaproteobacteria > Vibrionales > Vibrionaceae > Vibrio > Vibrio sp. LB10LO1. The sequence goes on from NZ_JAADJW010000002.1 coordinate 223,822, forward strand.
GGGCTTTTTGGTTGGTTTTGGCAAATGTTTAGATTGTCTGAACATTTACACAAAAGCTGAGTAATGTCTTAACGAACGCTTTTCTCTTCGATCTCGTTGATTGGTAGCCAGTTTACTTCCACACCCGCTTGGTCGAACATGTCTTGGCTCACTTGAATCTTGTCGCCCCAGCGAGATAAGAAATCTTCAGATTGTTCAGGGCAGCTTACACGTGCAATCCCTGTTTGAATGATTTTTGCTGCGCAGTTCGGGCAAGGGAAGTGGGTTACCCAAATATCACAACCATCTAAGTCACGCTTCGAAAACAAAATTGCGTTCTCTTCTGCGTGAAGCGTTTTTAGGTATTTCAGTTCGCGTTCATCTGTATCAACGCTGTCAGATACGCCGTGTGGGTAGCCGTTGAAGCCAACAGAAACAATGCGGTTATTTTTGGTGATTACCGCGCCAACTTGTGTGGATGGATCTTTACTCCATGACGCAACAAGTTCAGCCATCTGGTAGAACCGTTTCTCCCATTTAGAAATCATACTCATCCTCTCGGTCGAAAGCTTTGAATTGTCTGCATGATAACGCATTCAGTTTAAAAAAATAGTCAAAACACTCGCGGTAATTATGAAGTTTCGATTTTTACGTGAAGCTGATGAATTATTGTCTAATTTATCGGTATGTTTTCACCACAACATCACAGTGATTTTCAGCGTGATTCGTGTACATGATCGCAACAATTTTATCCTGCTGATCACCATGTTTGCGAGTCGTTTCATCGGCTTACACTTTGATACACTTTCCCCGGTTTCTCTTGAAGTTTTCGGACAAAGCACCCTGTAAGGTTAGGGTATTGTCAAACGAATCCTGTTCTATAAAGACGGTATATACATGCAAAAGAAACCACTCGTCGCACTAATGGCGGCAACAGCTATCCTCGCGGGATGCGGAGAAGCAAGCAATGCCCAGAAGGGAGCGCCAGCTCCTCTTGTTGTGACTCAGGATGTCACAATTATCGACTACCAACCGAGCAAGTCTTACATCGGTCGCATTGAAGCAGTAGAAGATACGAATATCACGGCACAAGTCTCCGGCTATCTTGAAGCCCGCCATTTCGACGAAGGTCAGATGGTGGAGAAAGGGCAGTTGTTGTACTCCATTGAGCCTTCATCTTTTGAAGCGCAAGTGGCGAGTGCAAAAGCGGCGCTAGCTCAAGCAAAAGCGGCACTTAAAAAAGCGGAACTCGACCACCAACGTGGTAAAAACTTGTTGCCACGTGGCAGTATTTCCCAATCTGAGTTCGATGCGTTGACGGCGACGTTGCTGGGGGCTCGTGCAGAGCTAGAGGCGGCAAACGCTCAGCTTAAGCTTGCGGAAGTAAACCTTTCTTACACTCAAATTCGTGCCCCATTTAGTGGCCGAATCAGTGATAGTAAAGTGAGTACAGGTGATCTGCTTTCACCGTCTTCTGGCATTCTGACTACATTAGTGAGCCTAGACCCAGTGCATACCTCATTCAGCGTGAGTGAGCGTGAACGCTTAAATCTTGGTATGGATGGTATCAAGGGTGACGGAAGTGCAGAGTCGAGTGGTGTTGAGGTTCAACTTGAACTGGAAAACGGCGAGTACTTCGAACATCTAGGTCAATTGGACTTTTTAGGTAACCGAATTAATACGCAAACTGGTACGATCGCGATGCGCGCATTGGTACCAAACCCAGATCAAAAGCTGCTTCCCGGTCAGCACATTAAAGTAAACCTTCGTGACAAGGACGCGAAAGACGTGATTGTCATTCCTCGTCGCGCAGTGCAAACGGATCTTGAAGGTGACTTCGCCATGGTGATGACGGAAGGCAACGTAGCGGAACGTCGTAACGTAGAGCTTGGACCACAAGTCGAGCAGGGCATCATCATCAAAGAAGGTTTAAATAAGGGCGACACAGTGATTACCCAAGGTCTGCAACGTGTGCGTAACGGTGTAGAAGTACGTATTCAATCACCTGCTGAAAACAAACAGTAGGAGGCGGTATGTTAAGTCGTTTCTTTATTCAAAGACCCAAATTCGCGCTGGTTATTTCGATCATATTGACGTTGGCAGGTGCCATCTCATTAGCGATCTTGCCCGTTGCAGAATATCCTAAAATCAGTCCACCATCGGTGAGCGTGACAGCATTCTACACGGGTGCAAGTGCTGAGGTTGTGGAGCAGGCGATAGCCGACCCAATAGAAACCTCCGTGAACGGCGTTGAAAACATGATTTACATGTCTTCAAAGAGTGCTAACGATGGTTCTTACAGCCTAAACGTCACCTTCGATGTGGGTACTGACCCCGATATGGCACAGGTTAACGTGCAAAACCGTGTATCGCAGATTGAGTCAAAACTGCCTCAAGAAGTGCGCATGGTAGGCGTAACGGTGAAAAAGCGCTCTCCTGACTTGTTGATGGTTCTTAACTTCTACTCACCAGACGGTAAGTATGACGACAAGTTTCTTATCAACTACATCAACCTGAACGTAAAAGACCAGCTGGCGCGTGTTAAGGGCATCAGTGAAGTTAACGTTATCGGTGGTGGTGAATACGCAATGCGTGTTTGGTTAGACCCAGAAAAAATGGCTAACCTGAATCTCACAACAACCGATGTGTACTCGGCACTGGCAGAGCAGAACGTGCAAGTGGCGGCAGGTCGTATCGGTGCTGCGCCGTACAACAACCCTCAAGAAGTTCAATTCAACTTGGTGACCAAAGGTCGTCTAGAGAGCGTGAGCGAGTTTGAGGATGTAGTACTTCGTGCTAACCCAGATGGTTCTACGGTATACCTAAAAGACGTTGCTCGAGTTGAGCTTGGCAAGAAGTTCTATGACGGTAACGGTAAGTTCCGTGGTCAAGATGCCTCTATCGTTGCACTGTCACTTCAATCGGATGCAAACGCACTGGAAAGTGGCAAAGCGGTCATGGACTTGCTTGAACGTTTGAGCACTAACTTCCCTGAGGGCATGGCTTACGAAACCAGTTACGATACTACCGTGTTCGTTGCTGAGTCGATCAAGGGCGTAGTAAAAACGCTGATTGAAGCGATCTTGCTGGTAATCGCAGTAACCTACCTGTTTTTGGGTAGTGCGCGCGCAACCTTGATTCCGGTTGTCGCGATTCCGGTATCTCTTATCGGTACATTCGCTATCATGCAGGCGACGGGCTTTACCATTAACACGGTAACCTTGTTCGGTTTGATCCTCGCCATCGGTATCGTGGTAGATGACGCGATTCTAGTTATCGAAAACGTCGATACCACCATGGCGAAAGACCCAACCATTTCACCGCGTAAAGCCACTTTGCTGGCGATGAAAGAAGTAACGGGTCCAATCATTACCTCGACCTTGGTTCTATTGGCGGTATTCCTACCTGTAGCCATGCTTCCGGGTATTACCGGCATCATGTATCGTCAGTTCGCACTGACGATCTGTATCTCGGTAGTGATCTCGTCGATTAATGCGCTAACTCTGTCTCCTGCGCTATGTTCGTTGGTACTGAAACAGGGCGGTGGCAACACGGCAAACTGGTTCCAAGCGTTTAACCGTGGTCTAGAGCGTGTAACTACGCGTTACGGTCAGATCGCTGGCTTCTTGGTTAAGAAGTCCATGTTACTGATCGCTTTCTTCTTCGTCGCGGTTGCCGCAGTAACGTTCTTTGCTAAAACAACGTCTACGGCGTTTGTACCTCAAGAAGATAAAGGCATTTTGTTGGTGAACGTGCAGCTTCCAGATTCTGCGTCACTTTCTCGTACCGAAGAAGTGACCAATGAATTGATGAAGATGGTTGAGCAAGAGCCGGGTGTTGATGGCGTGACGGTTGCGAATGGTTACTCATTCATGACAGGTGCCGCAGCATCAAACGGTGCGTCTCTGTTCATCAAACTGCATGATTGGGACACGCGTAACTCGCTTGACGGTGAACACGCTGCTAATGCTATTGCAAACCGAATCAATGGTCGTGCTGCAATGGAACTTCCTCAAGCGGTGGTATTCGCAATGGGGCCTCCGGCAGTTCCGGGTATGGGCGCAGCTTCTGGCTTTGAATTTGTACTGGAAGACACACTAGGTCGTAGCCGTACGGATTTGTCGATGGTAATGGGTGAAATGATTCAGGCTGCTAACCAAGCTCCAGAAATCGCGTATACCTTCAGTACCTTCCGTGCAAACGTACCGCATTACTATGTCGACATCGACCGCGAGAAAGCACAACAGTTAGGTATTCCACTGTCGTCAATCTTCCAAACATTGCAAGGTAACCTTGGTTCGCTATACGTGAACGACTTCACCATGTTTGGCAAGAACTTCCGTGTGACCATGCAAGCAGACAGCGAACACCGCAGCAGCATGGAAGATCTTGAGCGTTTCCACGTTCGTTCTTCGAGCGGCGATATGGTGCCACTGAGTACATTAGTGAGCTACGAACAGGTGTTTGAGCCGGATGTCGCATGGCGTTATAACATGTACCGTAGTGCCATCATTCAAGGTCAACCTGCACCGGGTTATTCAAGTGGTGACGCGATTGCAGCTATGGAACGTGTCGCGGCTGAAGTTCTGCCACAAGGTTACACTTACGAGTGGACGGGTATGGCTTACCAAGAAGTATTAGCAGGTAATCAAGCGATTTACGCGTTCGCATTGGCATTGATCTTTATCTACTTGTTCATGGTGGCGCAGTACGAGAGTTGGAGTATTCCTCTAGCGATCATCCTAGTGGTGCCAGTGGCAACGTTAGGTTCCTTCCTCGCATTGAACTTAACCGGAACGCCGCTTAACTTGTACGCTCAGATAGGTCTCGTCCTGCTCATAGCGCTCGCGGCGAAGAACGCAATCCTAATTGTGGAATTCGCCAAGCAAGAGCGTGAAGAAAAAGATGTGGATATCGACAGTGCCGCAGTACAAGGTGGTAAGCTTCGTTTCCGTGCTGTGAACATGACGTCTTGGTCGTTCATCTTGGGTATCTTCCCGTTGATCTTCGCTGCTGGTGCGGGTCACGTGAGTCAGAACTCATTGGGTATTTCCCTAATTGGCGGTCTGCTATGTGTGCTTCTAGCGGGTACCTTCCTGATCCCTGGCTTCTATGCTCTGGTTCAGAGAAAACGTGAGAAGATCCACGGCGGCAGCACTAAGCTTGTTCCTCTAGATGACGAATAAGCGCTGAGCTACCTTAAATAGAAAAGCCCGAAGCATGAGAGTGCTTCGGGCTTTTTGTTAGTATTAATTTAAATCCGAATATGCGAACTTGGTTTACGCGCTACGGGTTTTAAATTCAGCGACTGCATCGTCCATGTCATGGGCTTGAGCAGAGACAGAATCGACTTCATGCAGACATTCTTGTGCGGATTGCATGTTGTTTTCAGAAATCACGTTCAGCTCAGTAATCGAGTCGCTGACTTGATTCATCACGATGCCTTGCTCTTCGATGGCAGAAGCGATGCGTTCAGAGTTGCCTTGAATTGCATGCATGTCTGCAATGATCTGCTGAAGGCTTGAATCGAGCTTCTCAGATGCTTGAAGGGTTTGCTGACCTTGGTCGTTACATTGATCGATATCTGATACCACCATCGACATCTGCGATTGAATATCAGACACCACGCGGGTGATTTCTTCTGTCGATTGATGAGTACGGCTGGCTAGTGCGCGTACTTCATCCGCTACCACGGCAAAGCCACGACCTTGTTCGCCCGCACGCGCTGCTTCAATGGCTGCGTTTAGTGCGAGTAGGTTAGTTTGCTCTGCAATGTCTTGGATGATATTCACTGCACCGCCAATCTTTGCAACGTGCTCGTTAAGCGATCCGATTGACTGCTGACTATTCGAAAGAATACCGGTCAACTGGCCGACATTTGAAACTGTCGTCTCGACAACGGTGCGGCCTTGTTCTGCATTGTTTGCGGCTTGGTGAACGCCTTCTACTGCCACAGAGGTACTTTCCGAGATTTCACCAATAGTGGCGACCATTTGCTGAACTGCAGTTGCCATTGATGAAGTATGATCGGCTTGAGCGTGGAATTGCTCCATCACGCCCTCGAGTTCACGATGCATATTATCGGTGCTTGCCGATAGCTGTGCTGACTTCTCTTGCGTGCCGTGAATCAGGTGTTCAAGCTTATCCAGCAGATCGTTTAAGTGATGGCTGATGTCCGCCAGTTCATCTTTACCTGCCAACTCTGAACGCAAGCCCATATTGTTGCTTTCGCTGATATTTTTGATCGTCGCAAGTAGGCTGCTAACACGGGTATTGATTGAGCGTGAAATTTGCAGAATCAAGGCGAAGATAACAACGAAGACGACGGCAGTGATGACTTGTTTCACCTTGGTGTTTTGCGCATTCCGAGCTTCTGCCGCTTGGCTCAACGCAGATGAGAAGGTCTTAAATTGCTCTTCAACTGCGTGTGATAGGGCACGAGTGTCACCCAGTAAACCTTTGTTGTATGCCACACCAATGGTCTGCTTCTGCGTAGCAAGTTGGCGCGCATTGTCGATTAATGAAGGAACATACAAACTTTGTAACAGACCTTCGTTCATTTGCCCGGCTTTGACGCCTTGTGCGAACTTGGTTAACGCCATCAGTTGCTGGTGGTTTGCACTCTGTTCAGCTTCCAACAACGCTTGTTCAAAGCTTGCCAATAGACCGCTGTCGGCATTTAAACCATAGCGCTCGTAAGCGGAAACCAAATTCTGGAACCCTTTTTTATAGGCAAGTAAGTCTTGTTTAAATTGGAGGCTAGAAGGGAGGTCATAATGGTTTAGGATGCCAGACAATTCTTGCTCGGTCCCGACAAACTTATCGACGTTTCCATTGAATTTGTCGAGGTATTTGATGTTGCCGCGTAACAAGAAGTCTTTTTCATTGCGACGTAGATTAAGGAGACGAATTTCGAGATCGCCAACCAATTTAATCGCGTGATTGAGCTCTTGGCTTTGGTTCGCGAAGTGTGACGAGGTACCCAATAGGGTCACAATACCTAAAATGGCAATTACTCCAAGGGAGTAGAGCTTGTGCCTTATAGTCATAGAGTTTGTCCTGAATAGTTGACTAAAGTAAGGAACCCAACAAGGCTCCCAATGGCTAGCTCTGACGTTTGCTAGTACAGCACTTTCTGGCGTTGCTGTTTTTTTGTCGCTTGCTTGTTTTTACTATCAAGCCTGCGACGTTGCGAAGCGCGAGTTGGTTTGGTTTTAATACGCTTCTTTTCTTGTCGGCTTGCAGATTGTATTAACGCTTGTAATCGATTTAGTGCGTCTTCTTTGTTCTGCTCTTGTGTCCGAAACTGTTGCGCTTTAATGATGATCACGCCATCTTTGGATATCCGACTGTCTGAAAGGGCGAGAAGTCGCTCTTTATAGAATTCCGGCAATGTGGAATGACGTACGTCAAAGCGCAAGTGTATCGCGGACGATACCTTATTAACGTTCTGCCCACCATTTCCTTGAGCCCGGATAGGCAATAATTGGATTTCCCAATCTTGAATTGTGACGGAGTTCGAAATTTTGAGCATGATAACTAAATGCCAATAAGGAATGGGATGATGGCTGATAAATTACCATCAGAGATGTACAAATAGAAGAATTGACATGAACACAATAGATTTAAGCCCTTATAAAGGGTTAATTTTCGACATGGATGGCACCTTGATTGATACCATGCCTGCGCATTTGGCGGCGTGGCAAGCAACGGCGGATCGTTTCGACTTCCCTTTCAACCAAGAGTGGTTACACAGCTTAGGTGGCATGCCAAGTTTCAAAATTGTTGGCGAAGTAAATCGTCAGCATGGTTTGTCTCTCGACCCAAAAACCGTTTCTCGCTTCAAAATGGACACGTTTGCTGAGATGGAGCAACACGGTGAAATCATCTCATGCACTAATACCGTTTTGGATGAGCATCTTGGCAACAAGAAGATTGCCGTGGGCACAGGTAGCCAGCGCGACAGCGCACTACGTCTACTAGCAAAAGCCGGCATCCTGAAAAAGCTGAATGCGGTGGTTACGGCTACTGACGTTGAAAACCATAAACCATTCCCAGACACGTTTCTTATGGCTGCAGAACAACTTGGTTTGAGCGCACAAGATTGTGTGGTGTTTGAAGATACTGAGTTAGGTAAGAAAGCTGCGCACGCCGCGGGTATGGATTGTGTGATGGTAGAAGAGAATAAGTTAGTGTTTTATCCGAAAGCGTAATACTTCGGGCCAGAAAATCATACCCAATAAAAAAACGCCGCAATTGATGCGGCGTTTTTTTGTTTTTGCTGAGGATTATTGGATGTCCAATAGTTCCACGTCAAAGATCAGCACGCTTGCTGGTGGGATAGGGCCCGTACCGTTTTTACCGTAGCCAAGTGTACTTGGTACGAATAGGCGAATCTTCTCGCCGACAACCATGTACTGTAGGCCTTCTTGCCAGCCTTTAATTACTTGGTTTAGACCAAACGTGATTGGCTCGCCGCGCTCTACAGAGCTATCGAAAACCGTACCGTCGATCAGTGTGCCATGGTAGTGCACTTTCACTTTGCTGTTTGCAGCTGGGTGCACGTCACCAGTACCTTTTTCAAGCACAAGGTATTGCAGACCGCTCTCAGTGGTAATCACGCCTTCTTTCTTGCTATTTTCTAGCAGAAATTCTTGACCCTTCGAAAAGTTTTCGTCTGCCACTTTGTGGTTCGTCCAAGTGCGGTAGATAAAGAATGCCGCTAGGACAAAAATAATAAGAGGAAACAGAAATTTAGACACAATAGCTCCTTGTCTTATTTTGGTTGTGTTAGCAGATAGTTGATGGTGTCTGCCATTGCTTCAACGGTTTCGTGACCACCTGTGATCACTTGGTACTTACCGTTTACGATGAAGGCAGGCACTGAGTTGATTTGACCACGAGTCGTGATCTGTTCTGCTTTGGTGATGTATTCAAACAGTTTTGCTTGTTGAGCATCGTCTAGCTGATAAGGGCTCACTAGATTACGAGACTCGAATGCTTTCTCTACCGCTGCTTGACGCTCATCAGCAGTCGCCTCTGCCCCAATTTGAACCGCCGCGAATAGTTCTTCCATAAACGCTTTGTCAGGCGTACCGTTCACCTGCATTGCTGCTGTGTAGAAAATGATTGCGCTGATTTGTGCACTCTCATTGAAGGTTACGTGCATTTTCTCGACTTTTTGTTCTGTCAAAGATTCGATTTTTGGCACAAATTGTTCCATGGTACGGCAGTGACCACAGTTCAGAGAAAACACCTCAGTTACAGGAGTCAGGTTGTACTCTGCAAGAGAGACTGGCAACACTTCGTATTGCTTGCCTTGTTGTGGCTGACTATTGCCGTTATCACAAGCCGTTAGGGCAAATACTGCGGCAAAAAGTGCTGCACCTTTAGAAATAGTTTTAAACATGGGTAAAGCTCTAAATAGTAGAATTATTGCTAGTTTATCGGTTAACGGTATCGACGAAAACCATTAATACGGCTTGTTACACTAAAGTGAGACAATCGAAGAAAGTTTAGACAAAACAGAGCAATGACGCAGAAAATAAAGGTGCTGATGCTTGAAAAAGACGAATCTCGTCCACTTCAAAGGCGAGTTGTCATTCACCGAAAGCCGCAGAATTAGAGAAATGAAGGTGCATATGGGATCTTTGGCACGATAGGTGCTTGCTAAATGAAGATAAATAGCAATGGGCACTAAAGTTTGGGCAATTTAAGCCGACACAGTGAACAAGAATTCATTCTACGTTGGTAACGGTATGAAGCATTGGTTTTTAGTTGCATGCGGTTTCTTAGCCGGATGCACCAGCATTAATTCAGATATGGTTCCGGGCGGCAACATGTTAGACACCGCTCCTCGCACTAATTCAGAGCTTAGACATCCAGAGTGGGGTTATGCGAAGTCATACTCTTCTGCCCCTCGTTATGTCGCTCAGGTACCGGGCTCAATGGAAAAAAAGTCACAGGGCGTGATGTCATTGGAGATGTTCTTAAATAGACATCAGATCGCCCATGAAACCATCAGTGGCGAACATCTTATGATACGTTTGAAGGAGCAAGTTCATTTTCAAACTGGCTCTGCAAGGTTATCGGCGCAATCTCAAGACTGGATACAGAGCCTTGGGCATTATCTTGCCGGACGCACTGACGTTGATGTGGTGATTGATGGCCATGCGGACAGCACGGGGGCGGCGAGCTTCAATGATTCGTTGTCTGAGAAACGTGCGCGTGAAGTTGAAAAGCAGCTACTAGCGACTAGCTTGCCACGCCAAAGAGTGTTCTCTCGAGGCTTTGGTGAGTACGTACCGCAGTGTAGTAACGCAACGGCGAGTGGCAAAGCATGTAATCGTCGAGTGGAGTTGATGCTGATTGTCGATCAGTAACCACCATTTTAAGACATTGAGATAAAAGAAAAGAGGCACCGTTTGGTGCCTCTTTTACATCCGCCAATGTTCTTAGGGGGAACTAGGCAAATTCTTTTTCAATGTAAGCGACAATGTCTGAAGATTCGTAAAGCCATTGCGTTTCGCCATCTTTTTCAATGCGAAGGCAAGGGACTTTCACACGACCACCACCTTGCTCTAGTGCTTCACGGTGTACTGGGTCATTTTTCGCATCACGCAACTCAATGTTTACAGATTGACGCTTCATAGCACGACGAACTTTTACGCAGAAAGGACAAGCTTCAAATTGGTAAAGTGCGTAGTTCTTCGCTTTGTCATCAACGCTTTTCTGTGCCTCTGCTGAGCGTTTAACGCCGCGAGGTGAGAAGACTGCGTTGAGAAGTAGAATGATTTTTCCCAAAATCCAGCGGATAAACTTCATAATGATCCCTTGATGTTCAGTGGGTGAGTGTCCTTAGCTTTCATGCAACAACCGACGTGACGAACTCGTTTAACGACGTGACGAACTCGTTTAACGAAAAGAGCCGTTGCATGAGAGGGCGTAGTCTATCAGGTGTTTGGTTTTGACAAAACCATGTTTTTTATGAGGAAAAAAGACGTTTCACCCAACCAAAGAGTCCACTTGCTTTTGCAGGGTTCGCTTCTTTACCGAGATAAAAGCTTTGCATCAAGTCTGTACGGAATGCATCTAAGTCCATACGTTTGATCACCAGCTCATGCTGCAGGGTATTTTGTGTTTGCTCTGCGTGATCATGAGCAAGGCTGAAATCCATATTCAGGTAGCCTTGAGTGTATAGCCATAAGTGCGTGACCAATACTAAGTCTTCGGCAGACTGGTTAGTGAACTTCTCAGCATGCTCTTCGCCCAACGTATCACTGAATACTTGCTGCATTTTGTGAGTGGATGTGGCGTGCTGCTCATACAGCGCACTGGCTTCGATGTGAGACTTAGTCAAAAGCCCGAGTAAATGCAGCGCAGGGGCTGTGTCAGGCTTGTTTTCACATACTCTAATGAACAATGGGGCTTGTTCTTTTACCCAGCGTCGCCTTGCTGCTTTATGCTCGTCAACGAAGGGAATGTTTTTGAACCCCATTTCTTGGATCAGTTCATTAAGAGGCGTCATTACTTTGCAATTCCTTCACCGTCACTTCGACGTGTTGTTCGTTAATATCAACGAAAATAGAGGTGCCGGTAATCATAACAGATAGGCTAGTGCCACGGTCAAGGTGCTGTGAAATCAAATCGATAGCATCGTAATCTAGGCTTGCCACGTCGACAGGAAGCATGCCAAATTTGCCAGCCATCTTGTCCCACCAAACTGACGCTTTGGTGTTGTAGGTGTAGACTTTCACATTCTTAGCCAAACGGGTCGCTTTCTTGATGCGATCTGGCTCTGGCTCACCAATCTCAATCCAATGTGTGATGGATTGATCGTCCTCAACACGCCACAAGTCTGGCTCTTCTGTTGTAGAGAGACCTTTAGTGAACTCGAGATCATCCTGTGCATTCAAGCAGAACGCGAAAATACGAGCCAGCATACGCTGTGGCTTTTCAGAGGGATGAAGGGCGATAGTCAGGTTTTTTGAATCGTAGTAATCGTTGTTCATATCGGAGATAGCGATACGAAACTTGTATATTGTTGGTTTTAGAGCCATGGGAAGTATCAACAAATGAAGGGCAAAAAAATAGCCAGCTAAAAGCTGGCTATCATATCAAAATCTTAAAAGGATTAAACTAGAGTGATTTTCTCAGCTTGTGGACCTTTTTGACCTTGAGTGATTTCGAATTCTACTTTCTGACCTTCAACAAGCGTACGGAAGCCGTCACCTTGGATTGCAGAGAAGTGAGCGAAAACGTCAGGACCGTTTTCTTGTTGGATGAAACCGAAGCCTTTAGTTTCGTTGAACCACTTAACTGTACCAGTAGCTTTGTTAGACATGTCTATTTCCTAAATATCTAATTTTGTGTAAATCTCGCCTAATCGGCGCTTATAGCGTGGAAAAATAAATTGCTATTGCGTACCACAGGACGGGGGAGTTACGAGTAATCCAACGAAATGTGAAAACAAAGAACTTTCTTTCTAGCCGTGTTCGAGTCTAGGTTAATTACGGGTATAGTCAACATATATCGACCTCTCAAGGGCAAATATTTGTATCTAGTCACTTTTTATACGGTGTATTTTTGATGTTTTTTCAAATAAATGACGTTGTTGTGAAGTTTTTGGGAGGCAAAATGAAATTTATTATACAAATTTGACTATTTTCCCTAATTATTGTCCAATCTGGTTCGACCATTAAGGAGGATCTATGGCGAAGAAGAAATCTAATCCTCAGCCGAATGAATTGGTTCAAGATACCGAATTTGGCAGAGGCGAAATTAAAGACAATGCATTGAAAGCCGTTGTCACCAGTCAACTGTTTAGAACTCGAGTTGTAAAAGCGAAAAAAGGCAAAGGCAGCTTCAACCGGAAAGCGAAGCATAGAGGCAAAGAGCCCTATTCAAAGTTCTCACTAATGTGGATTTTGAATAGGGCTTTTTTCTTGTCTGAAGGTTATGGAGATGCGCTGTCCTAGCGTTCGATTTTTGGTGAGTAAATAGAATAGGCTGTGATTTGCCCTGCAACGATCGCCGAGAACATAAACAGCGCAGACAAACCAATGCTTGGGATCGGCAAAATCGATTGCTCAAACACTGATTGGCTCGCACTGACCAATACACGGCTACCCGGAACCAATATGATAATGCCTTGAACAATGTAGATAGAGCCCGTCAGTTCCATCTTTTTCGCAATCCAAGTCCCGTATAGTGTTATCAGTACAGTGGTAACCCAAGTGCCCACAACCCAGCCACTTTCGAAACCAAGATAAAATGGCCCCCACATTCCCAACATTGCCACCGGTAAGCCAAGTAGAATGTCGATAGGGCGGGCATTAAAGATCACCCCAAGGCTGATTGAAATGATGAACAAGCCACTAATGTGCATCCAAATAGGAACTGCATTGGTGTAGGCGATAGATTGCGCTTGACCCCAAATGGCTTCACCGATATTAAGCCCCATGGTAATGCCGACAAACAGTTTGATCAGCGTGAGGGCGCATTGTCCCAATAAACTGGTTCCTGAAACTAAATCGTTGAACGCGAGACACTCCAGCGAGTTAGCGATCGAAAGTCCGGGCACAAACAAAACAATCGTAGCGATGCAGAGCGCCCATACTGGAATAGGCAATCCAGTGCTGGATAGGTAAGCGACAATAATGCCTGTGAACAAAGCCGCGATAAACTCAACTGCAATTGCGCGTCTCGCTCGGCAAACTTGCTGACATCCCCAGACCATAAAGCCGAGAATAAAAGCAAAGCCGACTGCCTCTAGGGTACTGCCAACCAACATTAAGTAAGCGGGTGGAATACCCATGTTTGCCAATGCGATGATCCATGAAGGATATCCCGCAGGTTCAGGGACAGGTTCGCTACTTGGTTGATTGATACGAATAATGGTGTTGGCCAGCAAACTCAAGTTAATGGAAGCTGGTTTCAGGCGTTTGAGTACCACTGCGTTGTTGTCATCAGGAAACTGATAATTGATCGCGGTTGGTGTGGCTTGAATCATCACATCCACGCCATGTTTTTGCGCATAGTGCTGAGTGTATTTCTCTACTTTGTAAGGCGCACAACCACTGCGATGCAAGGTATCGCCAATTTCGACGATTTTGTTAATTCTATATTGAGAAGGCATGGCGAAAGCGAAAATTTCGGGTCACAAAAAAATTGCGCGTAAGTTAACAAAGTGATTCTTATCGAGCGAATAATCATTACTTTTTTGATGTGATTTTGTGGGCTGTGTCAGGTGTTGTTTCGTTTATCGCGGATTTGCATCGAGAACGGTTGGTACTATCGCACTTTCATTCATATGAATGTCATAATAATTCGCGACAAATTAATAAATACTTCTAGCAATAAAGTACCGTTTTTCAGAAGAAGTGTATTAATTTAGATTCATATCAATAAGAGTCTCTTCCCATATCTAAAAGCTCTGCTATATCTTTAGTTCGATTTAAGTCTTAGATAACTCTTTCGGACAGGGTGGCGAGAAGTAGGAATGACTCTCATACGTTATAGTACTTATGTTTGGAAAAACACCACGTTTAGCATTGCCCTATTATTAGTGGGCGTGCTGCATAGTGCTGTGACGTATGGTCATGAGACCCAGAAAGAGACTCTCGTTATCGCTAATTCAAAAGCGTGGAAGCCTTTCTCTTATCTCACACCAGATGGTGAGCCTAAAGGCATCTTAATTGATTTTTGGCGTGAGTATGCCGTTAGAAATGATGTTCATGTTCAGTTTCTTCTGCTTGATTGGGAAGACTCTTTGCTTGCAGTGAAAGAGGGTAGAGCAGACATTCATGCAGGGCTTATATTTTCCGAAGAGCGCAACCAGTACCTGAGTTTTGGCACAGTGATCATGCCTATTGATACCCAACTGTACGTGAACAGCGACCTACTAGGAGTTGACGTGGAATCGGTGCTGAAAGGTGAGTCGGCAATGGAAGTGAGTTTGGTGAAAGGAGGATACGAAGAGACTTTTGTTCGTAAGCGTTATCCCAATGCCGCAATAAAACGGTTTGCGAATAATGATGCATTATTAAAAGCCGTTACCGACAAAAAGATATTCCTGTTTGTTGTCGATACTCAAGTGTCTAATTTCTATATGGCGACGACATCAGATGCAGTGACGTTCCTGCCTGCATTACACCTTTATAGCAAAAGCTTGAGAATCGCGACGGGAGAGGCGAGTTCAGAGTCGATCGAAGCCATCTCCAAGAAATTTGAAACGGTGTTGGAAGCCGACAAAGATCGAATTTTAAGTCGTTGGATCCACGTTAAAACGGTTTATCCCGCCTATCTGGCGCCCCTTGCTGTGTTTGCTCTAATTATCGCGGCTATGTTCCATATCTTTTCACTCAAACGCACGGTGGCTCTGCGCACGCGGCAACTCACTATGGCGAATCAACAGCTTTTTGAGCTCACCCTGACTGACCCTCTCACTAAGCTTTATAATCGACGTCATTTGATTGAGCGTTTAGCGACGTTAAGTAACGTAAGGCGAAACTTGACCGTGATGGTGTTTGATATTGATGACTTCAAATCCATCAATGACCAATTCGGGCATGTGGTTGGCGATCAAGCCATTATCGCTGTTGCGAATACGGCGAGAACAGTGATCGATGAAAGAATGACGTTGGCACGCATTGGTGGTGAAGAGTTCGCTTTGGTGACAGCTTCGCTTTCTGCTGAAGAAGCTGAAGTACTCGCTCGTACAATTTGCACCCAAGTGCATTGCTCACCGGTGACTTTGGATGGACAAACGATTAGCGTGAGTATCAGTTTAGGGTGCGCGTATTATCCAAAATTTGATGAACAACCAAGCCTGCAAGATGCTGATCAACTTATGTATCGTGGGAAAGCCAGCGGTAAAAATCGCGCGGTGTTCCAAATCATCAACAGAAACAAAGTGGAACCATTACTTCGTAAAGCTCAGTAAAACTTTGAGCGAGCTCTCGCTGACCTTCATCCTCTCCTTGCTATACTGATTTGAACTCCCTGTTTTTATTGTCATTTCTGACGCGAATAGTGTTGGATTTGAGTGTCGAGGACGGTTATGCGTACTGCTTTGTTATCTCTATTGTGTTGGTCCATTTCATTTACTGCTGTGGCTGAAAGTGCTTTTGATATCGTGCAAAAGTCAGATCAGGCAATGCGCGGCGATTCCAGTTATACCGAATCCACTATGGAGATCATTCGTCCTGATTGGACTCGGTCGATGACCATGAAGAGTTGGACCAGAGGAACGGATTTGTCTTTGGTGTTAGTTACGGCGCCAGCCAAAGATAAGGGCAGCGCTTCTCTAAAACGACAAAGAGAAATGTGGAATTGGGTGCCGAGCATTGAACGCGTCATCAAAATTGCACCATCTATGTTGAGCCAATCGTGGATGGGCTCTGACTTCACCAACGATGATTTGATCAACCAGTCTTCTATCGTGGTCGATTATCAGCATCAACTAAAAGGTGAGGAGGTGTTTGATGGCGACAAGGTTTGGGTGATAGACGCCGTCGCAAAGCCAGATGCTCCGGTAGTGTGGAGTAAAGTAACTCTATGGATTTCTAAGTCGACGTATCTGCAGCGCAAAGTGGAATTCTACGACGAGTTTGATGAGCGAGTGAACGTGATGACGACTTATGACGTGAAAGAGCTCGGCGGTAGAAAATTAGCGACCAGAATGGAAATGCAGCCGCTTGATAAGCTAGACAATAAAACCGTACTTATCACCCACCAAGCACAGTTTGATTTCGATATCGATGACAGCTTTTTCTCTCAGCAACAGATGAAATCGCTGCGCGACTGAGTTTGGGTAAATGAACGGCTAAAAGAAGAAACGGATAATCAAACATCAACGGAAGGAAACGAATCAATGCTTGTGAAACTGGCTTGGCGAAACCTCTGGCGACAAAAGCGCAGGACACTACTGACGGCGTCTGCGTTGGCATTGGTGTTGTTTCTTTCGCTTATTACACGAGCGTTTCAAGAAGGCAGTTACACGTCCAATATCAAAAATGCCGCCAAGTTTTATACGGGTCTGATTCAACTGCAAAACCCTGAGTTCGGTGACTCTTTTAGCATTGATGATGTTTTGCCGCAAACCAACACCTTCGTTTCGGCGGCGAAAAACAATCCCAATATTGATGTGGTATTACCTCGGGTGGAGTCTTTTGCTCTAGCCGCAAAAGACGAACGCTCAAAAGGCGTGATGGTACTAGGCGTTGAGCCTGAAGCTGAAGATCAGTACTCCAATATCAGCGACAAATTGATTGAGGGAAGCTACATCCAATCAGGGCAAAAATCAGTGCTAGTCGGTGGTGGTTTAGCCAATTATTTGCAACTCAAGGTTGGTGATGAACTGGTGCTATATGGTGTAGGTTATCGAGGACAAACTGCGGCAGGTTTGTATCAAATTTCGGGCATTCTTCATTTTCCTTTGCAGCAGCTTGATTCTCAGTTGGTGTACATGCCGCTCGATACTGCGCAAAACCTGTATTCATTGGATGGCCAAGTTACCGCATGGGTTTTGAATACTGAGAGTCTAAGAGACTTACCTGATACCGTTGAACAACTTAAAGCCGAGTATGGCAAAAATGTCGCTGTGAAGGATTGGAAAGAGTTGTCGCCAGAAATGGCACAGCAAATCGCCTTAGATAAAGCGGGCGGTATTTTCTTGATTTACATTCTCTACGGCATTGTTGGTTTTGGCTTGTTCGCGACAATCTTAATGACGACATTGGAACGCCAACGTGAGTTTGCTGTTATGTTAGCAACCGGAATGCTGCGCTCCAAGCTCGTCCTTCTGCTCACGATAGAGTCTCTGTTTATGTCCGTCATTGGCATCATTCTTGGGCTTATCGTGAGTGCTCCTGTGTTGGGGTATTTCTATTTTAATCCAATCGAAATTACCGGCGATGCTGCCAAGTTGATGCGCGAAAGTGGTTTTGAACCTATTGTGCCTGTTTCGCTCGACCCACACTTACTGCTCAATCAAATCGCCGTCGTGCTGTTCATTCTCTTGTTGTGTTTACTTTACCCAATGATTCGTATGCTTCGAATGCCTATTGCGGCAGGGTTAAAAGGAGGTGCTCATGCTGGTTAAGTTGGCGTGGCGTAACTTGTGGCGCAACAAGTTGAGAACCTCAATCATGCTCGGTGCCATGGTATTTGGCTTGATGGGCGTAGTTGCCATGATGGGGTTTATGAATGGCTTGGTCGATAGCATGATCAAGAACGCTATCTCATGGCAAACCAGTCACTTTCAGATCCAGCAAAAGTCCTACTTGGTCAATCCTGAGCTAAAAGATGTGATTCCCGATGCGAATAAGATAGGCAAAGTGTTATCGGCTAATCGAGAAGTGAAAGCCATTTCTGAGCGATTTCTGGCAGATGGCATGATAGCGTCGGCGCGCAGCACACGTGGTATTCGCATCAACGGCGTTAATATCGAGCAAGAGCAAAACATCACGCCACTCTCACAACACATTGTCGACGGAGAATGGCTGAGCGAAGAAGGCAGAAATCCGATTTTAGTATCGAGCAAAATAGCCGAACGATTGAAGCTACGAGTCGGCTCCAAAGTCGTACTTACTTTGTCTGATGTGAATGGGGAAGTCGCAGGCGCGGCATTTCGTGTTCGAGGTATATTCAAAACACCATCGACAGGGTTTGATGACGGTAATGTCTACGCCCGCAAAGCAGATCTTGAAAAGGTCGCGGGGCTGAGTGGCACACACGAAATCGCGATACTCCTTACTTCTAATAACGATACTGAGCTCAAGCAACTACTGGCGTTCACTCATTCTATTTTGCCGCCGGAAACTAAAGACTTGCTCAGTGTGAGACCTTGGCAAGAGATCCAACCTTTGCTCTCGACCATGATGAGCACAATGGATGTTTCCAACCAAGTGATGCTGGTGGTGTTTGTGCTGGCGATGACCCTTGGCATCATCAATATCATGCTGATGTCGGTGTTTGAACGCACGCGAGAGTTCGGTGTGTTAATGGCTGTCGGGATGCAAAAACACAAGATACGCTTGTTGATCGTTTTTGAAACCTTGTTCCTCGGATTAAGCGGTTGTGCGCTTGGGTTGCTCGGGAGTGCAATTATGCTCAAGGTGCTGAGTGTTACTGGATTGTCGCTGGCTGGTATGGCGGAAGGGTTAGGGGCTTATGGCGTGGATACCTTGCTTTATCCACGGGTATCAATAACGGAATATCAAATGATCATTGTCGCGATTTTTGTTGCCAGCCTTATCGCAGCCCTGTATCCCGCGCGACAAATTTTGAAGCATCGACCTGTGGATGCCATGGCGGAGAAAAGCTAATGACCATCAAACTAGAAAACCTAACTAAGATTTACAACGCCGATGGTGATTTCCCTGTGCACGCAGTGCAGTCGGTAGACTTGGAGATTAAGCAGGGTGAGTTCGTTGCGATCATGGGGCCATCTGGTTCGGGTAAAACGACGTTGCTGAACATGATTGGCGGTATTGATGCCCCAAGCTCTGGCAAAGTGGAAATCGACGGTTGTATGATTTCATCGATGTCAGAAAAAGAACTGATTGCCTATCGTCGCGATAATATAGGCTTCATCTTCCAAGACTACAGTTTGTTACCTGTGTTAACCGCGCTTGAGAATGTGGAATTCGTCATGCAGCTGCAAGGTAAAACCGAGCGAGAATGCCGTGAACGTGCGACGTCCTTGCTTGAACAAGTGGGGTTAGCGGAACAAATGAATAAGGTGCCAGGCAAAATGTCCGGCGGGCAGCAGCAGCGCGTTGCGGTTGCTCGTGCTTTAGCGCCGAAGCCTCGTTTTGTCATGGCGGACGAACCTACTGCCAATCTAGACGCCAAAAGCACCGCGGAGCTGCTCGACATTATGGAGCAACTGAGTGAACAAGAAGGAACGACGTTTATCTTCTCGACTCACGATCCGCGAGTGATAAAACGTGCACACCGAATTATCGTGTTTGAAGACGGTCGTTTAGCGCGTGATTTCAGTAATATCGATAATCGCGCAGAGAGGTCGCATGCATAGAGCTGTTTCCCATTTGTCTGCGATTTGTACCAACGCTCTCCGATTACATACTTACTTGCCAAGAACGAACACAAGTGCAGTGTTTATCAAGGCGTTAAGTCTTTCTCTGCTTAGCCTTCAGGCTGGTGGCGCCTTTTCTGCGGTTCCCGGATTAGAGCCACAAAAGTCATGGGATTTGGATGGTTACATCAAATACATGGCAACCTACAGTATTCCTGATGGCGCTGATAATACGTTTGATAACCTAATACACAATCGACTTAACTTTGAATACCGTTTTTCTTCTAGTTGGCGTGTGAATGTTGGGCTACGAAATCGAGTACTCTGGGGCGATTCTAACGACTTTCCTGGCTATGCCGATTTGGTTGCGTTGGATTCTGGTTACATGGATTTAAGCAAAAACTGGCATGAAGATGATGTGGTCATCAACAGTCAGCTTGATCGTTTGTATCTCACTTGGCAGCAAGATGACTGGGGAGCGCAACTAGGGCGCTTCCGTATTAACTGGTCGATGAATACGATATGGAATCCAAACGATATCTACAATGCGTATTCGATTTACGATTTTGATTATGAAGAACGGGCAGGCACGGATGCCGTCATGTTGAGCAGGAAGCTGGGTTTTGCCGATGGGGTCGATTTGGTGTTTTCGCCTGCTCGTGAATCTGGGCAAAACAGTGCCTCACTGCGTTATTTCGCCAATCAATCGGGATGGGATTACCAGTTTATCGCAGGCCGAGCTCGGATGGATTACGTACTCGGCGCTGGTTTTGCAACGGATGTGTTTGATGCGGGTTTTCGAGGAGAACTCACGTGGTTTGATCCCATTGATCCAGAATTTGAAGGTAAACCGACCAAAAAGGCCGCGGTTGCCAGTTTTGAATCGGATTACAGCTTTGGCGGAGAACGCAGTTGGATGGGGCGCGCAGCGTGGTTATTTATCTCAGAACCGCAAGATGCATCGAACGCATTGGCGTATTTGAACCTTCCTCTCGATGCAAAAACATTGAGCTTTACACGAAATACATGGTATGCCGATATGAGCTTTGATTTAACGCCTTTAAATCGTGTCACGCTCTCGGCCAGCTACTACGATGACCATTCCTATTTCCTTGGTATGTCGAGTAACTACTCCCTCGCTAATGACTGGCAATTACTTACAGTAATCCAAAGCTTTAACGGCAGCAGTGGTAGCTTGTTTGGCGAAGCGCCTGCGACTCTGTTGTTTGCGAACGTAAAGTACAGCTTTTGATGCTGACTGTTCCTTTATCAGTAAAATAAATCGCCAATAGGTTCCCCAATTTTTACGATAAGCACCCGCATACATTCTTTTTTGTTTAACTTGTGATACATATATTTAACATTCCTATTAATCTCGTTATATTTAGGGCTCATCGTTGTCAGGAGTTTATGGATGAACCTTACGATATCAGGGAAGTTGCAGCTCAGTTTTGTGCTGCTAGCCGTACTTTTTATGGCATCAGCGGTATTCACGTATCGCAACGTCACCACCGTAGAGCAATACGCCTCTTCGCTACTTAAATCCGATTTACCGACCGTAGACACTAGTCGCGGTATCCAACAGTCCGTTCAAGCGTCGCTGTCCTCTATTCGAGCCTACATGTTGCTAGGTGGCGATGAAGAGGCGAGCGCACGTCTAAGTGAGGACGTACGCAATATCATGGCGTCAACAGACGAGTCGCTTCCGACGTTGCAGGCTTTGATCTCTGAACAGGATTTTCAAGCGATTCAAAGTCAGTGGGACGCGGTAAAAGTCTCTTTAAACAAGTTGATTGAACTCAGCCACAGTGACGAGAACTTGCCCGCGCACAACCTCTTTATTAACGAAGCGGCACCCATTGCAGAAGTGGCACTTGATCAGCTTCAAAGCTTAATCAATGAAGAGTCAGGAAACCCATTTGGTGGAGACAGAAAACGTCTGTTTAAAGTCTATGCCGACAGTTATACCTCCCTCGCCAATGCACTGTCTGCTTTGCGAGATTTCCTGTTGTACGGCCAGCAAGATCATCTGGACAAATACCACGACTTGATTAAGTACCACAATCAGTCTGTCGCGGAAATCGACAGTAAACTCGACAGACTAACTGATAACGACCAATCATTGTGGTCACTGTTTAAGGAAATGCAGCAACTGTACTTTCCTTTAGCAGAGCAGGTAATTGCATTGCGTCAATCGCCAGAGTGGAACGAATCAAACCTGTTAATGGCGAAT
This sequence comes from Vibrio sp. LB10LO1, assembly GCF_010092875.1. Lineage (NCBI taxonomy): Bacteria > Pseudomonadati > Pseudomonadota > Gammaproteobacteria > Vibrionales > Vibrionaceae > Vibrio > Vibrio sp. LB10LO1. The sequence goes on from NZ_JAADJW010000002.1 coordinate 246,075, forward strand.
GAACTGTTGCCAGCAGCGGATGCCCTAGACCAAAGTTTAGAAACGATCGTATTGGCTCAGCAAAGTCGTGCTGATCAAAGCGGGCAGGGCATTAATCAGTCAATCAAGAACGTACTCACCACCATGTTGATTGCAGCGGCATTGGTTTTGTTTGCCGCAGTAGCGATTTCAAAATACATGGGCAATACCATTGGTCGCCGAGTGAAAAACTTATCGGAGCGAGCCAAGACGATCGCTTCAGGGGACGTTTCTCAGCCTCCGCTCACTGTTGTTGGGAAAGATGAATTGGCAGACCTTACCGATTCGATTAACCGCATGAACCAATCGTTAGCGAGCATCGTGGCAGGGGTGAGTGAAAAAGCGCACCAAGTGGATACCAGTATGGGGGCTTTGTTGGAATCGGCGCAAGTCACCTCATCGAATGTGGAACAGCAACAGACCAGCATTGTTGAAATGGGAAGCCAATTGAATGAAATCGCTTTAGCCGCGCGTAACACTCTAGATCAAGCCAATCAATCAGTGCAGAAGCTTTCTGATTCAAAAGGCGAGATTGAACAAGGTCGTGATGCTTTAGAGCAAAACAAAGTCACCATGGAAAGCTTGCATGGCAGCATTGAAACCGCGAGCACGCAAGTAACACAGTTAAGCCAAGAGAGCGAAGCTATTGGTCGGGTTACTGAAGTGATTGAAGGCTTAGCAGAGCAAACCAACTTACTGGCATTGAATGCGGCGATAGAAGCGGCGCGTGCAGGTGATCAAGGTAGAGGCTTTGCAGTTGTGGCGGACGAAGTACGTATGCTGGCGACTCGCACTACTCAATCGACGACAGAAATCAACGGCATCATCAATGCGATTCAACGTTCGACTAATTCAGTGGTTGAGGAAATTGAACACAGCCAATCACTTGCAGAGCAGGGTGCAGAGCACATTGAAAAAGCGGTCACTCGTTTGCTCGCTACTACTGAGCAAATCGGTTCTTTGAATGAGCAAATGGCAGAACTTGCGGCAGCGGCAGAACAGCAATCTCATGCGACCAATTCGATCACTGGATTGATGTCCGATATAACTCAATCAGTGGATGAGGTTTCGAATAACAGCCAACGTGCATCAGAGACGTCATTGCAAGTAAAAGAACAAGTTACTGAGCTGAATCAACAGATGGCAACTTTCAAGACCGCATAAACTTTATCTAGAAAAGTAAAAGCCCAGTATCTTGCAATAAGATACTGGGCTTTTTGTTGGATGATACGCCGGTATTCGTCTACTTGCTCATTGGATTTGGCTATTTAAATCATAGCTAAAACCAAATTTTCTTCACCGAGCCGGAGTCGTAATATGACTCCATCGGCAGCAAATACTGCAAAAGAATTTTTAAACTTTATACCAATCCCAGTAAGAGAATCGTTTGTTACTACGATTGGTATCATCCTTCTAGGAGCAAGATTATGAACAAACAAGTAAGCCTAATTGGTCTAGACAGCGAACAATCAGCACAACTAGCTCAACAGCTAAATCAACTGTTAGCGCATTACCAAGTGTTGTATATGAACTCTCGCGGTTACCACTGGAACATCAAAGGTCAGCAATTCTTCGAACTGCACGTAAAATTTGAAGAGATCTACACGGATCTACAAACAAAAATCGACGAGCTTGCAGAGCGTATTCTAACTTTGGGTCATACGCCAGCGCACGCATTCAGCAATTACTTGGAAGCAAGTGAAATTAAAGAACATCAAAACGCGACTTCTGGTGAGGAGTGTGTACAAGGTCTGGTTCAAGGCTTTAGCGTTCTACTTCTAAAACAGCGTGAGATTCTACAAAACGCGGGTGAAGCAGATGACGAAGGTACAGCGGCATTGATGGGTGACTACATCCGTGAGCAAGAAAAATTAATGTGGATGCTTAACGCTTACCTACAAAGCTAAGCGACGCATCACTCAAGCAATCCTTGGGAACGCATGAAACAATCGGGAATAAGTCATAAGGGGCACGTTGGTGCCCCTTTTTTTGTTTGCGTATTTTATATGTGTGCTTTATTTGCGTGGTAAGGATTCGAAACGGCTCAATAAATCACTGAGTTCATTAAGCGCCAACGAGGCTGAGTCATTGAAAGTTTCTTGATTACCATGATGCACAAGACAAGAGGGCATCTGAGCGTTATACGCTGCCTGTAAGTCGTAAAGGTAATCGCCGACATAAAGCACTTCATCAGGCATCAAACGCCACTCTTTCGCCAATACCTGCAAAGACAATGGGTCTGGCTTGGGCGGGAAGCATTCACGAGTGATGACTCGTTCCACTGAGATTTGGTTGTGCTCTAGTTTACGCTGCGTGGCGATTTGACAGTTGCGCGTCACGATAGCGGTTTTGATTTCATTTTGATGCAAGTGGGCGAGCAACTCATGGCAGCCAATCATTGGAGCAGACTGCTCAGCATCAGAAATCTCGTAATCAAATATCACGTTATGAGCGTGCTCTCTATGGTGAGGATGCTCAAGTGCGTCGACAAAATCCAATAGATCTTCACTCTGCGGACAACCTAGCTGTTGTCGCAATTCGCCGAAGTTCATATCAGAACTCACCAAGGTGTTGTCTAAATCAAACACCACGGCTTTAATTTTATCGAGCTGTAAAGGGAATGGAATCATAATGACCTCGTACAACTTAACCGAACTATCGTTTTAAAAAACAAAAGGTTATTGTTAAGTTTAGATTCTTCTGCTTAGATTGTACGAAAATAAATCAACCATGTATCACAAAACAAGGACGAGCCATGATCATTCCTAAACCATTACAAAAAGGCGACACCATCGGCTTTTTCTCTCCGTCATCTCCAGCCACGGTATTTGCTCCAGAACGTTTTGAGCGCGCTAAAGCGTATGTGGAAGCACATGGTTACCAGGTAAAAGCAGGCTGCTTAACGGGTAAAACTGACCAATATCGCTCGGGTTCGATTCAAGAGCGAGTAGAAGAATTGAATACGCTGATTCGTGATCCCGAAGTGCGCTGTATTATGTCTACCATTGGTGGTTATAACAGTAACTCATTGCTACCTTACATTGATTACGAGGCGCTGAAGCAAGATCCCAAGATCATTGTTGGTTATTCGGATGTGACGGCTCTGCTCATGGGCATTTACGCACAAACCGGCATTGTTACTTTCTATGGTCCTGCTTTGGTGGCATCTCTGGGTGAATTCCCGCCACTGGTGGACGAGACCTTCGCTTCGTTCGAATCGATAGTGAATACATTAGTTGGCTTGGAGCATCAATACACAATGCCACAAGGTTGGACGGATGAATGGATAGAGTGGGGTGAGCAAGACCGCGCAAAGCAAACCTTGCAAAACCATTGGCATTTCAAAGGCGAAGGCAAGATCACTGGGCGTTTGATTGGTGGCAACCTTAATACCATGACAGGCATCTGGGCAAGTGAGTTTATGCCGAGTATCGAACAAGGCGATATCTTGCTGGTGGAAGATTGTTTGCAGGGCATTGAAACGGTCGAACGCTCTTTTGCGTTGCTTAAGCTTTCTGGTGTGTTTGATAAAGTCAGTGCGGTTGTTCTTGGCAAGCATGAAAAGTTCAACGATAAAGGCACAGGACGAGCACCTATAGACGTGTTGCTAGAAGTGCTTAACGGTCAACCACTACCGATTTTGTATGACTTTGATAGCTGCCATACTCACCCAATGCTCACCGTTCCATTGGGATCGACCATGACGCTCGATTTTGACAATGAAACGGTAGCAGTGAGTTTAAAGAGCTAGCTTTTTTGACTAGTTCGTCTGAGAAAACTAGTTCTCCTCAAGACGAAAGATTTTGCCACTGTCGGTGGAAAAGTAGATATAACCATCGGGGCTGATGGTTATATCTCTTACTCGCTCACCAAGATTCTCCATCAATCTTTTTGATTCGGTGAGCTTGCCATTCTCAATAGAAACCACGTTGATGTGCGCCAGTTTTAATGCACCGGCGAGGATTTTTCCGTCCAGCTCTGGGTATTTATTGCCACGGTACAAAATCATATTACTGGGTGCGATAGAAGGGATGTAAACCAGCTTGGGATCTTCCATTCCGGGAAGCGATTTGGCTTCCCCGACGTCCAATGGTCCCCAATATTCTTTGCCATGAGAGACTTTTGCCCAGCCGTAGTTCGCGCCTTTCTTGATTAGGTTTATTTCATCGCCGCCGCGTGGTCCATGCTCAATCGACCACAGCTGTTTTGTTGCTTCATCGTAAAACATACCTTGTGGGTTGCGGTGCCCGTAACTCCATATCTCAGGATGAGCTTCGGAAGGTTTGAATGGGTTGTCTTGTGGAACCGAACCATCAAGGTTGAGACGAAGAATACTGCCAGCATGGGTTTGAGTGTCTTGCCCATTATCACGTTCGCCACGGTCACCGATTGAGAAGTAAACTTTGTCGTCAATAAATGAAATTCGACTGCCGTAGTGACGCCCTGTGTCTGTGATGGCATCAGCAACAAAGATATCTTTCCATCCCACAAGCTGATTGTTTTGCAATTGCGCCGTCGCTAAGGCCACCGTATTGCCGTTGCTTGTCCGCTTGCTGTAGGTAAAGAAGAGCTGCGGGTTTTGCTTATCGGCATTCGGTGCGAGTGCGACATCCAATAAGCCAGCTTGTCCGCTGGTGTTCACATCGGGGACGTTAAACAGCTTTTGAGGTTTGCCTGTGGTGATATCCAGCAACGAAACCGTACCGTTCTTTTCATTGACGACAACGCGTTGGTTATCTAAGAACTCGATCCCCCAAGGGATCTGAAATCCATTCGCCACCTCTTTGGCATGGTACTCAGCAGCGTTGGCAGAAAAGGATAAACAAGCGAGTAGGGCAGCAGCAATCGTTCTCATGGTTCCTTCCAATATGAATCGTATTATTGCTTAAAAGCTAACACTAAAAGAGAACGTTTGGCAGAGCATGAGTAGTATCAGAATGTAAAAAATCCCCGATACAAGATCGGGGATTGAATTAAGGCAATAGAGAATTGTTTAGTTCGCGAAATTACATCGCTTCTTCGAAGATCTTAGAGATTTCTTCGTGAGTTGCTTGTTTAGGGTTAGTGAAACCACAAGCGTCTTTCAGTGCGTTGTCTGCTAGTGTTGGGATGTCTTCTAGCTTCGCACCAAGCTCCTTGATACCTGCAGGGATGCCCACATCTTTCGCTAGAGTTACGATAGCGTCGATAGCTGCTGCCGCACCTGCTTCAGCAGACATGTCTTCTACGTTTACGCCCATTGCTTTCGCTACATCACGTAGGCGCTCTGGACATACTTGCGCGTTGTAACGCTGTACGTGAGGTAGAAGAATCGCGTTACAAACACCGTGTGGAAGGTCGTAGAAACCACCTAGTTGGTGTGCCATTGCGTGTACGTAACCTAGAGACGCGTTGTTGAACGCCATACCCGCCATGAACTGTGCGTATGCCATTTGCTCACGAGCTTCTAGATCTTCACCATTTTTCACTGCTGTGCGTAGGTAAGCTTGGATAAGTTCAATCGCTTTGATTGCTACCGCATCAGTGATTGGTGTTGCCGCGATAGATACGTAAGCTTCAATCGCGTGAGTTAGGGCATCCATACCTGTTGCCGCAGTTAGCGAAGCAGGTTTAGCTAGCATTAGCTCTGGATCGTTTACTGAGATAAGCGGTGTTGTGTGCTTATCAACGATAGCCATCTTGATGTGACGCTCTTCGTCAGTGATGATGCAAAAACGCGTCATTTCAGATGCAGTACCTGCAGTCGTGTTGATTGCGATAAGTGGCATCATTGGTTTTGCAGACTGGTCTACGCCTTCGTAATCTGCGATTTTGCCGCCGTTAGAAGCAACAAGTGCGATACCTTTCGCACAGTCGTGTGGTGAACCACCGCCAAGAGAGATAACGAAGTCACATTCGTTATCAGTAAGAAGTGCTAAGCCGTCATTAACGTTGCTGATAGTAGGGTTTGGTTGAGTACCATCGAATACAACGGTTTCCACGTCGCGTTCCGCCAGTAGATCTTGAACCTGCTTTACTACACCGATTTGGTTAAGAATCTTATCCGTAACAATCAAACCTTTTTTAAAGCCTTGAGATTGGATGCTGTCTGTTGCGTCTTTCAAACAACCAGCGCCCATTAGGTTTACGGTAGGGATAAAAAATGCACTTGTCATATTGGATTGCTCCGTCGTTATTTTTAATAATCTTTCTTAATCTGTCATTTACTCTTGCATACTCCATTCTTGGTTGAGATTGATCTAGAACAAGATTACCCCCTTAGAGGTACCTTTAAGGATGAAAATGTGATGCTAGTCTTGTTGCACAGTGAGTTGGTGCAACATTAAATCAACAGATGGGAAATAATTCATTTGTTACGCAAACGATTGGCAAAAATGATAGGGCTAGTGTGTTTCTAGATTAAGTGAGGAGAAAGTATAAAAAATCCCCATTAATATGTTCTTTATCAACGGGGATTGGTATGATGTGTTTTAAGCAAACGTTTTCGAATTAGGCGATTTTGACTAACTTATCAACCAGTTTTTCAATGCCTGACGCAGCTTGAGAGATATTCTCCGCTAACATATAAGCTGGAGTTGAAAGTACGTTGTGTTTCTCGTCGAAGTGTATCTCGTCTACCTGACAGTTTACGTGCTCTCCACCCATATGACCAAATGCAGCAGCCGTTGCTTCATCGTTACCAATTGTGCCTTGTACGCCTTGGCCGTAAATCAGAGGGATAATGGTTGGCGCGATGCATAAATAACCCGCAGGTTTGCCCGTTTGAGCGAATGCACGACACGCTTGGGCTACATGAGTATTAATCGAACATTCCGCCCCTGAGACGGCGAAGTCGGTTAAGTTTTTCGCGGCACCAAATCCACCCGGAAGCAGTAGGGCATCGTATTCATCAACGTTGAGTTTGGCGACATCATCAATGTTACCGCGAGCGATACGAGCCGCTTCGATCAAGACGTTGCGTGTTTCATCCATTTCGTCACCAGTTAGGTGGTTGATGACGTGGAGTTGGTCAATGTTAGGTGCAAAGCACTGCCAAGTTGCCCCTGCTTTCTCGATGGCGTAGAGCGCCAATACTGCTTCGTGGATCTCAGAACCGTCGTAAACGCCTGAACCACTTAAAATAACTGCGACTTTTTTCATGATTGGATTCCTTTACTCTGAACGTTCCTTAGATTGTTCTTCACTATCTAGACCATGCGTTTCCGAATGTGTTTCAATGTTTTCACTCTCGTCGTCTTCATCATAGTAGCGCACAACAAACGGTGTCAGCATGACACTCGAAGGTAGAAAATGTTTCATATCGACTCCAACCGCTTAATAGAGTGGTTTTTATACCGATTTTGGAAAAAGAGTACGTTGAAGCGGATCATTTTTGAGTTAAGCTGCAGTTTCCTTTGGCATTCATGAGCACTAGGTCACATAGATAATATGCAATCCTATCAATTTCGTTTCACACTCTACGGTTGTATCGCCATTCTTTCTTGGAGCTGTTTGCTGGGCATCGCACGATTGGTGACCGAAAGCTTGGGGCCAGTAGGGGGCTCAGCAATGCTGTACTCGCTGAGCGCCATTTTTCTGTTGATTGTGGTTGGCATCCCAAAACTGTCGTATTTCTCACCCAAGTATTTAGTTCTGGGTGGAGCGATGTTTGTCTGCTACGAGATCTTCCTCGCGCTGGCATTGGGCTACTCCAATTCTCGTTCTCAGGCGATTGAAGTTTCCATCGTCAATTATCTATGGCCGGCACTAACCGTTTTGTTTGCTGTGTTGGGAAGTAATAAAAAGCCAAACTGGTTATTGTACCCAGCGGTAACGTTGGCGTTTATTGGTGTGGCTTGGACTGTCAGTGGTGATAGCGGTTTATCACCAACGCAGTTAGTGGCTAATATCAGTAGCAATCCGATTGTTTACTTCATGGCATTTGCAGGTGCAGTCATCTGGGCGGTGTATTGCAATCTGACTCAGAGACAGCAATCGAAGCACAATGCGATCACTTTGTTCTTTATCGCGACAGCTATTTCTTTGTGGATCAAATACGCCTTTACTGATGAGCCGCCCATGGCATTCAGTTGGGAAGCGATGGGGTACTTAATTGCGTCTGCGGCTTTAATGGCGGGGGGCTACGGATTATGGAACATCGCGATTGTTGGCGGCAATATGGTGTTCCTCGCAACCTTGTCTTACTTTACGCCGATTTTCTCTGCTTTGTTTTCTTCTATTATTCTAGGCGTCACTCTAAGTCACAGCTTCTGGCAAGGTGTCGTAATGGTAACGGTTGGTTCATTGATGTGTTGGCTGGTCACTAAAGAGAAGCGCGAAGCGGCTGGGTAATTCAATATACCAACCCCTCCTAACCTCCCCTTGTATTTGTCACCTAAGCTCTCAACACTCCGAGTCAAAGGGGAGGGACTGGTCCTGCATTTGAGAATAATTCAGTGCTCATTGTTCGCATTCGCCGGAACAGTAGAAGAACGGCTAGCTTAAGTTAGCAAAGAATAACTCTCCCCCTTGAACATCGTATTCAAATGCGAAGCAACTCGAGTCAGAAAAAGGGGGGAGTTGGAGGGGGTTGCAAGTGCACAAGCCACAGTTAAATGAACCAACCCCTCCTAACCTCCCCTTGTATTTGACATCCAAGCTCTCAACACCCTGAGCCAAAGGGGAGGGACTGGTCCTGTATTCGAGAATAATTCAGTGCTCATTGTTAGCATTCGCCGGATCAGTAGAAGAATGGCGAGCTGAAGTTTGCAAAGAATAGCTTTCCCCCTTGAACTCCTTATTCAAATGCAAGGCAGTGTTAGTCGATAAAAGGGGAAGTTGGAGGGGCTGCAAGTGCATTAATTGAAGAAATGAAAAAAGCTCCCGAGGATGGGAGCTTTTGTTTTGAGTTCTAATGATTCTTGGTGGCGCTCTAATAAGCGACGTTCAATTGTAACTGAAGCTTGAATCTGTGCTTCGATAGTCGCTTAGTAAGCTGCTTACGAGTGTGCTCTAGCGTATCAAGCTCTAGTGTGTCGTCATCTACATGCACGTCCACATTTACTCGCAGTTCCTGACCAACTTTAGTTACGCCAGCCAGTTTCAATTGGTGCTCAGTTACCTTTTCAATCTCAAGAACGTCTTTACCAACGCTCTGACACAACTCTTTGCTAGGTGTCATCATTAGCAGTTCACGTAGGGCACCAACTAGCATATCAAAAGGTACTTTAAGGAAGTAGAAGCCCATCAAAACCATCATCATAGGGTCTGCATAGATCGCGTAGTGCGCGTATGGTGTTAGCGATACTAACCATGCAGCGATAAAACCAAGGGTTACTGCAACACTCAATAGCGTATCCATTTGCCATTGCTTTTTCTCGGCTTCGATTAAACCAGATGAAAAACGATGGCTTTTCTTCGCCATAAACCACCAAGCGTAACCACAACCAATCACGTTAACGACACCGAAGATGGTTGCGATTGAAGCGTCTACCTCACGGCCGCCTGTCATCAACGCCGTTACCGCAGAGAATAATGAGAAAGCTACAACAACTAAAATAACCGCTGCTTTGATAGCGATAACGATAGGTTCAAGTACAGCTTTGCCGAAAGGGAAAATAGATTTTGATGGCTTGCTGATGTAGTAAGATGCTGCCAGCGACAATAAAGTTAACAGCAGACTGACTAGAGAATAAACACCGTCAAATACAATGACGATCGACCCAACAAGCAAGCCAAGTACCATGCCTCCGACAGCAAACCCTGATGCTAAAAGGGCTGAGAAGGTTAAGATACTGTTTTCGTTTTTGCTTGTCCTGTCACACATAAAAGATGCCTTAAATTATTACACCCTTACATTCTTCTCCTTAGGGCAAATTTAAGCAAATGAAAACTGTGTGACATTTAAACGATAAAATGATAATTCTGATGTATATTTTTATTTTTCAGTGATTTACATTTAAATTTTGCTGTCAATATAATTGACGCTCACTGTAATATGTTTAGAAGTCGAATAAATACTCGCTTAATTTATCAGCCAGCCAACTCATTGCAGGGTGCTCTGTTTGTCCGTTTGGAACGAACATGCAGTAGTCTTCTTGCGTCAAACCATAGGTGTGTTTGATCACCGCAAGTTTCTGATGTCTCAAATAATGTCGGATCAATGGTTCTGGCAACACCCCCCATGCATCTTCTTCTAAAATGGTATTTAGCATGTAGTCAAAGCTGGAGAAACCAATGTATCGAGTAGAAAAGGGGTGTAGCTCCGGGTTGTCTTTTTCATTCAAGTACACCATCAACGCTTGCATCTGATTACGAAGGTCTTCATCGGTTACGCGGCGCATTTTACTGAGTTGGTGATCGAAGCCGCAGACTGACATCATGCGAATTTTACCAAGTGGGTTATAAACGATGTGCGGATCATCCACTCGTTCATAATCGACACCAAACGCAAAGTCGACCTGTTGGGTGCTGACTAAGTTAGCCAAGTCACCACTGGATGCGAGAATCAGATTGAATGTAGTGGAAGGGAAACGGTTATTCAGCGTATGCGAGAGTTCTTGCCACAATTCATCTGGCAGTGAATCATCACGCGCCACCCATACCTCAGCGTTGAAGCCATCAGAAACTTGAGCGCAGGTCTTTTTGATTCGCTGTGCGGTTACTAGCAAGTTTTCACAGTCTTTAAAGATGGCTTTCCCCGCTTCCGAGAGCGTGAGTTGATTGCCCGTACGAGTAAATAGCTCGACGTCTAAGTCTTTTTCAAGCGCTTTTATCGCCATACTGAGCTTAGTACGGTTGCAGTCGAGTTGACGCGCGGCCTCCGATACGGAGCCATATTCGGCAATGGTACAAAAGGCTTCAACTTGCGATAAGTTCATGATTAAAAAAGACCTAAACTAAAATGATGAGAATCGATAACGTAGACGAATGAACGTACTGACGCCTAGAAAGATTATCGAAAAAAACGCGGATTCGCCAGATAAGTCTATGGTGTTTTGGCGTTTTTGCGGTAATCTATGGGGGTTACAAGAAGTGAACATGGAGGCCACGATGGCACAAGATTGGGACGGCTTAGCAAAGAACTGGGAATCTAACCCAGCAACAGATCAATTTGCTCAGTCGGTGTTTGCACAGTTACAACAGCTTACTCAGCTTGATGGCATTAAAGTATTGGACTTTGGATGTGGGACAGGGCAGTTAAGCCAACTATTGTCGCCATCCACAAAAGAGATTGTGGCGCTGGATGCATCTGAAGCCATGATTGAAGAGCTTGATAAGAAAGAGCTAGAGAATGTAGAACCGGTTGTTGACGCATTGACGCGTGGTCTAGTCGCTCAGCACCCAGCATTCCGTGGTCAATTTGACCTAGTCGTTGCTTCTTCAGTGCTGGCGTTCATCGAAGATTACGAAATGTCTCTAGAGATTGCTCATTCGTTACTTAACGCTGGTGGCCACTTCGTGCATTTTGACTGGATCGCAGATTCAGCAAAAGAAGGCTTCACGCTAGCGAAATCAGAAAACGCACTTATCAAAGCCGGCTTTACTGAGGTAGAAACGAAGAAGGTCTTCGAAATCACATCAGACGGCCACACAATGTCAGTGTTAATGGGCGTAGGTCGCCGTTAATCTCCGACAAAGAACATAAGAAAAGCGAGCTACTTAGCTCGCTTTTTTGTTTCCAAACTGCCGTTATTTTTGGATGATGACGGTATGGGAAATGCCATTAACAGTTGCATCACCAACAATATTTAGCTTGCCACCTTTATCATAAAAGACAAACTTAGGAACCGTTGTATAGCTAGAGCCATTAACGGTTGTATTTGGAAGGCTGAATGTCTCCATTTCAGTTAGGTACAAAGAGTTCAAAATAGCGACTCTATTCTGTGCTCCCGCCAGTGCGATTGCGACCTCTTTGCCGTTATGAGATTCATCGAGAGACTGAATTGTCTCAATATAAGGCCAAGTATAGTCATTATCTGGTAGCGTGATCTTACCTGCATAAGTCATGTCAAATGCTGCATCACCTGACGCATTTAGCCTAACTCCACATTCTGTGTAAATGTATGTGCCTGCATGATTAAACCAGAAGTTACGGCAGAACTCATAGTCACCATGGTACGGTGAATCAATTGGATCACTCGGGTTTGCTGCGTCCGTAATGTCGGTTCTCGAAATATCTCCAGGGCTTACTGTTGTGGATAAACTATATAAAGCACTTCCTGATGGGTCCATTTTAAGCACTGATTGAGCATAGTAATTCCAGCCACCGGTTGACGTTACAGCCCCAGTTCCTAGATCAATGATCTGCAACCCCGCCCATTGGTCGTCTGCGGGCAATGTCCATACGAAGTTACCATTAGTAGAGAGGTCATAAATGTTTTGTGATGTGAATACATTTGACGCGACAGTACTCAGCGGCGAAGTTGCGTTGTAATCAAATGTTGTGATCATCGCATCATGTCCAACGACAAAACGATTTGTCCCATTTATGTTATCTACGTCTACTGAAGATGGGTACTTACCAAGTTCAAATTCATATGACTTAGAGTCGTTGAGATCATAAAAATAAATCGCATTTTTGGGCGAATTTGAAACAACGGCGATGACATTTAAAGCGTCAGAGTATGTAGAGTCGACCACGTTATGGCGAGATGCGCCATCAAAGGTTACCTCGGTTCCTGCCGCAGGCGTATCAGGCAAACCTTCGTCAGGGCCTGGTGTCGAATAATCTGTGATCGTGTAACTAACCGGAACAGTTAGAGGGCTACCTTCAATAGGGTAGTAACAGCTATTATCAAAACACGCATTTACGGTTATTTCCGTGTCAAATGTTCCCGTACCAAGGAAGATAGGATCTTCCATTTGCATGTAAAGGTTTACGTTTGTATTCGAAACACTCGGTGAAACGTATGAAATTACCGAGCTGTTTTCGTCGGCATTTATATTTAGATTGTAGAGATTGGAGCCAGAAAGAGCGATGGCATCTGAAACATCTTTGGAGACAAAGCTTTCGCTGTAATCAGCTGCAACATCAATTTTCGGAATAATAAGCTCAACTTTCTGATCAAGAGTAACCTCATTCGTTAACGTCACATCTATTGGAGAGCCAGAATAGTGTTTGTCACAGTTTATGTCATGACATATAGCAAACTGCGCAGTTGTCGATTTTTCGCCGTTTCCGATCTCATAACCTCTTTTGAATGTGACCGATGCATAACCACTTCCGTCTTCATTGAAGTAGAAAAAAACATCAGAAAGTAAGTTGCCGGTATCGGTTAATACGCCGTAGTACAGGTCATCACCTTCCACGTAGTTGACGCGGAAAGGGACTTCGACATAAGCTGAGTAGTACGCACTTGACTCCGTCTTGAAGCTGGTTTCAGCCATGGAGATGGAGCTTGAAGCTTTTGAGCCACCGCTGTCACCGCCTCCTCCACACCCAGTTAGCGCTACAAGCGCCAAGCCTGACATCATGCAATAAATATCTCGCCTGATCATATAATTACATCCATTTTATATAGTTTGTTGAATAGACGAGCGAATGTAATCATATGGTTGCAAAGCCTTGCAATGCATACACTCTGTAAATCGGTTTCGTTTCACACTTCTTGTTGAGTGTATGGCTAAATATTCGGCATAACGCTAACTTTGGAATGAATATCTCTTTATTTCCTCCAAAACTTCTGGGTTAGCAATCGCACCTAAGTTCTCGACTTCCTTACCATTTATGACTTGTTTGACCGCAAGTTCTACCAACTTTCCTGAGCGCGTTTTTGGAATGTCGCTGATAGCGAATATTTGGCTTGGTACATGCCTTGGTGAGCAGGACGTTTTAAGGCGCGACTTAATCTCTGATACTAATCCGTCATCTAAAGTGACACCCGAAGCGGTCTGCACAAACAGCCAGATTTGCTCATTGCGATCGACCTCTTTACCTACAGCGATAGAATCGACAATGCCTTCAATAGCATTCACTTGTTGATAAATTTCCGCAGTGCCGATGCGTACACCGCCAGGGTTCAACAATGCATCGCTGCGACCATAGAAAATGAGGCCACCGTTCGCGCTGCGTTCTACATCATCACCGTGGTGCCAGATATTATCGAACTTGTCCCAATAGGCACTGTGGTAGCGTTCACCTGTATCGTTCCAAAAGCCGACAGGGAAGTTAGGCATGGAGTTCGTGCAGACGAGCTCTCCGCGCTGTTCATTCACGCTCTGACCCTGTGAGTCGAACACTTGAACATCAATGCCCAAGCCAGCGTACTGGCACTCACCACGATAAACAGGCGAGATAGGGTTGCCTAATACAAAGCAACCACAGATGTCTGTGCCGCCTGAGATGGAAGCCAAATGGAGGTCTTGCTTGATGTGTTGATACACGTAATCAAATTGCTCTGGATAAAGCACTGAGCCCGTAGAGCACAACGTTCTTAAAGCAGGGAGAGGATAATCTTTGATAGGTGATAATCCGGCTTTTTCTATCGCTTCTAGGTACTTAGCGGCAGTACCAAAGAGACTTACTTCTGCACGCTGCGCTAAATCCCACAACACATCAGGTGTCGGATAAACAGGGCTACCATCGAAAATCACCAAGCAGGCGCCGCTTGCAAGGGCAGACACGTGCCAGTTCCACATCATCCAACCACATGTGGTGTAATAAAAAACACGATCTTTAGGCTGGATATCTGAATGGAGTTGATGCTCCTTTAGGTGATTAAGAATCGTGCCGCCAACAGAGTGCACGATGCACTTAGGCTTGCCCGTCGTGCCGGAGGAATAAAGCACAAACAGTGGGCTATTGAATTCCACACGAGTGAAATGCAACGGAGCAGGGGAATACTGATTAATGATGTTTTGCCAATCGTGAGTACAAACGTCGCACTCAAACACATTCGGTTTGAGGTAACCGATCTGACACACTTGTTTTAGCCCATCAAGATGATCCGCGATGTGATGGTTCTTCTCCGACATATCGAAGGTCTTGCCACTGAAGGTATAACCATCGCAGGTGAACAGGACTTTCGGCTTCACTTGCCCGAAGCGCTCGATGACGCTTTCTACCCCAAAATCAGGAGAGGTAGACGTCCAAGTTGCACCTAAGCTGGTGGTGGCTAGCATTGCAATAACGGTTTGTGGCATATGCGGTAAATAGCCTGCAACCACATCACCTTGCTTGATGCCGCACTCTACCAACCATTGCTGAACGCTCGAGACCTCATTACACAGCTCTTTCCATGTGTAGGTCTGTTTATCTCCGCGTTCATTTTCGAACCAAATTGCCAGCTCATCGGCTTGTTTCTCTGCCAAGCTGAGTAGATTCTCTGCATAGTTAACTTGTGCTTGAGGGAACCACACGGTGTCACGGTTTGACATAGGCGATTGCCAGCGGCTCTCACCTTGCGTTTTGATTGTATTTCCTTGCGTTCCAATCAAGTCACAAAACTGCCAAACCTCTTTCCAAAAATGCTCGTTGTGCTCCAATGACCATTGGTGCAAATCAGAGTAGTTTTTGAGCTCGAAACCCTGTCGATTAATGTGTTCGATAAACTGCGTGATATTGGCTTGCTCGATTCGATCTTCCGTCGGATGCCAGACTCTGTTGCTCTCGCGCATAGTTCCCTCTATAACAAAGTTTTAACGTTTTCAGTCTGAAGTGAAGCTTCAACAAAGTCAAACCAATGAGTGAATATGGCTTTCCAGTTATATCAAGGCGTTAAGTGTTAATGTAAAGAAAATGTTACACCTAAATTTTGATTGAAAAATAGTCGGGGGATTGGAAGGTGAAAAGAGTGTAGATAGGCTTAATGTAAAGGATTTGTTAACGGAGATGTGCGATGACTCAGTATCATTCAAAACCCGTCGATCAGGATGGAAGGGTAGAATGGAGCCATGAAGAGGATGCCATTTGGCGCGACTTGGTAACCAGACAAATGAGCGTGATTCAAGACCGTGCATGCGACGCGTATCTGCATGGACTTAAGCTGCTTGATTTACCCCAAGACCGAGTGCCACAACTGCCCGAAATCAATCGTGTTTTGATGGAAACCACGGGCTGGCAAGTGGAGCCAGTGCCAGCGTTGATCGACTTTGATCGTTTCTTCAATCTGCTTGGCAACAAGCGCTTCCCAGTCGCGACGTTTTTGAGAACGCGAGAAGAGTTTGATTACCTACAAGAGCCGGATTTCTTCCATGAGATTTTTGGTCATTGCGCCATGCTCACCAACCCTGATTTTGCCGCCTTTACCGAGCACTACGGACAGCTTGGACAAGCTGCGACACCAAAGCAGCGAGGGTACCTTGCGCGTCTATATTGGTTTACAGTCGAGTTTGGCTTGGTCCGAGAAGGTAATAAAACCAAAATCTATGGTGGCGGCATCCTTTCATCTCCGGGAGAAACCATCTATTCATTGGAAAGCGACATCGCGATTAGAGGCGAATTCGATCTGCAAACTGTGTTAAGAACGCCTTATCGCATAGATATCATGCAGCCGAAATACTACGTGATTGAGGATTTGTCCCAGCTTTTCCAAATCAGCCAACTGAATTTATTGAAACAAGCCGATCTAGCGATTGAAGCCGGATTGCTTCCACCACTTTTTGAACCAAAGGAACCTGCTCATGTTGAATGAACAAAAATGCGAAGCTTGTAGTATCGATGCCATTGCACTTAGTAAAGAGGAACAACAGTCTTTGCTGCTGCAATTGTCTGATTGGCAGATCATTGAGAGAGATGAGATTCCTCAACTTGAAAAGGTCTACAAGTTTAAGAACTTCAAACAAGCGTGGGCGTTTAGCAACAAGATTGCTGAGCTTGCAGAAGATGAATTCCATCACCCATCTATCTTGTTGGAGTGGGGCAAAGTGACCATCACTTGGTGGAGCCACTCTATTAAAGGTCTGCATAAGAACGACTTTATCTGTGCTTCGAAGTGCGATGCATTGGCGATTGAAGAGTAAAGCTGAGTGATTAAAGAGAGATTCCGGACATCTCGTTCCTCGATTCCGGAATGACGTTGGTGGCGATGGGGTTACTCAGAACTGCAAAATGGTCTTTGCTAGGATGGTACCTTCTGTTAACTCGAACTTTTATTTCTCCAAATTCTTTAGTTGTGTATTGAGCATTGGAAAGTACAGTTCAGAGATAGTCGGAATGACGTTGGTTGTGATGGTACTACTTGGAGCTGGAAGAGAGCTTTTCCACTTTGTAGGCTAGTATCGTTGTGAACTGCTAAGCTAGTTTCCGTCATTCTCGAGAGCGACGAAGGAGCGAGTCGGGAATCTCACTCTCAAACAATGCTCAATCTTTATAAACAAAAAGCGCCCGGATTGAATTTCGGGCGCTTTACTTTTAAGTTTGTTCTCTTGAAGTGTGGGTATTAAAGCTCAATTCGAAACACAGACGTCGTCCCCGACACTTCACTACCAACCGCGATAAAGTGTTGTCCGTTACGAGCAAAGTAGTTGATTGACTCTGGCGCCAAATCACCTGCTTTTGGATTGTAAGTGTTGTTCGCACATTCTCCATCTTCCACTTCTGTACAAACTGGTTGGCTGTAATCACGACGGTTTACGTAATGCAGGAACTGCGCTTGCTTCGGGTCTGTGATGTCATAAATCATGATGCCACCTTGACGCTCCAAGCCGATGAACGCGTAGTGACGGCCATTGATTTGTGCCACTTCAATCGCTTCTGGCTCAATGCCTTTGTCGTCGCTACGGTCATCGCCGCTGTCATTATTATCGTTGGTGCTGTTGAAGTTCTTACCTTCATTCATTAATGCGATGGTTGCGAAATCGTCACCACTATCGAAAACCAACTCACCGTTTTCATCCCAAATAGAGAATGAACGTGCGCCAAAGGCTTGAACATTGTCTTGCGCAGAAAGTGTTTGTTCAGGCTTGATCACTTTAAGACGCGCGAGTTGCTTGTTGTCTTTTAGTGCTTCTGCCAATGGGTGATCTGTTGCGACTTTTAGCTTCTTACCGCGCACTTCATCAACATGGCTTAAACAGGTGCCTTGCTCAGAAGTATATTCATCTGTACCGAGGTAATCGTCTTCATCCCACTTAAAGTCCGCTTGGTCACACAGAGCTTGCGTTGTTTTGAAGCCATATTCACGACCGTCACCTTCGTTGGCAGAGAGTATGTACGTTTTACCGTTTACGGAGTAGCTGTCGAGGGTATCTGGCATGTACAGGCCAACCAGTTGAGGATAGTTCTTAAAGTTGCCAATGATTTTGTCTTTGTTTGAAGCATCCAGTTTCGAGTCAGACCAAGATTTCTCGCCCAGACCGACAATCTTCTCTACCGATTTGCTTTCAGGGTTTACGATTGCCATCGCATTGTTCTCTTGCAGTGCAACGTAGATTTTACCGTTTTCAGCAAAGGTGAGGTATTCCGGCTCTAGATCCTGCGCCACCGTAGCATTTGGACCAGAGATTCGAACATCAGCTGGTAATTCAGACTTACGTGCTCCATCGAACTCATTGAAACCAATCTGCGTGACTTCTGCTTGGTTTATGCCTTGGCTCAAGTCGATCAGCGTGATGCTGCCTTCTGGGTCGACACTGTAGTCACCATTTGGCTCACCTTCGTTTGCTGTTGCGATGTATCTGCCGTCTTTGGAGAAGCCAACCATGTCCGGCAGTGCGCCAGTAGGGAAGGTGGTGATCAGTGACAAATCATCCGAGCGGTACAAACCAACAATACCATTTGCTTGTTTATCGCTGTTTTCAATCGCAACAGCAACTAAACCATTAAAGACTGCAACGCTGTTTGCCGCACCAATTTCAACGTCTGCCGCTTCGCCCGCGCTGTTGAGATCAATGAATGCGGTTTGTGTTGGTGCGCCGTTGTCATCCATAGAAAGCACATCGACACGCTTTGCTTGAGCGTTGACCACGTAAAGCTTGTCAGTACACGCATCATATTGAACGATTTCTGCTGATGATGTGTCGAATGGTGCTTCAGCGATAGACGTTCCCATAAAGGTCAAACCTTGGATGGATGCCTCTCCCGCAACAGGTGCTACCGACGCTTTGCATTGGGCTGCAAACGAAGAGAGAGAATCGTCAGGTTGAGATGAACATGCGATGGCAAGTGAAGATAGAGCCAATACGCCTATTGCCTTAAATGGGGTGGTCATGATATTTCCTTATTAAACGGATACAATGTCACTCAATGCACCTAAAGTAGATATCTATTCATTCACTAACACAGTGAGGAATAGCGCATTGATTGAAGTGTTATTAAACAAGGCTCTGAATATATGTATGATTTATGACCCTTGTATTGGCTTTTTATGAAACAAATGTGTCACTGTTTATCCAATGTTATTTGGGAAAGTAAAGACACTAGGAAGTAGGAATAATGGAACTAAAACAATTTTTGGATGCGCTAGCGGCATCACCAGAGACAGTTGAATTTGAAACGACAATGGCAGTAATTGAAGCGAACTATGAGTTTATGCCAGCGGCCTTTGTGAATGGTGAAACGCAGAATAATGCAGGTGAGAACAACGGTTCATGCAAGATCTTCGCTTTTGGTCAACTGAATAACTTAAGCAAAGAGGCAACGTTGGCGTGTTTTGGTCGTTTCTACCGAGAAGATGTGTTGGCGCACCCAGAGAACAACGACCATCAAAACATTCGTAACTTTATGGTGACGGGCTGGGATGGCGTGAAGTTTGAATCCCAAGCGTTAGCGCAGAAATAGCGCGCTAATAGTCTCGATTTCAATGACAAGCCAGTCAGCAAAAGGCGACTAACTAGGCGACTGGCTTTTTCTCCAAACACTTACGGCATAAACAAAGCTGTCCTGCCTCTGGCTGTGGTAAATCTCTGATCTCAATATCAAAGCACCAACACGTTTCTTTCCCTGCAGCAATATCGCAGTGCGCATTTGTGCCACATTCAGGGCAAGAGTGGGTCGAATCATTCCCAACCAATTGCTCGATGATGGCGTCTCGTTGAGCATCAGACTTATCTTTCCACTGCACAATTTCTTCCACAGTTCGGTGGCAACCAGAACAGATTCCGCCATTATTTTTACAGGCCGCGCGGCAAGGTGACTTCATTATTTTTCTCGTAGTACTTTCCAGTAAGCGACGTACTTTAACATGAAATTGTGCTGCGGGAAGCTCAATCCGTGATTCAACAAAACATCCATTAAGTGAATAAATACTGGTCAATTTTATATGGAATGGTAAACTGTATACTCAAAGTTTGAGGAGTTGGTATGTTTAAGTCATTGGTAGAGCGTTTGTTTAAAGCTTCGGTAGTCGTATCTCTGGGTTTTGTCTTGAGCGGATGCGCTGGTGGTCCTGTCGTCAGTGCGACGAAATTCACCAGTTATGAAGATTTTCGTCCAGGCCCAGAGGGTGGGGTCGATCTCGTTTGGGCCAGAGTAGGCTTGCGCGATGCTACTCGTTTGAAAGAGAAAATGGATGAATACGACAGCGTAGTGATTGATCGAGTGATGGTCGTGGTTCAAGAATCTGAGCTGGATGATGAAGAAATCAATGAATTGACGACATACATGGTCGATCAGCTAAAAGCGCGCATCTCACCCGTCAAAAAGATTGTCGACCAACCCGGTGAAAAAACACTTCGTTTGAGTATTGCCGTTAGTAATGTGGAAACGCCGAATCCTGTCCTTGCTGTCACCTCAAGTATTCTGCCGGTTGGCTTGGGGATTTCTACCATATCAAAAATCACGACAGGTGAGCACACCAATGTAGGTTCCGCGACGGTGGAGTTACTTGTGAGTGATTCAGAAAGTGATACACCGCTGTTTGCTGCAATTGATCGTCAAGCAGGGAACAAAGACTTCTCAACCATGATTGATTCTTTAGACGATGCCAAAGATGCAATTAACTGGTGGGTCGATCGCTTGGGTGTTACTCTTAGCCAAGATTTATCCCAATAGACCCCGTAGTATATGTTAGAAAAAGAAAACCTTATTAAACTCGCTCGAATGCAAATGCCGTTCGGCAAATACGCTGGGCGTGTACTTATTGATCTTCCAGAAGAGTACCTACTCTGGTTTGATAAAAAAGGTTTTCCAGAAGGGGAGCTAGGCGAACTGCTAAAACTCTGCCTCGCACTAAAAATTGAAGGCTTAGACAGTGTTGTTAAGCCTTTAAAGCGTATGTAATCTGCTACAGCAACTCCCCCATTTTTAAATAAAAGAATGACCATGAATTTTGATATCAATGCACTGAAACACCACCAGCTGGTTGAAGATGGCCAGTTAGAAGGGTGTTACCTCCATCAGCCTGCGCAAGGTAGCCAACAAAATGACAAAGCTGTTTTGGCAGAACGCCAAGCGTTGGAAAAGATGGGGTACAAGGTGATTCAGGTTCAAGCCAAAGGCGGCACAACAACGTTTGCTGAGGCGATGCAAAAGTTTGTGAAAAAGACCGGGCACCAGCCTCAATAACAAACGGCTCAATAACAAACGGATAGGTCCGACCAAAGTCCCTTCAATCTTTTGAGCAATACCAGCTACCTTCATACAAAAGAGTCAGGCTGTCGGGCTGACTCCTTTTGTCCCTTTCCGTACCAGCGACACTTAGCTTTTCAAACTATAGCAATGTGCTTTGCCTCACTTTTCCTCATACCTACTCGTACCGCGAATTAGGAGGGGACCATTAATATTTCCTCATTATCTGTGCATAATGGGCGATATCACTCCCAAATTATGGATGTATAATGAGAATAGAAGTCACCACTTCTCCAGATAAAAGCGACCTTGAAACGATAAGTAAAGGCATCCAATCCTTTAATCAGAAACACATACCTGATGATGTGGTATTTGAGCCAGATACAAGATTTGCGGCTTTTGCAAAAGACGATGATGGAAATGTATTAGGTGGAGTTAGGGCTTGTGCTTTCTGGAACTATTGCATCCTAGAGTTATTATGGTTATCTGAGGACACACGAGGTCAGGGGATTGGAAACAAATTAATGGATGCTGCTGAAACCTTCGCTAAAGAAAAAGGCTTCAGCTATATGCGAACTGAAACACTCAGCTTTCAAGCAAAGCCTTTTTATGAGAAGCGTGGCTATAAAGTTTTTGGTGAGCTACCCGACTACCCTAAAGGCCATGTAACATACTGTCTTGTAAAAGAGTTATAACATGCGCCTTCAAGTGAAAAGCTAGCTTTAACAGGCTTGATTATTAGCCTTGCTTATCTTCAAGCCTGTGAGAGCTATACTGGCTCATCTTTGCCGCAACATCGTTTAGGATATTCTATGCGAAATGGATAGTGTGTGTGTTTGTCCTACTCAAGTAATCCCTTTAACACTCCATCAATCTTGCGAGCTACGGTATCAGCAGAATGAAGACCCCTTCTGTGGCCAATCATTAGATGTGTAAGATCGATTATCAATTGCCCCAACCAAAGAGTGGCGCTTGCACCACATTCGGCGCAAGCAAACAAATTAGGAGCCTTGCTCCAGCTTTTTCTCCAGCTCAGCAACTTTTTGCTCAAGCACTGCAATCCTCTCGTTGCTATCACTACGAACCTCTTTCATTAAGCTGACGATGTTCTCTGATGGATTTAATACGAACATCATCAATGGAAACAGTGCCATCAGCGCAATCATTCCTGCGTAGTTTTGAATAAACTCCCACATTACGGTTCCTTCCTTGTTACTTGAGTGTTGCTTAGATAGTAATAGATATGCTCGTCAGAACTCAATAAAATTAGTTTGAGTGAAGTTTGATCCCTATAAGATCGCCATAAAAGTCATCTATGAAGTGCTAATTTAGAATAACCACTGACATGTATTTTCCCAGCAGCAATTTACACGATGAGAAATAAAAAAGCCCCGTGTAACCCAAGGCTGTCAAGCGGGCTAAACGGGGCAAACAGAGCGAGTAGGAAAACTGCTCTGCGATGGTGTCCGGAAACGACAATTAGAAATCGCCTCCGAGATAAATTCTAGGAATTTTCCAGCTTGCTTTGTCAGCGAAATGTCACGACTGCTTACCATGCAGACAAGCTTATTTTTTATTTTTGAACAATAGCTTAGAAAGCCAGCGGGCATTGTAGGAATGAGCTGAAATGCCTGACAGATAGTACAAAAAAAGCTCGCAATATAAGCGAGCTTTTTGTCAATTAAACGCAGGATCAGTGCTTGCGCTGTGGGCCGTGACGAACGATGTCTTTACCGTGTTCGTAAACGTGTTGAGAAACCCAACGGCCAAGAACTAGCTGATGCTTGTCATCTAGTACTGCAACAAATGGACGACCATCTGTGTTGGTTGTCGCTAATGCTACGCCAGCGACGCCTTCAAGACCTAGCGCGCCACTTTCAATCAGGTGTAGGAAAGCTTCTAGCTCTTCCAATGTTTCGATAACGTGATTATCAATGTTCATTGTCTTCAATCTCTTTGAATTGCAGATGTTCAATGGTCGCGTACTCTACCTAACTTACCATTAGAAACCAAGTGAGGATTTGCTCGGCAGAACATGGCCTCGCAAGTTCAAGATAGGGCCTGACTCTAATTTTACGCCAAATGTGAGTCACAAGTTTGGGTAGACCACCGCCGCGATGCGATAATACTTGGGTTTGTGACACTAAGTTATTGTAAATTCGAGTCTCAACCATTGAGTTTTACTATCAAGAGAAAACAGAACGATGAAGAAAGTGTTAATGACAGGTTTTGAACCATTTGGTGGTGAATCCATCAACCCTGCTTTAGAAGCAGTAAATCGACTTGATGGCAAAAAACTTGATGGTGGTGAGGTGATCATTTGCCAAGTCCCTGTAACACGTTATGAATCTATCGACACCGTGGTTAATGCGATTGAGCAATACCAGCCAGACATTGTGATTACAGTAGGGCAGGCAGCTGGGCGTGCAGCGATTACTCCAGAACGTGTGGCGATCAATGTGGATGATTTCCGCATTCCTGATAATGGTGGCCATCAACCCATTGACGAGCCGGTAATCCTAGATGGTCCAGACGCGTACTTTACCACGCTACCCATTAAGGCGATCACGAGCGCTTTGCACAAGGCAAGTATTCCATGCCAAGTCTCGAACACGGCAGGGACATTTGTGTGTAATCACCTATTTTATGGCATTCAGCATTATTTACGCGATAAATCGGTTCGACATGGTTTTGTGCATATTCCTCTTTTACCCGAGCAAGACGCTTCCGGTAATCAGCCAACCATGTCGTTGGATGTGATTGTTGAAGGGTTAGCGTTGTTAGCTCAAGCCGTGATCGATAACGAATCTGATGTTGCGATCACTGCCGGACAGATTTGTTAACCAGCACAACAAGCTCAAGTCTTTACGCAAACACCGAGCGATGAACGAGCTCGGTGTTTTTGTATCTGTTAAGTCGCTCAAATTTTGTGGAGTATAAAAGGAGTAGCATTGGGGCGTGAAGTGGAGAAGTAATACTGACTCACTTTGATCTCTCGTTCAAATAAGGCGAACTATCATGAAAAGCAATAGAAGTAAGATCATTGCGCTTTCCTCTGCGGTTGTTTTCGCTTTGGCTATTGCCGCTTTAAAATTTGAAAACACCCTCGGACTGCTTCCTATCCTTGTAGCGATTGTCGCGTTCTTTACTTGTGTGATTCACACCAGCATGCACCTTTCTGGTGTCACAAATGCCGATGCGTTAGGTTATTACCAACAAGCTCAACAGACAAAAGCAGAAGCGCTGCATAAAGGCTTAGACCCTCGCGATAAAAAGCATTGAAGCATGTCACATTCTCCGTATACTTTGGACAAGCATTAAAGCACAAGCTTGTCGGAGAAGAGCATGTCACATCGAGTACCTACTAATATACTGACGGGATTTCTTGGCGTCGGTAAAACCACGACAATCCTGAACTTACTGAAAAACAAACCAGAAAATGAAAACTGGGCGGTGTTGGTGAACGAGTTTGGTGAGATAGGTATCGATGGTGCGATGATGACTGACCAAGGTGCGATGATCAAAGAAGTACCGGGTGGCTGCATGTGCTGCACGGCAGGCGTACCTATGTCTGTTGGTATCACGGCTTTGTTGCGCCAGAACCCAGATCGTCTTCTTATTGAACCAACGGGCTTGGGCCATCCAAAGCAAGTGGTTGCGACACTAACCTCTGAGCAGTACCAGCCGTACGTGGATCTTAAAGCAACGATTGCGCTTGTGGACCCGCGTAACCTAAGTAACGAGAAGTATCTTTCTAATAAAAACTTTGTCGACCAGCTTGATAGCGCAGATGTGGTCATCGGAAGCAAAGTTGACCTGTGTACAAGCCACGATATCGATGTGTTCAACGACTGGGTGACTGATCAAACGCCTTCGAAAGTGTTCAGCAAGCTGATTCACGACGGTGACTTGCCAATTGAAGTGTTGGACATTGAGCGTGTGCACGGCAGTGCCTCTTCTCATATTGAAGCGCATCATCATGATCACGCTCACCAAGAGCCTCAATTCCAACTGCCACCGGGTGAAGCGTTTATCCGTAAAGAGAATAAAGGACAGGGCTACTTCAGCTGCGGTTGGTTGTTTGGCGCGGAATACTCGTTCAACTTTGATCAACTGTTCTCTATGCTGTCTGAGCTAACGGCTGAACGTGTCAAAGCGGTGATGAACACTGACCAAGGTTGCTACGCGTTTAACGTTGCTAATGGTGTGGTTTCAGTCAATGAAATGAGCCTGCAGGGCTTCGAATCACGCCTTGAGGTGATTGATTCTCAGTTGATGCCTTGGGATCAGTTGGAAGCGATTCTACTTAAGCTTTGTGGTATCTCAGAATAGACGCCCACTAAGATTGAACAAGGCCTGAGCAAATGCTCGGGCCTTTTTGATTGCTTTTCATTATTGAGACGATAGAAAACTATCATCGTCATAAATCTATCTGTATGTGATGTGTGTCACTATAATCACTGGTTTTCTTACTGCATAAGAAACCGGAGAGCGCTTGAATCCTGCCGTAACCTTCTCAAAACTTAAGTTCTTCTGCCTGCGTTTTGTTGTGATCTTCTTCCTGCTCGTTGCGGTGTTTGGTGCCATCATTCACTACGATACGTCTGCGTCTGAAGAAGCGGAAAAGAGCAACATTCGTGTGCAACAAAAAGCGTTGTTACAGGGCAAGAAGCAATACATCGAGTGGGTGATGAGTTCGGTTGTCCGCGAGACTGCATTGTTGGCTGACATTATGTCCGCAAAGCGAGTTTATGAGATTACCGATCTTCCTTTGGATGAGCAGCGCAGTGCACAGCTTTCTCGTTTAAGCTCGATTCTAGAAGCAGTAAGCCAACGAAAAGAAGTTTACGACCAGTTGCGCTACATTGATTTGGAAGGCAATGAAGTTGTGCGAATCAACTTTAATCATGGCCAATCCCAAGTCGTCTCTGAAGGACAACTTCAAAACAAACGTCATCGTTACTATTTCTCAGAAGCGCTTCAACTCGGTTGTCGCAGGATTTATGTTTCGCCTCTGGATTTGAATATGGAACACGGGCAGATTGAAGTGCCCGTTAAGCCGATGATCCGGCTAGCAACGCCCGTGCTAGATGAAAGTGGCAATAAACGCGGTATCGTGGTGGTGAACTACCTGGCGAAGTATCTTATGGAAGGCATGCAATTGTTCAACCTTGATAGGGGCACGAACTACATGCTACTCAATCGAGATGGTTTCTATCTGTTCAATAAAGAGCACCGCGAGGCTGAGTTTGCGTTCATGTACGACGATCGACAAGGCGAAACCATTTACGCTGATTACCCAGAGTTAGCCGATCAAATTCGAAATACGCTATCCGGACAAATTGAAACGGATGAGGGCATTATAACGATTGAATCGGTTGGGGCAGTGGATCGCATCAACCCATACTGTTTTCAGGATTACCATGTGAGTGAAAACAGTTCGACAGCTTGGAAGTTGGTTTCTTACGTCGATTTTAGTAAGAGAAAACAGATCTGTAACTCGCAGTATGAACGTAAGTGGTTAATGCAAGTGGGTGTGGTGCTGAGCATTGTTCTGGCTTATTTCATCGCACGCTTTCAGCTTCGCGCGTTTTCGGACAACCAACGCATTTACTATTTAGCGCATCATGACAGCCTGACTGGTTTGGTTAACCGAGCCGCTTTTCAAAGCCAAGCATCGGAGGTTTTAGCCCAATGTTTGAAAGCGGGTAGAGAGGTGTGCTTGATATACCTTGACCTTGATAGCTTCAAGTTTATCAATGATGAGTACGGCCATGCGGCGGGCGATAAGACCCTTCAACACGTCGCGTCCGTGATGCAGCGAGTGTTTGGCAGTAAAGCGCTTCTTGCTCGCTTAGGGGGCGATGAGTTCGCTATTCTGTTGAGCAGTCAAGAACATATGCAAGATCCAGAACATTTCGCGTCGTCTTTGATTCAATTGATTCAAGACCCGATCGAGGTTCGCCCTGATGTGTACCATCAAGTCACGACCTCAATTGGTGGTTGCTATGCGAAAGAGACAAACTGCACTTTGGATGAATTAATGCATCAAGCGGATATGGCGATGTATGAAGCGAAGAAGTCGGGAAAAAACCAGTATTTCTTCATCCAATAAGGGAAAAGCACGCATAAAATTAAGAATGCGGAATCGAGTGGTGCGTAATTCCATGAGTTTTTACGCTAACGCATGAGAAAAGTGAGATAAATCACTGGAATTCGGGTATAGTGCACCGCTAAAATTTTTATAGCTATTTAGTGATTTGTTTAAGGAATACGCTCAATGTCATTTTCATCTCAAGGTTTTGCGCCAGAAGTGGTTAAAGCTCTGGCAGAATGCGGTTATGAGAAGTTAACGCCAATTCAACAGAAGGCGATTCCAATGGCCCGTAAAGGTCATGATATTTTTGCAACGGCACAAACGGGTACGGGTAAAACTGCCGCGTTCTCTTTGCCTATGATTCAACAGTTATTGGAATCCGGTCGCAGCGCATCTCGCAAAACGGCACGTGCACTGATCATGGCGCCTACTCGTGAGCTAGCAGAGCAAATCGCGGACAATATCAAAGCATACACTAAATACACAGACCTATCGGTTGCGGCGATCTTTGGTGGCCGTAAGATGTCTTCTCAGGTGACAGCGCTAGAAGGTGGTGTGGATATTCTTGTTGCGACGCCTGGTCGCCTAGAAGAGCACATCGAGCAAGGTAACGTATCAGTCGCGAACATCGAGTTTCTTGTGTTTGATGAAGCGGACCGTATTCTTGATATGGGCTTTATCCATGCTGTACGTAAAATCATGATGGATGTGGATACAGACCCTCAAATCATGATGTTCTCAGCAACAACATCAAGCCAGCTGAACCTATTGGCGAAAGACATCCTTCGTAAGCCAAAGCGCATCGAAGTAGAACGTGCAAACACAACGGCACAAACTATTGCTCACGTACTTTACCCAGTGGATCAAGAGCGCAAGACAGAGCTTCTTTCTGAGCTAATCGGCCGTAAGAACTGGAAGCAAGTCTTGGTGTTCGTAAACTACAAAGAAACTGCGAACGATGTTGTGAAAGAGCTTAAGCTAGATGGCATCAAAGCCGTTGTGTGTCATGGTGACCGTGCACAAAGCGCTCGTCGTCGTGCGTTAGAAGAATTCAAAACAGGCAAAGCTCGTGTAATGGTTGCAACAGATGTCGCCGCTCGAGGTCTGGATATTGAAGATCTACCACACGTAGTGAACTACGATATGCCATTCCTAGCAGAAGACTACGTTCACCGCATCGGTCGTACAGGTCGTGCTGGTAAACAAGGTCACGCTGTATCGTTTGTTAACCGCGAAGAAGAGCTAACAGTGGTGCAGGTTGAAAACCTAATCCAGCAACGCATTCGTCGTATCGAGCTAGCTGGTTACGAGCCAAAACAGCGTGAATCTTACATTGAGAAGCTAAACTCAAAGCCTGCATTCAAGAACCGCCAAGGCCGTCGTAACAACCCGAACCAATCGGCAACAGACCAAGGTTCTGCAGAGCGTCGCTTAGCCATGGTAAAACGCTTGAAAGCGCGTCGCTCTTCTAAATAATTGAACAAAATATAAAACGCCCCTCACGTGAGGGGCGTTTTTTTGTGCGGCGAAGGTTCTAATTCATCCCAATAAAATTCGGCTCTCCGCGGTAAATAATGCGGTCATTACCACGATGGATGCCAAAGGTTACTACTGTTGGTGGGTTGTCTTCGTCTGCGTCACTCTTATCCCAGTTGTACTTAAGCCAAGGTAAGTTATTCCCCGCACTGCTCAAATCCAAATGGAAGCGAACTTGCTCTCGTGCTGAGTCGACTTGGCTGGCAACAATGCCATAGGTTCTGCCAGCGATTATCGAACCTTCGCCAGATAACAAAGTGTTGTTAGGGGCCGAGTTGGACCAAATTGGCGTACGAGTATGATGCTCACCATTTGCTTTGGTCGCGTTATCCTCAAAGTTGGTCGCAAAGCGGCCGTTTTGCCAGACTTCGACATCCAGAGGTACTTTAATTGTCATGCCTTGGTTGCCACCAACGTCTTTGAAGTTGAGCCTACCAAAGCGGATATCCGGTTGCTGTTCTAAGATATGTCGGTCATCAAAGAAGTGTATTTCGTCGACGACATTTGTGTGAGTTAGGCCGATTTCACTCTGTGTTGAATTGGAGTCTTTGTTGAATGGACCATCTGGATACTGACCATTCGTCTCGTCCTTCTCCCAACACGGGCTATTATCGCAAGTTGCATTACCACTGGCTTTTTTGATTGTGAACGTGCCGACACTTGCGTCGCCCACCAAGTTCCACTCAACCGAGTGCGCTGCTGGTGGAATGAAGCGATCGACGTAGTCACTCAATTCACCCAAATGGAAATGTTCTCGGAGGCTGGCATTGAAATAGACGTAATTCTCGATGTCTTGTTTTTCCGCATTGAGGGCAACCACGTCATAACGTACCTCCTCAAATGGTTGATTCATGTAGATGAAGTTTTGCTTCGTCGGGTACTTCCATTCCGCTTCCCTCACCTTAAAGTATTTGGCGTAGAAACGACCCACATTTCGAAAGCCAGTGTTAACCGTCATATCAAGGTACTGGCCACTTAAACTGGCTTTGATCTTTAGGCTGCCAACTTCTTCCCAGTACAAGCCGGAGAAGGTGTATTGAGAGTTCTCACTCTCAGTATGGCTACGAGTGAGTGACAAGGTACTTTCCAGCAACTTCTCAGATTGGTTTGCGGTTTCGATCGGTGTCTTCTGTTTACTGCTGATGACGATGCTCGCCGCGGGCGCGTCTTCTAACATAAAGTTGTGAGTAACGTCTGCGTTGCAATAACTCTTTGTATTAACTTCACCGGTAACAGAGCCACCGCTTTGCCAGATGATGGGTTTAACGGTCAGTGAGAAGTGTTCTCCAGCGGCAATAAAACCAGGGCCACTTTTCGAAGTACCTGAAGCCAGTGCGGTTGAACCGTCACAAATAGCTAGGGTCCATGGTCGAGACTTCACATCAAATGTGCCTTCAACGTATACGGAGCCTTCATCTGGACATTCTGCGAAGCCTGAGCACTCGAACCTATCGGACATTTTTACAGAGAACAATCCGGATTCATTCGTGATTAAGCCGTGACTCGAGAGACCGTCTTTAAAATCTGC
This sequence comes from Vibrio sp. LB10LO1, assembly GCF_010092875.1. Classification (NCBI taxonomy): domain Bacteria; kingdom Pseudomonadati; phylum Pseudomonadota; class Gammaproteobacteria; order Vibrionales; family Vibrionaceae; genus Vibrio; species Vibrio sp. LB10LO1. The sequence goes on from NZ_JAADJW010000002.1 coordinate 276,681, forward strand.
AGAATAACTGAAGTTGCCTTCGCTGCCACCTGCGGGTTTGATCAGAGGATGAGTGATTTGCGGTTTGCCATCATAATTGGTTGCAATGACTTGTTCACCGGTAGTTGCACACGCCAACAAGCGAGTGTCCACGGTCTGTGATTTACCAGCAATGACGTGGATTTCTTTAAGTCTACTTAGGTCCTCTGCGTAGGCTTCGAACATATATGGCGTAAACATAAACTGCACAGTCTGCATTTTGTTTGTGTCATCCACCATGGTAAAGGTGAGGGTATAGTTTGCATCGAGAGCGATAGCATCAATGTTGTTAGGAACGACTTTTACTATCAGCGTACCGTCATCTTTTGAGATAAAGTTGTTGTCATCAATCTTCTGCTTTCCTTCAACCATCTCAAGGGTGAATAGGTCAGGATCAGAGAGAGAAGCCAACACTTGAGCACTTGTCATTTCACCATTATTGGTTGTGGTTACAGTAAACTGAGGCAATTCGTCACCACACATTAGTGCCATATCCTCTGCCGGTGTAACGACAAGGTCGAAGTCATCATCGGTTGGGGGGGTAATATCACATATCGGAATCTCATCCGGCATAGGACACTGTTTAGGCAACTGATTACTATATGTACAGTCTAAGTCGTCGAAGCCACAATAGTTTTTTGAGACCGTTGCGACTGGTACTGCGGAGTATATGAAGCCACATATTGATGTGTCTTGGAGAGAGGCTTGCTGAAATGAATTTACCGCCAACTCCGGAGCGTATACGTTACTAATGGCATCAATGGTGACTTTATTACCTTTAACACTGTCCGTTAAATTCTTGGTTCCGAAGATATCTATATTCTTAAAGTCTACTGTCGAGAATGCGTTAGTGTTACCAACAATTAGGTTTCGCCCACCTTCTGAAGAGATGTGTTGGCCGATTGATTGTAAGTCACCACAAACTTTTGCTTGAACTAACTTGATATTACCATTGCTGGTCAGGTTGCCATTGACGACGCTGTCTTTAGCTAATAGGGAAGTATCTACTATGTTGGAGCTAGAAGAACCTGCATAAACGTCGCCCTCTATCTGAGTCTGCTCAAGTTCAACTTTTCTCAAGGCATGGATATCACCGAAGACAAAGTTTGATTGCCCTTTAAGCGATATACTGCCACCAGAGCTCTTGATATCACCAAAAACAATCGTATCTTCGATAGAAAGCAGACCATGTGAGGTCAAATTACCAACTATCTGACTCGGTTGGCCTGTATTTTCAACGACGATCTCTAGGTTTGCGCCTTCTGTCTTTATGTTGATTGGCGTTGTTTCAGAGCCAATATTATTTTGCCCTTTGAGCAAGACATTGCCATAGGCAACGATGGTCGCAGTTTGTTGAGGCTGAGTTGAGTTTTCAATATGAGCGCCTTCTGGGATACGAATAGCACTGGAGCAGGTATAAGTGGTTCCCTGAACTTTGAATGTGTCGCCCACACAGATTTCATTCAAAGTGGCGATATCGGCGAGGTCATAAATTTTTGCCTCTGCCATTACTGGGAAGAGTAATGCTGTACTTAAAATGCTGAAAAAGCGCATCATCAAGTGTCCTAAATTTAGTGGAACTTAATGGCACCAAGCGAAAGTGAGTAATAGACTCACAGAATATGATTTAGCGAATGTTTTTTATCACGCTTACTTATTGAACTGTGGTTGTTTTTTATTTCGTATGTTGTACCAAGTTCATATGTAAGCATTAGACCTTGAATGTGATCTTAGTTCAATACCTTGGGCTGAAGTGCGTCACACTTTTGGTGGAATAATTTGTTAGAAAGTAAGTAAAAAGAGTGATTTGGAGTGTTCAAGGCAAAGCCACAACAAGGCTGTGGCTTTATCCGTTTAAAAACAAGTTAAGCCGCGTGGTCAATCAAGGGGGCAATTTGGTACAACTCTTCAAGAATCGCTTTAGTTTGCTTCGAATACACAAGGCGATCTCGGTCTCCGACTAATTGAATCGCTTTTACTTTTCCTGATACTAAACACAAGCGAATCATGCGCAGCACCATCTGAATATCTAGTGCTGGTGTGCCATCAAGGTGATTCTTAGTGAGCAGTGAGGCCAAATCAATCGACACTATGATTTGGTCACAGTGATCAAGATAGTTGCCGACTTGCTGCTTCAAATGATTTCGGAAACGGAATGTAAACTCACGGTCTGTTACCCAGTCACAGCCTTGATCTTCTGCGTATTCCCATGCTTCTTGTTTTGTGTCTTGTTCGCTTGTGCCTGCAAAGAACAAACGGACATTTTGGTATCGCGAGAGGGCAAAATGGAATGCAGAACCGACGCGTGGTTCGAGTGTTGGGTCAAGATTCATCTTGTGACCGATATGGATGATCCCAACTTCGTCATTGTTGCTGACCACAACAGGCAGCATGGATAACATTGCCTCGGTGCAATTTGACAAAACGACGGGTACTGAGTGACGTGAGAGAGACAAGCTCAATGCTTCTTGAAAATCGCCGGTCTCAATTTGATGATGAGAAAAGTGGCCAAGGTTTGCAGCAGAGCCTTGGTCATGCTGTTGGTAAAGCCAGTCACTGGCATTCTCAAGACTCTGATCAGCTAATTCAAACGTTCCATGGCTCATCGGGGCTAAATGCTCACATACCGTCATAAAAGAAAAAGGGTAGTGATGGATTGATTTATTCGCTCGATGAAGTTTGTAACGTTTGAAAAAGCTCAACATGGTGAATTACCTTTCTGGCGGCAACGCCCTCGCTGCCTGCAACACATGCAAAATGATACGCTGCTTATCCTTCTCGACTCGGTGAGCTGGAGCCATCACCGAGACCGCGCCAATCAATTTACTTCCTTTCATGACTGGGGCACTGATGCCAGATACACCAGGATCGATTTCTGATGTACTAACAGCGTATCCGTTCTTACGGATGGTGCTAAGTTCCTGTTCCCATTCGCTGAGGCGATGATCTTGCCCAAAATGACGCAAGATTTTTTCGCAACGGCTTTGAGGCATGAAAGCCAGCATCACCTTAGATGAGGCGCCACGAAGCAATGGTTGACTTTGACCCTGGACGTAGCTGCATCGAAGCGCCTGCATACTTTCTTTTTGTCTGACACAAAGCGCACGATAGCCAGAAGGCACCATGTAAGCCGCCATCTCACCCGTTTGTTGAACCAATCGAGCAAGAATGGTCTCCACCATATCCAAACCGTGTTGAGCGGTTTCATAGCTGTGCATTAACAGCAGGGCGGCAGGACCAACTACAAAAGTTTTGTCGTGTACGCTTTCTTCGATCAAGTTCCACTCTTTGAGTAGCTTCAAGTGTCGGTAAAGACTACTTAAAGGCACATTCAGTTGTTCACTGAGCGTTTTCGCAGAGACTGGGAATTGACTAACTGCGACTTGCATTAGCAACTGCAGCGCCTTTTCGTTGACTTGGTTAGCGTTGGCTTTGTTTGTCGTCATGAGCGTGTTGTAACGTGATAATGGATAGGCAACAACTATAATTCTTAATAGCTGAGAAAAGGAAAATAATTAGAAATGGATATTCTCATAGAGTGAGAAAGTGGCCTATTAATATTTTGTTTGTCTCAGCCCAAAGGTTCGCGTCTGTCTTGAGATAGGAGGCCATTCGCGTTTACGCAATACGAAAAACGTTAGAACCAGACGAGCAGCAGTGCTGAAAATAGAGAGTCTATAGGAAAATTTTGTGTGAATTTCTCTTAACGGATCGCGTTTGGGTAAGGAAAGTTGATACACTCCGTCTCTGAAATGAGCCACATATCAATAAGTCATTGTTATGTTTGCTGCTTTGTGTTTTGTTAACCATACTCAATCAATGGATTGGTGTGGTCGTGCTTTTTAGTAATGAGCCTTAATAAGTAGTTGATAGAAAAGCATTACTTACTCTTTCGCTACCTAATTTTATTCAGAAGAGACAATATTTAAATGATAAAGAAAGAGCTTTTGAAAAAAGCCATTATTTTTCTTCTGCCTATACCGTTAGTTGCGGCAGAAGTGCTCTACTTAGCGCATCAAAGTATTCAACGAAACCTTGACCATATTCTCGATAAGAACATCCAAGTAGCAGATGAGATCTTTCATCAGATTGAAACTGAGAATCGCACAGCATTGCTGCGTCCTGAGCGCTGTGAAGCGTTACAACAAAACTTGATGTTCGAACGTAACATCGATGAGATGCTGATTGTAAAAGGCGATCAGATTATCTGTTCATCAAAGCTCGGCGCGATATCCCGTCCTGCAGATGACTATATCCAAATGTATCGCCCAGAGACTTTGTCACTTGGTCATGTAAATGGTTATCCAGATCAGGTTTTGTTCTTGAGCACTAAGAGTGAAGCTCAACCAGAATATCAAGCGGTCACCATTGTCGACCGAGACTATTTTGGTGCCACGATAGGCTACCGTAATGACCTGAGACTTAAGCGGACTGCAATCTTTGTTGGCGATGAGTCTGCACCAATGGATTCGACGAAAGATGGTGAGAACGAAGTTGCGCTCAACCACTCCACCAGTTTCGATTATGAAGGGTTAATTGAGGCCAGTGACTATTACGTCGAGCAACAACGCTTTTCATACTTACTGTCTTCCATTCCTATTTTATTGGTTTTCTATTTCCTCATTTTCCTCGTCCGTCGCTTTATCGATCCACAGCGCAACATGGTCTCTGAGCTTAAAAAAGCAATCAGAAAGCGTGAATTGAAGCTCTACTATCAACCTCAAGTGGATGCTCAAACAGGCAAAGTCTTTGGTTATGAGGCATTAGTTCGATGGCCGCATAAACTGAGAGGTTTTATCTCACCGGATGAATTTGTACCTGTGGCAGAAGAGAGTGGGTTGGTAGAAAGCCTAACCGATTTTGTGTTGGATAAAGCCTGCGAAGACTTCTCAAAAGTTAAATTGGAAGAGTCGATACATTTGGGCGTCAACGTACCGCCTGGTTATTTGTCTGATTCGCATGTGATAAGAAAAATTGAGAACATTCATCGTACTTTAAAACAACACAACGTCGAATTAGGGATTGAAATTACCGAAAGGCAGTTGATAGACAGTAACGCCATTCAACATATCGCTGCTCTGCGAGTCCACGGTATTCAAGTGCTTATCGATGATTTTGGTACAGGGCAAACCGCCTTAGCCGTATTACAGCACATGAAGGTCGATTACTTGAAAATCGATAAGTGCTTTGTCGACACTATTGGGATTGAGAGTGTTAATTCGTCAGTATTACACGCCATAGTCAGGCTGGCTGGCGATTTAAGTGTTGAGTTGGTTGCAGAAGGCGTAGAGACAAAAGAGCAAGCGGACCACTTAAAAGCGTTAGGGGTGAACATTCACCAAGGTTACTTCTATGCCAAGCCACTCCCTTATGCCGAAGTGGTTGGCAATAGAGAGTAGACGTTTATTCGATGTGCCCCTTGTAACATTGAGACGCTTGATCGAACTTAAACTCAAGATAGTTTTGAATGCTGTCTAAGCCATCTTCTTGATAATGGGAAACGTAGAGGAGTTGGCTTAGATTTTCTTTCGCGATTAGCTCTAGTGTATTTTTCACAAGAACTCGCCCTAAGTAATCTAAGCCTTGATAAGGCTCGTCCAAAATCAACAGAGTAGGCTGTTTCACTATCGCTCTAGCAATCAGCAATAAACGTTGTTGACCATACTCTAGTTGTTTAAAGGAGGTCTTCTCGTTTTGCGCCATATGGAGAATCGTCAGCCACTCTTTCGCGATGTTGATTTCTTTTTTGCTTGGTTGAGAATACAGTCCAATGGAGTCATAAAAGCCCGACAGAATGACTTCTAATGCACTGCAGTTCACGCGGTACTGGAGATGTAACGCCGAAGACACCATGCCAATGTGCTGCTTAATTTCCCAAATGGTCTCGCCACTGCCACGCTTTTTACCAAAGATGTGGATGTCGTTGCTGTAACATTGGGGATGATCACCAAAGATAAGGCCTAGTAATGTGCTTTTTCCGCAGCCATTTGGGCCTTTAACTTGCCAGTGTTGACCTTTATCGATACGCCAATTCAAATCGGTGAAAATGGTTTTCTCAGTGTATTCCACCTTACCGTTCTTTAACTCAAAGATAGGGTTGTCGAAATGCGTCGAGTGCTGATGCTGACGAATCAGCGCCATCATCTCCTCGCTTTGTTTTTCTGACTGCGCTTTTATCTGTGCAATGATAGGGTGCTGATCCCAGCTCTGTCGGTCCATGGTGCTATCGAGCTTGCCACCATTGAACAGCGCAATACGTTCTATCCAGTCGGGCATGTCAGATTCACGGGAAAACGTAATCAGCATTTGTACCGATTGAGAGAGTGTCTGGAGATACGTTGCTAATGACGCACGGTGCGCGACATCTAAACCAGTAAAGGGATTGTCTAACAACACCAGATCGGGTTTTACCGCGAGTGCTCTTGCAAGCATGACTCGTCGTGTTTCACCCGTTGATAGCACTCTGAATCCGCTTTCTGCTAAATGCGATAAGTCGAGGTCTTCAATCAGAGCTTGCGTGAGGGCTTCATCTTTACACGCTTCATAAATCAAGCGATAAACGGAACTCCCTTGGTCAATACGGTCGAGAAAATCGGTGTCGTCTTTTTCTATCTCTAGTTCCAACAGTCGTTGTTGCTCAGAGAGAGATACCTGAGCAATCCGGTAACCATCAATGTTCAGTTCACCAGATTCAGGCTTTATCTCACCACACAACAAGTCACCAAGCATTGAACCTATATCGCCTTCAGAGCTGAATATGCCCCAAGATTCCCCGGTTTCAATCCGCCAATCATTAATAGAAAGGGTAGAAGTGTTTTCCTTTGCATTAAGCTGATGAAATTGAATCGGCATTGTGTCTGTCTTCCATGATTTATTGTTATGTTGTGTCTAGTTATAGCAAGTCTGACGCCTGCTTAGAAAGGGGGAAGTACAGATATTTTCAACAATAACGAGAAGTACGAGTTTGGTCGGCAAATCTAGAAGAGATTAAAAGAGGACAGTCATTGCTGGAGCGCCGGGGGCGTACACGACTAGGGATTTAGAAATCCCGTGATTTTCCAAATGCTAAAACGACGAAAGCCCGTTGATTTCTCAACGGGCTTTCTAAATGTGGCGGGGCGAATGGGACGAAGATGGGTACTGGGAATTTGAAGTATTTGCAAGTCAGTAAGATCAATTATTTCAATAAGATAAGTCTGCAATTGGAGCTTAATTAAAGAATCCTATTCAAGTCCAAGTTAGATCATATCGTTAAACTAAAAAGGAATAGTTATGAAAAGGCTATTATTCGTAGAGGCCAAATAAAGTTGTAACTTACAGACGGCTGATCTTCACATGAAAATGAAAAAACAGCCGTCTGTTAAATGATCAGACGGCAGCGAAGGGCTTGAGCTTTCCTTCACCAGCCAACTCTATGTATCTGCTTTTATTGTATTTTTCTGGAATTTTATTTTGCATTAGTTTGAAAAACTTTTCGTCATGAGTAGACAAAACTATTTGCTTGTTATGAGTCGACGTTAGGCTGCGCAACAAGTCAATAAAGGATAGGATATTAATGTCACTCAAATTATGCACAGGATCATCCATGAAAATCGTGCTAATAGAGTCTCCACCATGCTCGAAAGCCTTTGCTAAGAAAATACTCAATGATAGAACATTGACTTGTCCCGCGCTTAGATAGATAGCCGGGTTAACTTCTTCGTTATCACCTTTCGCAGATATAAGTAATCTAGGGCCTCTGTCACCAATTTCTGCTATAAAATTTATTTCTGTTAAGCTAGGATGAGGCTCGATACGTTGATACATCTTGTTAATTACTTCTTTGTTGAAATAACTATCTATTCCTTCTTGCATATATGTCATGCACGAAGATATCAACTTATTTAGGCGTATCTTTGCGGCCTCTACTGGTTGCAATTTTTCGCGCAGAGCTTCCTGCTTATTAATGTACTCACTGCGTAGATTTTGGTTGATAGCTCTCTCAACATGTGTTTCAAACAAATCTAATTGATTAATATTCTCTTCGAGATACTCTTTAGTTTCTCCTTCTTTTTCAATAAATTGAGAAATAACTTCCTCTTCTGGTTCGCCTTCAAGGTTGCAGCGTTGATAGCGCTCTAGGTAATCAAAGATATACTTATCAGATTTAGATCTAAACGCTTCCTTATCTATCAACGTATCTAAAATTGAAGACTCTGATAAGTTTGATTCATCTGACTCAAGCTCATCATTTACCAAAGTTATTTTTTCCGACAGTGTGTCTTTTTCCTTTGTTCTTTCAGCTAGTTCTTTCGAAATAGAATTTATTTGTAACTTTAAACTTACTTTACTGTCTTCATCAATATCTAGGTGATATTTATTAGCTAAATTTAAAGACTCCTTCTGACTGTCATTAAAAGTAATTATATCTTTTTGGTTCTGACTTGAAGATATTAAGCTTTCGTACTTGGATTTAAACTCATGCTTATAATCTGATTTTTCTCGCAAGTTATGTAATATCTTCTCTACACGCTCCACTTTAGAGGTATTAGTATGTATATTTTCAACTATACTAGCATTTAATATTGAAACAGTATGTTCATTGATATCATTTGCATCTAAATCATAAAATTTGAAAAATGATATTTTCTCATTAATTATTGAAGTTATGAGTGAAATCTGAGACTCAAGTTCAACTCTATAGTTGTTTAATGGAACAAGCTGCTTGTTGAAATCATCTAATTCGTAATTAACTGATTCAATTTTTTCTTGAATCATAGAGACCAAAGAGCTTTCTGTATCCCTTATATCATTCTCAACAGCATCTGACTCAAGCTTGATCTTTTCAATTCTTAATTTTTTTTCAGTTATTTTTAGTGCATCATCCTTGCTCTGTGTAACCTGAGCCAAAAGCTCTTCAAAGTTGGAGAACATAGAATTACATAGGGGACAATTATCTTGCCTTGTCGAAGCAATATATTTTTCACCCCAAACTTTTATTTTGTCCAAATTTTCTGAGAGCTCTCCAGCAGTGTTGAATTCGATATTTTTCTTTTCTAACTCAGTACGCAAATCATTTAGAGTAATATTTAGTTCAACTAGTTTACTTCGACTTGTCTGGAAAAGTGGATCATTAGAAAGAACATCATGTTCCCATTGCTTTTGAGAACAAACGGAAGTAAAAGTAACCTTTAGATACTCTAGTTCTTTGATCTTACTTAGTATTTCTTTCTTTTCTAGATCTGAATTTTTGATCTTATTATCTATGTTTTCTTTTTGACTTTTTCTTTTCAAAAACTCTAGATAGTTTTGTTCTATGATGTCTTTATCTTTTCTAAGCTTAGATAAAGACTCATTACACTCGATGACGAACCTACTAAGTTTGTCCATCCACTTATTATAGGAGGATAGGTTGATATTGATAGAACTGATTTTTTTGTATGAATTATTGATAGTTGCGTTAATGCTTCCAATATCTTTTTTTGACTTCAAAATTTCATCAATATCATTGAAGACAATTTGGAATTCATCATGTTTTTTTTGCAACTCATTGAGGTTATTATTGACAGCTGTAATCTCAGAGTTAAGTTGATTAAGTTTTCTAAACAAACTTAATCGATATTTTAGTAAATCAATGCCTTTAACTAATGAGGACATCTCATTGTTTTTATTATTGTAAACTTCAAAGTTTTCGTTTAACCATACTAATTGACTACTTCTTCTTTTACTTTCTTCGATAGCCTCTATGATTTTTTTCTTGTTTAAAGAACTATTAAACAATAGGGTATCATACTGTTCTTTTCCTAATCGATTATCTGAAAATTCAAATTTGCTAGCCAAATAGTCCCTAGAGTTGATTGATTCTATAAGTTGCTCTATGAGAATGGAACTGTCACTGGACAAAGACAACTCGTCGATTTGACTCTGTAAACTATTTATTTCCGCAGTGATCTCACTGGATTTACCTTCGACTTGGGATAACAAAACTTTAATATCTTTATATTTTTTAAAAGTTCTTTTACCTTCTGGCCAAAAATCTTGCAATACCGCAAATTTTTGTTCTGGCGTTTCTTGCCTTAGAAACCTATCTATCTGGTCATGTGTTAATATATTAGTGCTTGGAAGATCTTTAATTTGCTCCTTCGTATAGAATCCGCTGATAGTGCCTGCTCTATAATCATCTTTTGTATCAACACCATTTCTCTTCCTTACAGACACTTCCTTAATCAATAGGCCATTTTCTGTGTCAATCGTAACTTTTCCGCGTGATTTCTTGCTCTTTCTATAACTACTCCTATTTGTTAACACGATTTTATCGTTAATAGAAAAATCATCACCCTTAACTTCCTTTTTTAAAACACTTTGTTCTAATCGGTTGATTTTATCACTATAAGCCCATTCTATAGCGTCAAAGAACGAAGTCTTTCCAAACCCATTTGGAGCATATATAGCCACTAAGTTCGCAATACCTTTAGAATCGCAAAATTCGAACCGCGCTGTACCTTCATATACCCTAAAGTCTCGAACTTCAATTGATTTTATTTTATTCATTTATTAAGTTCTTCTATCATTAGATCAAGATTTTGTTTTGTTTCGCCTTCTGAAAATTGCACAACTAACCTTAACGTATCTAGGTCTTCATCATCCAATCTACTTTCTAGCGGTATCTCAGGAACATTGGACTTTTTGACATCGAATTCAAACAGCTCTTTATAGAGACGAGTGTTGATTTCATTACTATTATGCCATTGACCCAAATTTGACTTAACTATCTTTCTTGTTGAGTATTTGTCTTGTTCAATCATTAACTCTAACGATTTACTTACCTGACTTTCTACTAGATGGACTTGGTAAATATTCCACCTTTCTACATCTTTTGTGAGTAACTGACCTTGAAAGTAAAAAGCTATGTAATCTCTAAGATTGGAATATACTTTACTTAACTCTTGCTCATTTTTACATTGAATAACAAATATGTATATATTGTAATCTAATTCTTGTTTTTTCCAACATGACAAATTATCAAAGCAAAATTCTTTGTCCATATCTTTGATACTATCTATAATATAGTCGGCATTAGTTAATTGCATCTTCAATGGCTCCTTTCAACTTTGATTTGGCATCTTCTATATTGTCACTCATAATCACTAAATCAGTTAGCTGTCGAAGGCTAACAACTCCTGACTTAGGTCGTACAATATTGGGACCAGAACCATCAGGAATTCCTATGTCACTAATCACATTTCTTGTATTTATTTTTTTTATCCCAAAATCGATGGAGTTTGAATTAAGCACAGTACAAATTGAGCCTTTGGTTTCTTCAGAGTTTCTTTGATGTTGCAAAACTTCAGACGCGACTGTTATGAAACTTTCATGTTCAGTAAACATAAAATCAACACTCACTTTGAAATCTTTACTTTTCTTTCTCTTTATAAATCCGAGAGTTTTAAATAGAATTTCCAAACTTATATTTACGTTGACGTCTTCAATGTTTTCGAAATTACCTTCCAATATTTGAATATATGTAAGGAACTTGGTCCAACCGACCCATAATTCTTTATCAATGTTTCGATTATTCTTTAGGTAAGCTCTTATGTCCTCAAACGACTCCATCTTGGTAGGATAAAACATATCGTTCGATTTTTTCTGAAGAATATTAAATGGGGTGTGGACGCTCAATGGCTTTTCGGATTTTTTTTCACAAGCCAATTTTAAATTTTCAAAGCCAGTAAATGCTAAATGTTTATAACTACTGAATGACTTGAGTTCATCATCAGAAACGGAAATACCGCTTTCTCCGAGAAAAGAAGCTGCTTTTTTAATGCTAATTGCACTTAAATATCGTTCACTTTTAAATCTAATAAATGATAGTACTTGATTTTTCCCATTTACAACAGGAGATCCAGAAAATCCGCTATAGTCAGTGTTAGTGTCAAATCCATCAATATTAATACTAACGTCATGAATTGTAGCTTCACTATCTTCGATATATCTCAAAACTTTCCCAGTTAGTGGCTCTCCTACTAACTCACCGTCAAAATTGCACGGGTATCCATATATAGATATAATCTCATCTTTTATTATATCTGCATTTATAAGCTCTAAAAAATAATCGTTTTGATAAGTGTCATTTATTTCAATAATGGCGATATGAGCATGAATATCGTGATAGATGCACTTAGCAGTATGTGTATTTTCATCTAAGTAACAATTTGAAACTTCTATTTCTTTTTCTTCTTCAAAACTTTCATCTATCACATGTATCGCTGTTAATATCCTGTTCTGGGATATAAAAAAACCCGTGCCAGACTCATCACCACAACTAATCTTACATGTAGATTTATTTAATAAACTATCAGTCAAGATATTTCAACCTCTGTTCCGATTTCTATATCGTAATTAAATCTAATTTTTAACTCTTCATTTTCAAGATCTTTTAGATGCTCTAAATCATAATTAAAATTTAGAATCCTTTTTTCTACTCCATTTGGTAAATCTCTATTTATAATACATGCTATTGTTTCTATATCAGGATGTGTATGTTTAGGGTGCTTACCATTTGTAGAAAATAAAAACCTCTTGCTATCTATAATTTTAAATAGATCCGGCGGGTTATTACGGAAACTACCATGATGAGAAACTTTAATTGCATCAAAATAAATTGGAAATTCTTCTGTATCTTTATATAAGTTACTAATCTCTCTCATTACATCTTCAGCGTAAGCATCTGCTAAAAAAAGAACTTTCTTGCTATCTTTTTCTAAGATAAATGATATTGATCCGCCATTTCCAATACCATCGTCTTGTTTATATCCAACTCCTTCTGAGTACCCAACCACTGTATCTATGGATAAGCGATTACTATTGTAAGACACATTTTTTTCTTGAGGTGAGGTCTGATTTTCAAACTCTTTTATACACAACTCGAAGGCATCATCGAAAATCTCATCATTAGTAGGTGTTAATCCAACTTTGCGAAGATCTGCTCTAAATTTCTTTTCTTGTCTCCTTAAGTTAGTCTCATTTGGTGTAAGTACTGTCAACTTTATATCGTTCGGAAGAGTTACTGTATCTATATTTTCTACGCATATGGCTCTACCATCAGCATCAGTGTTCCACTCATAGTTGTTTTTGTAGACTTGACTCGCTAATCGTGACGCTTGAGCCGCGCTGATATTACCTTCTTTAGATTGAGACTTACTTTTGCTGGAGATATAAGCAGTGAGTCTTTTTCTTTGCACAGTAGATATCTCTTCATCTGAACGATCAAAAAACTGTAAATGACGATAACTATTCAACCATACTTGGTCGATCTCTAAATGAACTGGAGAAGTAGACTCACCGTTTTCTTCCAACAAACTGCAAGCACCTTGGATATGGTCTGAGTCAAAGTGAGTAATGATAAACCTATCAATTGCTTCCTTTCCTAAAATCCCCTTAATCTCTTTAAGAATATCTTTGTAGCAAAAACCTAGATCAACTAATATATTAGCGCTTCTTTTCCCAGTTTCTGATACACGTACCAATAAGCTATCACCGTAGCCGGATTGGAACATATGCAACCTTATCATTTCGAACAACCTTGTTTCTATCTGTCAATGCAGTGTAAAAATATGCGTATCGTACCATAATTTTGGTTGATTTTCCTTTATAAGATCATGTTTTAATTATATAAACTCGAAAACTTGGTCACTTAGTTGTAAGTTCATAAATGTAAACTTTGGTTGAGCTTGTATGCTCAATTGCCCTCCTAACTGGAGCTTCCACTTACTTTGTCTTTCTCATTTAACCATCTGTTATTTTACAAAGAATTTGTTATGTACCAAGTTGCTTTTTCATCTGACGATATCTGGGCAAGAGGCCTATTTTTTGTCAATAAATTGATTCGTATATCATGCTCAAGCACTACTTGCTTGAACACGAAGAGTATTGAAGTAGAAATAGAGCATCCTCTCAACAGAGTTGTCGGAAACCAATCCAACAACTCATAGCCACAAAAGAGAAGTCAGCTCATTGGTCTCTATAGAAGTAATTTAATAGGCCTGTTGAGTTTCTTGCATGGCTTTGTTGCGTAATTCGGACAGAAAACCAAATTGCCCGAAAATTAAGTGATTATTAAACAACATACTGAGTTTCAGGCATACCAAGCCCTGTAAGCTTGTTCAGCGCTTTAATCATGGCGTAAGTCTCACCAACTTGAGCGTTGTAGTTCCTCAGGCTTAATTTCCCACCTAACAACTGTTTCACTCAATACATTGCTGTCTCTGATAGCGAGCGCTTATGATAGCCATAACGCTTTTTCCACTTCTTGTTGGAGCCGTATAGCTTCTGACAACCTACTGCTAAATTGCGAGGATGTCCTTCCTCCCAGAAGGCTGCGCCTTCTCGTGGCGGGATAAGCGGAACCGCTCGCTTGAACCGTATAGCATCATGGCAATTCCTTGTGTCATAAGCACCATCACCTGATATCTCAATGATTTTACGACGTGTCTGCTTGAGTAAGTTGGGGAGCACTTCGGCATCGGTTACGTTAGATAAGCTCAGCTCTGCTGCGACGATTTCGTGGGTGCTTGTATCTACTGCGATATGCAGCTTACGCCAGACTCTGCACTTCCCTTCAGTACCATGCTTCTTGACCTTCCATTCACCTTCGCCATAAACCTTGAGGCCAGTGGCATCAATAGCCAGATGTTGTATTGCTCCTCTGGTTTTGGTTTTAAATGAAATCTCAACTTTCTTAGCTTGGCGGCTTATACAGGTGTAGTGCGGGCAAACAAGCGGGATGTTAGCCAGCTTAAATACTGAGTCTAGAAAACCTTGCAGCGCTCTCAATGGCATAGAGAAAACGCGTTTCACCATCAGTGCGGTAGTAATGGCTAAGTCGCTGAATCGGCGAGGTCTACCACGCTTGCCTTGTTTGTTTTGCTTCCACTCGGCTATCGTTTCCTCATCAATCCAAAAGGTCAGAGAACCACGGTTGATTAAGGCTTTGTTGTACTGCTTCCAGTTAGTTGTTTTGTAACGAGGTTTAGGCATGAGGCTACGACGATTGATGGGTGTAGCCGATCAGATCGTAGCTTCTAGATTTAGTTCCATCGATTTAAGCAACAAAGCCATTGAAAGGTGGTGTAATCAAAACGAATATGATGTCGTTAATTACTATGTCGACGCGGGAATTCGTGCTTACAGTGGTAGATTCAGACCACAATTGAAAGCAATGCTAGACTTTGTTGCTCACGAAAACCGAGAAGGGCAGCAAGTTTATGCAGTTGTTGTTTATGACTTGTCAAGGTTAACTAGATCCGTAGAAGAGCAGTCGAAGCTTCTCAGACAATTAAAGGAAAGTAACGCTCAGCTTATATCGGTAAGAGAGAATATAGTCTATTGGGATGCATCGACTGAGTTCATGTCTAACATTTTAGCAGCAATGAATCAGCATCAAAGTGCGGTTAATGGGCAAACTGTAACTGACAGACTCTTTGATACGGCAAGGAAAGGTTACTTTACTGGTGGAACTATCCCATTTGGATACAAATCAGTAAAGATAGAACAAGTAGATTGTGGTCATAGGAAAATACTTCAAATTGAGGAGGAAGAAGCTAATTTGGTTAAACGTATATTCGATTGGGCTCGTGGTAACGCATCAACTAAACCTCTTGGAGTAAAGTCAATTGCAATTAAGCTAAACGAACAAGGTGTAACCAAAAGAGGCACACGCTGGACAAAAAATGCTATCAGCAGGATCCTTAATAACACCGTCTACATTGGTCGTCTCGTATTTGGAAAGCATTCTAAGCATATTAATAGAACGCCCATTACCATTCCCGTACCAGCCATTGTAGACGAAGAAATGTTTAACGCAGTAAAAGATGGGCTTGTAAAAAGAGAGCTTAAGAATCGTACTCCGTTCGACTGTAATAACAAATATCTTCTGTCTAGAATTTTAAAATGCCCTAAGTGTCAATCTAACCTAGTTATGATGTCCGGCAAATCAGGGCGCTAAAAGTACTATGACTGTGGAGGAAAGATTAAAAATGGAAAAGGTTCCTGTGATTTTCAACCACTTCCAAAGACCGAGATAGAAGCAAAGGTCATCGATGTTCTTGTAAATAATGTCTTTACAACAAAGAACATACTAGATATCAGCAAGGATGTTAGAGCAAAGTATGCAGATTGCTTTACAAGTGTGACTAAAGAACGAAAAAGACTTATGAGCCTATTGGAAAAGGAAGAGAAGAAATTATTTACTTTCATTCAAAAGCATTACGACAATGCGTCAGAGCCACACAGCACCACTTTAGGTCGTTTCATCGAAGAAAAAGAAAAATCTCTGACGAAGCTCAGAACTGATGTAAGTCGACTTCCAGAGAGCCCTAAGGAGGTTCCATTGCTTAAGTTCGGTGCTCCTCAGGCAAAGCTGTTCTGTACTAAGCTTGCAGAGACTCTGACTCAGTCTGATGATGGAAATGCCAATTGGCTGCTCAAGAGCTTAGTGTCAGAAGTGACAGTGGAGTGGGAAGAAAAAAGAAAATAGTGGTACGCGGAAAGAAAATGTTCCTCCTTACCTGTGTATCAAAAACAAAAACGGGAACTGATTTCTCAGTTCCCGTTCCCGTAACAATATGGCGGAGAGATAGGGATTTGAACCCTAGATACGCTATTAACGTATGCCGGTTTTCAAGACCGGTGCTTTCAACCACTCAGCCATCTCTCCGTTGCGGGACGTATAATAGGGTGAGGCAGAAACGTTGTAAAGCATTGTTTTAATGAAAAAGAACTGATTGCTTGTTTTGTGGTCACACCTAAAGAAGGAAGCAGTGCGATGGAATGCCCAAAAGGGCGATTGTTACAGCATTTTGTAGAGTATTTACTTTATGTTGTGGTTACTTAATAAAATAGTGTTTTATTTCTATCCTTATGAAAAGTAAGAACTAAATAACTTTGAGCAAACATGTGTTCGCCCGAAAGTGTTTGCAACATATTGTGAACTAATTCAAAATTAACTGGTATAGCCAGTTGTGCTGAATTTATCTAAGGGTTTTTATGAAAGTCACGAATCTATTTAAAGACAAAGTTGGTGCGATTTCTGCTCACCAATCAGAGTTTATGAATTGGATGTCTCCAACGCTACGCGATTACTGGAGTGACTTCTTAGGTCGAGCACAAAGCAGCTTCTTATTTTCTAAAGTACGCGATCACCAGCAACCTGCTGTGAACGAAGAAGTGATCCCTCAACCTGAGCCGATCGTGCTTAAGCCAGAAGCGCAAGTTCTATTTGATGAGCTAAGCGACAAGGTGGGTGAAGTGATCCACGTGGGTGATTGGATTCATGTATCTCAAGAGCGTATTAACCAATTTGGTTCTGTTACTGAAGATATGCAATGGATTCACACGGATCCTGAGCGTGCGGCTTCTGAGTCTCCATTCAAAACGACGATCGCACACGGCTTCCTAACGCTAGCGCTATTACCTAAGCTGACAGACTCTGTTGACCCATCAAACCCAATGTTCCCAACGGCGAAGCTAGTGGTGAACCTAGGTCTGAACCAAGTGCGTTTCCCTTACCCAGTGAAAGCGGGTAACAACGTTCGTGCATCAAGTACGCTAACTAAAATCACGCCAATTAAGAAAGGTCTTGAGATAGAGCGTGAAATCAAAGTAGAAATCGAAGGTGTGCGTCGACCTGGTGCTGTGGTTGTTTCAGTGATTCAATTGCACTTCTAATCGAATTCAAAGATTCAAACAAAAAAGAGAGCCGGATTTGGCTCTCTTTTTTTATGTTTGCGTTTTATTGGTTAAAGCTTTTCACGGGTGTGTAGCCGTAATCGGCAATCGCTTTTTGGCCTTGTTCCGATTTCAGGAACTTCACGAACTCTTTGCCTGCGTTATCCAAACCATCTACTTTGTACAGAACTAAGAAAGGACGAGCCAGTTTGTACTTGTGGTTGGCGATATTGCTTGCGGTTGGATCAGTACCTTCAAACTGAATCGCTTTTATTGAGCGATCCACTGAGCCGACGGAGATAAAGCCGATAGCGTGTGGGTTGTGGTTAACAATGGTTTTAACCATGCTGTTGCTGTTTACCACTAGGTTGTTTGGGTTGATGTCCGATACTAAACGGTCGTTGATGATCTTAGTGAGGCCTAGCAAGCTTTCAAAGCTGTAGCGAGAGCCGGAAGATGCTTCACGTGTTACCACGGCAATGGGTTGGTCTGCACCGCCGACTTGTTTCCAGTTGTCGATTTTACCTTTGTAGATATCAAACAGTTGTTGTTCCGAAAGGTTAGTGACAGAGTTAGTGCGGTTAACAACAACAGCAAGACCATCGTAAGCGATAGGGAATACGTTGAGGTCTTCGCCTTTCTCTCTTTCTGTTAAGTAGCGCGAGCTCATTCCAATCTCAACCACGCCCTTGTTCACCATCGTGATACCAGCGCTTGAACCAATGCCCTGTACGGCAATGTAATCGTCAGAATGCGTTTTATTATATTCTTCAGCCAATACATCCATTACGCGTGCAACAGAGGTAGAACCGGAAATATTGACTTCTTTTGCCATAGCAGAAGGAAGGGACAGAGCCATGGCTAGTAAGGTCGCCACAGAAAGACGTAACATATTGAACTCCAAATACGGTATAAAGCAGCGCTCATCATATTTCGTTCAGGTTACACTTTTGTGAATGTGTATCGATATCCATAGTGAATGATCGATTGCTCTCGCTTTAAACGGATAGCTATCAATAATATGCGAAGGGAGGCTTTTAGCGATTTGAAACACAAGAGGTGACGCAGTTAGCTTTTCGTCGTTAAATGGAGTGTTATTCTAGCCTTGAGCGAGCGCATGCCTCGATGGTGATTTCTGCCTCTCTCAGGTACTTGGGTATATACTAAGAACAACATATCAGGAGTAGGCTCATGTCCGTGTCTCAAATGGCGACCAGTCGTCTGCACAAATTGGTTCAAACGCTCTGCGCTAGGCGCAATGTCAATTTGCCGGTAGAAGCGATAGGCAAATGCTTGTACGAACCCATAGAGAACGGTGTTGAGCTTTATCATGCGCACTTCTTGCTTGATTCACAGCACAGTGAATATACGTCTCCCATTGCTAAAATCCTGTTTGATGCCAACACTCAGCTTTGGTGTTTCTACGTGCCAACGTATCGTGGAGAAGATCTGGTGTGGGTACCTTACGAAAGGCTACCTATGAGTAAAACGCTTGAGGTGCTTCTCGCCGAATTAGAGAGCGATCCTCAAGCGTGTTTTTGGGACTAACGACAGTTTCTATCTGTTAATCCTCTATCCGTTAACCCTGTCACCGTTTCGTGCCATGCCATGCGTTACTTCGCAATTTGGCTACGAAACTCTTTAGGCGTAATGCTGTAAATCGATTTAAACGCGGTACTAAAGTGTGCGGCACTCTTAAAGCCAGATTCAAATGCAATTTGAGTAATCGACTTCTGTGACACACGCAGTTGCGTTGCTGCGTGGTTGATGCGTTTCACCTTCAATATGTGCGAGAACGAGAGGTTTTCTGCTGCCAGTCTGCGTTTCAAGGTCGCGATAGACATGCTCATGTGCGTTGCTAGCGCTTCTAATGTGATGTCTTTCTCGATGTTCTTCTCAATGTACTTAATCGCCTTCTGAGACGCGGTGAGGCTGCTTGCGTCATCAATGATAGATAGAATGTCTGGCTGTAATTCGACCATCAGTGATAGTAGTGAAAGCGCAATATGACCTTGGGCGTATTGCGGTGCTTTATTGTCCGCTAACTCAATTAACGTGTCTTTAAGCTTTGCAATCGAGGATTGGTTTTCAGAAGAAAAAGGGTAGAAGCGGCGTTCTTCTGTTTCTGACTGTACGCCTGGATGGGCAGATTTAAACTCGCTGAACAAGCCAATATCAAACACTAGCGCTACGGCTTTGAACACGCCGGGCTTGGCTTCGGCACTGCGTAGGTCTGCGGAGTTATAAAGGGTGAAGTCTCCGGCGTTTAATTCAATTCGCTCACCACTTGGCTGGTTAATGATGAGTGAGCCTTCTTCAACAACATATAAGCCATTATGGGTGGCGGTGTAGCGTTCACTTTTGCGAGCAGTGAAGTGATTAAAGCGAATGATCTCAATGTTCGGCATATTCGTTCTTATCTTTCTTGCATGACGTATAAAAAAGGCGCTCACTTGAGCGCCTTTAAACTTCAATCGGTATTATTCACTTACAGTTTCTTCTGCTTGTGTTGCTGGTTTATCAGCAAATACCTGGGTTGGCTTTGCAACGATGCTGCGGTTCTCTTGGTTCACGTCCGCTAGAACGATTTCCAATGTGTCACCTAACTTGTATACCACTTCTTTATCGATAGAAATGGTACCGTTGTCGCCGTTACACTCAATTCTTTCTTTATTATCAAGAATCAAGCTACCAGGAATAAAGGCCGCTGCGCCATTTTCGAGAAGTCGAACACGTGCACCAGCACGATTAATATCAAAAATCTCACCTGTGAAACACGTTTGTTTGCTTGGCTCTTCTGCAAGAGTACGTGCGTATAGCCAATCTGATACGTTTCGCTCGGCAATTTTGTGATGTTTACGGTGCAGAGCCAGTTCTTCGCCCACTTCATCGTCTGGTTTTTGAACCGGTTCTTTGTTCAAAATGACGGCTTTCAGCATGCGGTGGTTGATCATGTCACCGTATTTACGGATTGGTGAAGTCCAAGTCGCGTAGATATCAAGACCCATTGCGTAATGAGGAAGAGGTTGATTGCCCACTTCGCTGTACGTTTGGAACTTGCGAATGCGGTTATCTAAGTATGAGGTCTCTTGCTCACCTAACCAACGACGAAGTGCTGCGAAGCCTTCTAGTGTTGCGATAGATTCAGCAGTGAACTCTAGTGCGCCTTCTGGGTTTACCAGTTCAACCACTTCTTCAATTTTCTCAGCTTTGAAGCCAGCGTGTGTGTTGAATACGCCTGTTTCAAATTTCTCGCGTAGTGTACGACCCGCACAGATGTTTGCTGTGATCATTGACTCTTCAACTAGGCGGTTTGCGCTACGACGCATGTCAGCGTGAATAGCAACAACGTCGTTGTCTTCGCTTAGTTCGAAGCGGTAGTCAGGACGGTCTGGGAACACAACTGCGTTCTTTTCACGCCACTCAGCGCGAGCGCGAGAGAAATCGTATAGGTCACGAACGATAGTCGCGATCTCTTCTGACGGTTGCCATTTATCTGAGCTGCCGTTTTCTAGCCAATCAGATACGTTGTCGTATGCTAGACGAGCATGTGATTTGATGTTGGCCGCGAAGAAGTTGATGTCATCACCAATCACACCATCTTTATTTACTGTTACTGTACAGCAGATAGCAGGGCGGATTTCACCTTCGATTAGAGAACACAAGTTGTCCGCTAGATCGCGAGGTAGCATTGGGATGTTACGACCTGGTAGGTAGATAGTGTAGCCACGTTCACGCGCGACTTTATCCATGTCATCTTCAGGTGTGATGTACGCCGTTGGGTCTGCGATTGCGATAGTGAGTTCGAAATCGCCAGATTCTGTTTTCTTCGCGTACAATGCATCGTCCATATCTTTGGTTGATTCACCATCGATAGTCACGAAAGGAACGTGAGTCATGTCTACGCGTTCTAGATCCGCGTCGTCTTTTAGTTCCCAGTTCTCGATGCCTGCTGGCTCAGAGTTTGGTAGATCGTTTTGCGCTAGCGTTACCCACCATGGCGCAATCTTGTCGTTTGCATCGGTAATCTTCTCAGAAATTTCTACGAAGAAGGAGTTATCGCCTTTAAGTGGGTGGCGAATAAGATGAGCAACAACCCAATCACCTTCTACGAACTCGTCAGGTTTTAGGCCTTTCTTTAGTTTCGCTTTAAGAGAGAGCTTTTTAAGCTGTGGGTGATCGGGTGCAACGTTTAGCTTGCCTTTGAACATTTTTACTCGGCCAATAAAGCGAGTTACGGCTTGTTCTAGCAGTTCTTGTGGTTCTGCGACTTCACGTTCGTTTTCAGTGCGGATAATGGCAACGACTTTGTCGCCGTGCATGCACTTTTTCATGTACGCTGGTGGGATGAAGAAGCTGGTTTTGCTGTCCACTTCCAGGAAGCCAAAGCCTTTATCGGTTGCTTTGATTGAGCCTTCTTTTTTAGGCAGGTTTTCTTGGATTTGCTGCTTAAGCTGAGCTAATAGCGGGTTATCTTGAAACATCTTTTCTTAACTTACCAATGGAATTGGGCACACTATAATCATTGCGCACTATTATTACTACCTAAAGCACACAAATTCGCTGTGAATTATTGATGAATTGAACAGCGTACTGGTGCTTTTCTCTCCGGAGAATGGGGGGAGAGGTGGAAATTTATGCGAATAATACCATTAGTGAGAATAAATTGTGATGTAATTCAATTTTTTCTAGCTTTTTTTATGCATTTAAGGAATAATCCGCCTCCCTTAGTCGTCCCTAATGGCTTATCGCGGTTGTGTACTGTACTAGCTCCTGTCTGAACGGATTTAGTAAACGGATGGATCAGTATCGAATTGGAAGAGCATATGGGACTGTTTTTTTGTTTAATTAAGTAGGATCCCAATGCAAGATTCTGTTATTCAATTCAGCGATTTATCTCTGAATGATTCTATCCTTTCTGCTCTAGACGGAATGGGTTTCGTGTCACCAACTCCAATTCAGGCTGCGGCAATCCCACACCTGTTGGAAGGTGCTGACGCGCTGGGTAAAGCACAGACGGGTACAGGTAAAACGGCAGCATTCTCTCTGCCTCTTCTAAACAAACTAGATCTTGATCAACGCAAACCACAAGCAATCGTACTTGCTCCAACACGTGAGCTAGCGATTCAGGTTGCAGCTGAAATGAAAAACCTTGGTAAAAACATCAAGGGTCTTAAAGTTCTAGAGATCTACGGTGGTGCATCTATCGTGGATCAAATGCGTGCACTAAAAAGTGGTGCTCACGTTGTTGTTGGTACTCCTGGCCGTGTTCAAGACCTTATCAACCGTGAGCGTCTACATCTAGACGAAGTAAATACTTTCGTACTTGATGAAGCGGACGAAATGCTAAACATGGGTTTCGTGGACGACGTAACTGCGATCATGGAGCACGCTCCTGAATCAGCTCAACGCGTTCTGTTCTCTGCAACTATGCCTCCAATGCTGAAAAACATTGTTGAGCGCTTCCTACGTGATCCTGTAACGGTAGACGTTGCTGGTAAAAACCACACTGTTGATAAAGTTCAACAACAGTTCTGGGTAGTGAAGGGTGTAGAGAAAGATGAAGCTATGTCTCGTCTTCTTGAAACTGAAGAAACTGACGCGTCAATCGTATTCGTACGTACTCGTCAAGACACTGAGCGTCTAGCTGATTGGCTATCTGCACGTGGCTTTAAAGCTGCTGCACTGCACGGTGATATTCCTCAGTCTCTACGTGAGCGTACTGTTGATCACATCAAACAAGGTGTTATCGACATCCTAGTTGCAACTGACGTTGTAGCTCGTGGTCTTGATGTTCCACGTATTACTCACGTATTTAACTACGACATCCCATTCGATGTTGAATCTTACATCCACCGTATCGGTCGTACTGGCCGTGCTGGACGTAAAGGTAAAGCGATCCTTCTAGTTCGCACTAACCAAATCCGTATGCTTCGCACTATCGAACGCGTAACTAAGTCATCTATGGAAGAAATCCAACTTCCTCTACGTGACCAAGTTGCAGAAGCTCGTCTAAACAAGCTAGCGGCTGAACTGGAAGCAGAGAAAGAGCACAAAGCACTAGACAAGTTCGCTGAGCTTGTAGAGAAACTACAAACTTCTCTAGAAATCGATCCAGCGATGCTTGCTGCAATGCTTCTTAAGCGTCAGCAAGGTAAACGTCCTCTATTCTACATTGGCGAAGACCCAATGGTAGAAGCGATTGAACGTGACAAGCAACGTCGTAAAGAGCGCCGTGAAGGTGGTCGTGACGGCGGTCGTAACTTCAACAACCAAGACTGGGATACTTACCAGCTTCAAGTTGGTCGCGAGCAAGGCGTTCAAGTTAAAGACATCGTTGGCGCTCTAGCAAACGAACTAGGTCTAGGCAAAGGTTCTATCGGTGCGATCAAGCTAGCGCAAGGTCACACATTCGTACAGCTACCTAAAGCAATGACTTCAGACGCTGCGAACAAACTAAGCAAGCTACGTATCCGTCAACAAGATGTTGGTGCTGTAGTATGTGACTTCGATGACTTCCGTGAGTCTCGTGGTGGTCGCCGTGACGGTGGTCGTCGCGATGGCGGTCGTCGTGATGGCGGCGGTTACCGTGGTAACCGTGATGGCAACCGCGAAGGTGGTCGTCGTGAAGGCGGTCGTCGCGAAGGTGGTCGTCGCGAAGGTGGCTTCCGTGGTAACCGTGACGGCAACCGCGATGGTAACCGTGAAGGTGGCGAACGTCGTTTCGACCGCAACCGTGGTGGTGATCACCGTGGTGCACACCGTGGTGAACGTGGTCACGGCCGTGGTCGTCGCTCACAAGAAGCATAATTGCTTAATCGCTAGATGAATTTAAAAACCGAGCCAAGTGCTCGGTTTTTTTATGCGCGTCGAATACGAGTTTGTTCTTCGTCGTGATTGTTTACCCAGTTAATGACTTCATTCAGCGGCAGTGCAGGGCAAAATAGGTAGCCTTGAATGATGTCACAGCCTCTGCTGCGCAAGAAATGCAATGTATCCATATCTTGTACACCTTCTGCGACTACCGAATAGCCTAAGCCGTGGGCGAGGGCGATGGTGTTCTCGACAATAGAGCGGGTGCCTTCGGTTTTGCTTGCAGTGCTCAAGAAAGAACGGTCGATTTTGATCTGATCGACAGGTAAGTCTCGCAATAGGGAGAGAGAAGAATAGCCGGTACCAAAATCATCCAAGCTAATCTTGATACCCAGCCCCTTAATTTGGTTGATAAGCGGGTTGAGTTCTAAGACACGATCAATCGCCATCGTCTCTGTGATCTCAAGGCTAATCAGGTTCTCAAAGCTGGGGTTGTCGCTAAGCATCTGCTCAAGCCTTGAGAAAAGGAGGTTTGAGGAGAGATCTTTGGCTGATAAGTTAACGTGTACGGGCAGTCGGATACCTTGCTCGATTAAGCTCAGTAAATCCTTCTCTACTTGGTCTAGTACCCACATTGTAATGTTATGTACCTGATTACTCCGCTCAGCGATTGGAATAAAGTCGTTAGGAGAGATGTTTTTACCATTACCATCTCGCCATCGAATTACCGCTTCAAACCCTACAGCAAGGCTGGTATGGGCATCGATCAGAGGTTGGTAATATAGCTGGAATTCGTCTTTCTCTAAAGCGCATTGAATTCGAGAGGAAATCTCAAGCTGATATTTGGCACCGACGTTCATGTCTTCGTTATAGAACGCCATTAACTGCCCATTACGCTTTGCATGGTACATGGCGATGTCAGCGCACTTGATAAGAAGATCGTTTGACTCCGCATCAAAAGGAAAGGTGCTCAAACCAAAAACCACGCGAGAAGAGACCTGAAATTCACCGAGATTGAAGCGTTGGGACATCGCACTATCTAGTCGTTCAACTAAGTTTGAACCTGCTCCATATTCAGCACACGAGGTGAGAATAACGAATTCGTCGCCACCGACTCTGAAAATCTTGTCGTCTCCGCTCAACTCAGTTTGTAATCTCTGACCGATTTGGATAAGTAGCTGGTCTCCACTGAAATGCCCCATGGCATCGTTAATCTGTTTGAAGTTGACTACATCAAAAAGTATGACAGAGAAGGGGGCGCTTTCTTGGATTCGGTTATCGATTTGTTCAAAGCAAAACTTTCGGTTTGGTAGGCCAGTAAGGGCGTCATGAACAGCGTTGTGTTTTTCTCGCTCCGCGACTGCATGTAGCTCGTGTATCGAATCATTACTCCATTTGATAACGAGCACGACAAAGATGCTGCCACCTAGCAGCAGTAGCGCAAGCCCCGTTTCTAACAAGGTAGCAACAGGCTTGTTAATGATCTCGTGAAGAAAAGCAGCATAGGCAAATATGAACCCAGTAATCAAAACCAACAGCACAATCCATCCCGGAACGTCGGTTTTCGAGCAAATATTTTTTGTCATCTGCCATCCCCAGCAGAGCAAAAGTAGACCTATGATAACTAGTACAAAGGCAAATGTGGGCACGTTATTATTCCGAATTATTGATATGTTTGTAACTTCTGAATCCCCAATAAACAACGTAGCTCATACTTTTGGTTTTGTACAAATATGAGTATTCATACATTTGTTGTAACAACAGATATTTTTTAGTCTTCAAATAAAATCTAAACTTGTCATAGATCAACAAAAAATGTCCAACTAAATAACTAACACTAAAAGATAGTTGAAAGATTAAAAAATTATTGAATAATAGAAGGCACAAACAAGAAGTACGCAGCGCGGAAGCGCAATTACAAAACCTCTGCTCCACAACAGGAAACTATTTCATGTCTAATTCGTTTGTACTGGTGATCAACTCAGGTAGCTCATCACTAAAATTTGCAGTAATCGACTCTCAATCAGGCGATGCTGTGCTAAGTGGTCTGGGCGAATGCTTTGGTCTATCAGACGCTCGTATGAGCTGGAAATTCAACGGTGAGAAAAAGGAAATTACAATCGAAGGCGACGATAGCCATCACAAGATCGCTATTGGTAAGCTGGTTGGTTTAACCGAAGAGTTAGGTCTAGCTCAAGACATCGTTGCTGTGGGTCACCGTATCGTTCACGGTGGTGAGAAATTCACTCAAACTGTGCGTATCACTGAAGAAGTTACTGCGGAAATCGAAAAACTTGCGGATCTTGCTCCACTACATAACCCTGCAGGTGCTATCGGTATTCGTGCTGCTGTTGAAGCGTTTCCAAGCCTTCCTCAGTTTGCTGTGTTTGATACTGCGTTCCATCAAACAATGCCTCAACGTGCATTCACAGGTGCAATCGCGAAAGAACTTTACACAGACTTCGGTATCCGTCGTTACGGTTTCCACGGCACTAGCCACTACTTTGTAAGTCGCGAAGCTGCGAAGATGATTAACAAGCCGGTTGAAGAATCGAGCTTCATCTCTGTTCACCTAGGTAACGGTGCTTCTGTTTGTGCAATCAACAACGGCGAATCTGTAGATACATCTATGGGCTTCACGCCACTGTCTGGTCTAATGATGGGCACACGTTGTGGTGACCTAGACCCTGGCATCATTGAGTACCTTCTAAAGAAAGGTTGGTCTCAAGAGAAAGTGTTCAACTCATTGAACAAAGCTTCTGGCTTCTTAGGTGTGTCTGGCCTAACAAGCGATGCACGCGGTATTTTGGAAGCGATGGAAGAGGGCCATGAAGGCGCTGCTCTAGCATTCCAAGTGTTCACGTACCGTGTGTCTAAATACATTGCGTCTTACCTTGCTGCTCTTGATTCATTCGACGGCATCATCTTCACAGGCGGTATCGGTGAAAACTCTATGCCAA
This sequence comes from Vibrio sp. LB10LO1, assembly GCF_010092875.1. Taxonomy (NCBI): domain Bacteria; kingdom Pseudomonadati; phylum Pseudomonadota; class Gammaproteobacteria; order Vibrionales; family Vibrionaceae; genus Vibrio; species Vibrio sp. LB10LO1. Next base: position 304,175 of record NZ_JAADJW010000002.1, read on the forward strand.
TCCGTCGCGAAATCCTAAGCAACCTAAAACTGCTTGGTTTCGTTGAAGATGTGAAAGGCAACGAAGATGCACGATTTGGTAACGCAGGTGTTGTTGCTACATCTGAGTTACTTGGTGCGAAAGCACTAGTTATTCCTACCAATGAAGAGTGGGTTATCGCTCAACAGTCGGTGGAACTGCTGTAAAACGGCAAAAATTTTGGGAACTAAGTCAAAGCCCTTTCCGGTTGGAAAGGGCTTTTTTTGTGGACGAAATTCAACAATAGTTTGTTTAAATAGCAATAGTTCGTTTAAACAACAATTCGCTTCATCAACAATTTTCTTCGGCAACAACTCAACTCAACAGTAACTAGCGGATGTTGATGTTGTTATCGCGTCTATCGTACATATCAGGCGTTGTATGCAGCCCTCCTGCGTATCCAGCGGCTTCTAGCGTCTCACGTACTTCCTGTACGTCAGCGGCAGTAACTGCTTCTTGTTGGTCTCCGAGGTGTTTACGCACAAAGGTAATTAACTCTGCTAAACGCGCGTCGGAGAGGATGTCCTCAAAGCTCGCCATCGGCATGAAATTACGCTCTGGATCAATGTAGGTAGGTTGCAAACCTCGCACAGTTACCGCAATGGTGTTGAACGGGTCGCTGTGCATGATGATGCCGTTATTTAGCAATGTTGGCGCTATTGGGTCTCGCCCTTTACCATCGTTGCCGTGACAAGCGCCACAAGTCTGTTTGTAGACGGTGTAGATTGGATCTTGATAGGCGTCGTCATCGAACCCTTTAGGTTCTAGTGGTACTGCGTCGGCGGCAATAAAGTTGTTCACATCGCCACTGAGCAAGTAGTAGGACATGGATTCAATGTCTTCACGCGTCATTAAACTCAAGCTATTCTTCACGACATCCGCCATCCCGGCAAACGCGGTGCCTTTGTCTGAATGACCAGTGTGTAAGAAGTCGGTCAACGTCTTTTCATCCCAACCACCAACGTACAACTCTGTTGAGGTAATGTCAGGCGCATTCCAGCCGTCTATCAAGTTACCTTGGAAGATACGCTCAGGAATTAGGGCTTGAGCAATGTTACGCGGTGTGTGGCACTCTGAGCAGTGTCCTAAGCCTGCTACCCAATATTTGCCTTTCTGCCACTTCTCAACATCTTCTACGTGTCCTTCAAGTTCTTGAGGCAAGCTGTAGTCGATTGGGTCGGTATCCATAAAGACGATATTCCAGCCCAGCAAACCAAGACGGATGTTAGATGGGAACATCATATGGTTTTCATCGTTACGACGAGCTACCGCAGGGATAGATTGCATGAATTCCCACAAATCCGTCATGTCTTGTTCAGTGAGGTATTGATAAGACGTGTAGGGCATTGCAGGATAAAGGTAACCATGTTTGCCTTTACCCTTCACAAGCGCATCTCGGAAGTCATCATAATCATACTCACCTATACCTGCGCTGGCATGGGGCGTGATATTAGTGGAGTAGATGGTGCCAAATGGGGTAACGAACGGTAGACCGCCCGCAAAAGGTTCGCCACCTTCAGCACTATGACAAGCCACACAGTCCCCAGCATGGGCAAGGTACTCACCGCGTTTCACTGACTCAGCATTAAGCGCTGCGAGTTTCTGCTCTTGCTCTTCACCCGCTTTACGGATGTAGGCACCCAGAGCGAGGATTTCGTGCTCAGAAAGTTGGTTTTCAAACGCAGGCATTAAGTTGTTTAAACCGTAATTGATGGTGTGTTGAATCTCCTCGATGCTCCCGCCATGTAGCCAGACACTGTCTGATAGATCAGGCACGCCCGTTTGTTGATTTGCTATGGAGCCGTCACCATGACATGACGAGCAATATTCGACGAACAAACTCTTACCTAGTTCAACTTTCACTTCTGGTACGTCACTGTGACGTTGATTAAGGGATGCAAGGTAATAGGCAACCTTATCGACTTCGTCTTTCCTCATGACCTCTACCCAGCCTGGCATGGCGCCGTTACGACCTTTGGCGATAGAGTGAATTAGAGCATCGTCATCGCCGCCATACATCCATTCTTTATCGATCAGATTAGGGAAGTGCTTTTGGCCCTGAGCATTGTCTCGGTGGCAAGCGGCGCAATGGGTTTGAAACAGGATTCGACCAGAGCGGACGATATCGTTGTTTTGTGCCAATGCGTCGAGTGACGTGTCCGTAACTTGCCTAAATTGTTCATCAAGCGTCGTTGACGGTGCGCTGAGTTTATCGTCACTTTGATCGTAATTCGCCAAACCTTTCCATTCGCCCAAGCCCGGATATAACACTAGGTATCCTGCTGACAACAGAAAGGCGACCGCGTAACTGGCAAACAGTAACTTGGGTGGCGGTGCGTCTTTTTCATCAATGCCATCAAAGGAGGCGATGGTATGGTCTTGGTCTGCTTTATGGTTGCTACGCCAATATTTGACGATGACAGACACCATCAATATGAAGAAGACAATCGTGGCGGCAATTGCCCACCAGTTCCAGAATGTGCTCATTGTGCCACCTCCTGTGCTGTGTCTTGACCAAGGCTTTGAAGATAACGAATCAGAGCTTCCCCTTTGGTTTTACCGCGTATTTGTAATCGCGCGTCTGAGATCTCTTGGTCGGTGTAGGGCACGCCCAACGTACGGAGCGTTTCCATCTTGTTACCAATGGCGTTACCAGACAAAGTCTGCTCAAACAACCAAGGATAAGCGGGCATGATGGATGTAGGAACCACTTGGCGTGGGTCGATAAGATGCAACACATGCCATTGGTCCGAATACTTACGTCCAAGATTGGTTAGATCTGGGCCTGTGCGTTTGGAGCCCCACAAGTTAGGGAACTCGTAAATATCATCGGACTCTTGGTTAGCGCGTCCGTTACGTTTGATTTCGGGTTCTAGCGGGCGAACCATCTGCGTGTGGCACACATGGCAACCTTCGCTGATGTAGATATCGCGACCAGCAAGCTCCAACGCGGTTAATGGCTTCGCTAAACTGCCTTTGGCGATGTCGTCAGTACGCAGGATATTAGGCACTACCCACACTGCAAGAGAGAAGGAAGCCACAACAACGGTGGTGATGATCAAGATGATCACTGAATGCGTAAAGTCTTTGCTCATCTTATGCCTCCTTCGCTACTAATACAGACGGAGAACGTACGGTCTTGTACAAGTTGAATGCCATCAGGAACAAGCCGAGTACAAAGAGCGCACCACCAAAGAAGCGCAAGAACAACCATGGTGCTTTAAAGTTCATGGCTTCGATAAAGCTGTATACTAGCTCACCATTCTCGTTTTGAGTGAGCCACATGTAGCCTTCACCAATACCGGCCACCCAAAGTGCGATGGCATAAATGGCAACACCTGCATGGGCAAGCCAGAAGTGCCATTTGATCAGTCGCTTCGACCACAGTTCCGTTTTATTCCAAAGACGTGGGATGAAGTAGTAGAACACCGCAATGCCAGACATGCCCACCCAACCTAATGCGCCAGAGTGAACGTGTCCGATCACCCATTCTGTGTTGTGCGCCAGCATATTGAACCAGCGAATGGCAAGCAGAGGCCCTTCGAAAGTGGCTAAGCAGTAGTAAAGGATTGCTGAGAAGAAGAACAAGCAGATATAGTCAGATTTGAGTTTCTCTTTGTTTTGCAGCAGCGTCATCGCACTGTTGAAAGCGCCAGCCCAAGACGGAAGCCAAAGAATGAGTGACATGATGATGCCGATGTTTTGCACCCAAACCGGTACCGAAGAGTAAACCAAGTGGTGCGTACCCGCCCAAGTGTAAAAGCCAACCAAGCCCCAAAAATGGATTACAGACAAACGATAAGAGTAGATAGGGCGATCAGCGGCTTTAGGAATGAAGTAATAGTTCATCCCAATCACACCTGCAGTCAGCAAAAATCCTACCGCGTTATGACCCCACCACCATTGGACAATGGCATCTTGTGCACCAGCAAAGACGGAATAGGATTTCATCAGTGAGACGGGCATTGCGAGATTGTTCACGACGAAGATCATCGCAATCACGATAATAAAGGCGGCAAAGAACCAGTTTGCTACAAAGATATGGTCTACTTTGCGCTTGGCAATCGTGCCAAAGAACAGCACAGCATAGAGCACCCAAACCAAGACGATTAATACGTCGATTGGCCATTCCAACTCCGCATACTCTTTTGATGTCGTATAGCCTGCGGGAAGGGTAATAAGCGCCAAGAGCAGAACGAGTTGCCATCCCCAGAACACCATCCAAGACAAGCTCTGGTTGAACAAATTACAACGGCCAGTACGCTGGGCAATGTAGAGCGAAGTACCCATTAAAATGTTTACGACAAAGCCGTATATCACGCCAGATGTGTGTAGAGGTCTCAGACGACCGAATTGGAAATATTGCGAATCAAAGTTCAGAATGGGCCAGTACAACTGCGCCGCTAGAATGACACCGATGATCATCCCCGCAATCGCCCAAACCAGCGATGCCAAAACAAAATACTTCACAACTTGAGTGTTGTATTGAGTAGTTGTTTGTTCCATAAGAACGCTCCTCGTTTAAGGCTGGGGCTCGTTATCTGACGGTGAATGCTCGTTCCCTAACTGCGAATAATAGTGCGCGATGTCTTCTATATCTTGGTCAGACAGGGCGTCGGCTTGCTGCTGCATGAGCACCGCCAACCCACTAGTCCGCTCCCGCGCTTTATAATCTTTCAAAGAAGAGATCAGGTAGCTTTTTTTCTGACCGCGTAGGTTTGGATAGGCGTCGATGGTAGAGATGCCGTCAGCACCGTGACATGTCATACATACTTTCGCTTTCTCTTTACCAACCTCAAATTGCTCGTCGACTTTGGCGTCAGATGCGAAAGTGAAAGGAGAGAAGCACATCGTGGCGAGGAGAGCCGCCTTTATACCTGTGCTCATGAAATGCGTGTTCTTTAATCTCATCACTGTTTCCCTGGTAAATTGAATGCGTTTTTCACTAACTTGGGCTTTGAAAGCCAGCGCTTCGCTCTTATTTGTGAGATGAATGAACTGGCGTGTTTCTTATATTTGTAAGTTAAAGAGTAAGCAGGTACTGGCAATATCGCTATGTACAAGCCGATTTAGTTATGAATTTTATTAGTAATACGTGCTGGCACGGCGGATTGGACAAAATCAGCGCCAATAAAACTAAAGTGAAAATAGATGCTTAGCTTTTGGCGTTTGAAAAATGGTGGGTTTTGTATGATTTGTTCGTCTTTGGGGTGTTTTAAAAAGAACAGTAGAAATTGAAAACCGCTCATGGTTTTAAGCAAGAGCGGTTAGAGAATAAGAGAGCTTGGGAAACAAACTATCGACCGCGATAGATCATCATGTCATAGATGTAGTGGTCAACAAATACCGGACACAGATTTAAGCCGATTTTCTGCATCAACCG